>JAFAVT010000261.1 GCA_019242275.1 Alphaproteobacteria bacterium
GCATTGAGAAAGGCCCGGTAGAGTTTCTCCGGCTTTGCGGCAAAGACCCGATGCAGTTTGACGATACCCGATGGCGCCATGATGTCCTCATAAAATTCTTTGCGCCATAACGTGCGGATAGGCGCGGAGATTATTCAAGCATTTCAGTCTCCCCGATGGGATAGCACAGGGAAATCCCTTCCCTCTCTTTTTCCTCGCCGAAAACTCTTTACCTTTCGCGCCCCCGCAAGGCTGCGGGCGATGAAAGGATTTGGATGACGCAGCAATTGAGATCGCACCGCCTGCCAAACAGTGCCTTCGCCACCGTCCAGGGGAAGGGGGGAGGGTACGAAAAAGTGCCGGTCAATTATCAAGCTGTTGCGTCCGGATGCGCTTTGGCAGCCAGAGTTTGCAAAGGGGCGACTCTCCGAAGCGGCGCGAACTTGGGGACAGCCCTCCTACGCCTTGGCAGGCTTCGGAGAGGGGGGAGGGGTAAGCCAAAAACGGACAAACGAATGCCGCGTAACCCCTTGTTTCGCCACGGACCACGCGGGGACGTGCTATCGCGCGGCCGGCCAGCGCCGGTGAATCCACAACCACTGGCTGGGATTTTCCCGCACCATTTCCTCGATCCGCGCCGTGATCAGCGCGGTCAGGGCCTGGATGTCAGCCTTCTCATCGCCGCTGGGCAAAAAATCCGGGCCCGGATGGACCGTGACCTGAAAGCGCGCCCCATCCAGCCGCCGGTTGCTGACAAAAGCGATCTTCGCGCCCAGCTTCAGCGCCAGTGCCGCCGGCGCCGGCGTAGTCATGGCGTTACGGCCGAAAAAGGGCACGCCCACGCCTTCGTCGTTTTTCTGGTCCACCAGCATGTAAAGCTCTCTGCCTGCTTTCAGGGTGGCGAACATGCGCCGCGCCGCCGCGTGCTTGGCGATCTGGGTCTTGGGGCCGACGCGGCCGCGCAACTGTTCCAGATAGCGCGCCACCAACGGGTTGTTGGGCGGCCGTACCACGGCGGCACCGTCATGCCCCAGTTGCCGGGCCGCAATCGGCAGCATCTCCCAATTGCCGAAATGGCCGGAAAGATACATCCGGCCCACGCCATTCGTTCCCGGAGCGATATCGGCGGGGAAGTCCACAGTCAGGCGCGGGTCCGCACCGTTGATCGTGAATTTTCCCAGATGCGGATATTCCCCAATCACCCGGCCAAGATTGTCCCACATCGCCATCCGGATGGCATCGCGCTCGGCTGCGCTTTTTTCCGGAAAGGCAGCCGCCAGATTGTTCCGCGCCGTTTGATCAGAGCGCAGCCGGGGCCCGATTGCGCGCCCGATCCAGCCGCCAAAGGCCGAGGCGCGGTCCAGCCCCAAGAGCTTGAACAGCGCCATGAAGAAAAAGAACAGCGCCGCTTCGGCGCCATAGCGCAGCGCCTTCACGGCACGGCTTTCCGCAGCAAGGCATCCAGCGCAGCGGGATCGTCAAAGCGCGCTTCCACTGCCAGCGCCACGATGCCGCCGCGCCGTTCCGGCGGAATGCGCACCAGATCCTTTTCGGTGGTGACCAAAAGCGCATCCTTCGCTTGGTCGCGCAGGCCCTGCAAATCCTTGGCGTCATAGAAATGATGATCGGCATAGTCCTGGGTACCGGTGATGAAGGCCCCCACCGCTTTCAGCGTGGCGTAGAATTTCTGCGGCCGTCCGATGCCGGCAAAAGCGAAAACCCGCCGTCCCGCCAGGTCATTGGGCATCGGCTTCAGATGGGCGCGCAGCACCGGCCCGGCATACCCGTCCAGATCGGGTGTTCCTTCGCCCATGAGTATGACGGCATCGGCGCGCTTCAGTCCTTGCGCCACTTTTTCCCGCAACGGTCCGGCCGGCAGCACCATGCCGTTCTGGAAACCGCCGCTCCCGTCCACCACCACCAGCGAGAGGTTTTTGGCGAGGCCGAAATTTTGGTGGCCATCATCCATCACCAGCACGTCGGCCTTCAGGGCGGCAGCCTTGGCGGCACCGGTGGCGCGGTCCGCCGCCACAATAGTGGGGCCCGAGCGCGCCAAGAGCAAAGCCTCGTCCCCCACTTGCCGGGCGGTATGATGCGGTTTCACCAGCGTGGGCACCGCCGACCGGCCGCCATAGCCGCGGATCAGGAAGGCCGGATTCTTGCCCCGCGCCCTCAACATCTCGCCAATGGCGATTGTCACCGGCGTCTTGCCGCTGCCGCCGGCGGTGAGGTTGCCGACGCAGATCACCGGCATCGGGGCGCGATAGGGACTGGCATAAGCAGCCTTGAAGGCGACGCTGGCATTGTAAATCGCTCCCAGCGGCGCCAGCAGATACGCCGTGATGCCGCGATGCCGCCAGAAATTAGGCGCGCGCATCACCCAGCAGCCTTTCCAGCAAAGCGGCACTTTTCGCCACCGCGCCCTGCAATGACACTGCGCCGCTATGGGCCGCCTGCCCCGCAGCCCGCGCGGTGGGGGGATCGGCCAGCAACCGCCCCGCTTCACGGGCGATGTCGGTACTGGAGGCCACACTGCCGAAGCCTTGCGCGGCCAGGATGGCATCAAAGGCGCGGGTGTTGCTGCTGCGGTGTGGCCCGGCCAGCACGGCACAGCCCAGCACGGCCGGCTCAATGGGGTTGTGGCCGCCAACCGGCACCAGCGTTCCGCCCAGAAAGCAGAATGGTGTCAGCCGATAAAACAGTCCCATCTCTCCCATCGTGTCGGCGATATACACCGCGGTCAGCGAGGAAATGGCCTGGCCCAGGGAGCGCCGCGCCGAGGGCCGCGGTCCGCATAGCATGGCGATGTCCTGGCCGCGTCCGACATGGCGGGGCACGATGATGGTCAGAAGATTGGGAAAGGCTTCGCACAGCGCATCATGGGCCGGCAGTATCGTCTCATCCTCGCCGGGATGGGTCTGTGCCGCCAGCAGCAGCGGACGCGCCCCGATCTCAGCTTTCAGTGCCGCCAGTGCGGCTTCATCCACATCCAGGGGCGGCGCATCGGCCTTGAGGCTGCCAACCACGGTTATGCCCCGCGCGCCCAGCCCGGCGAAACGCGCGGCGATTTCTTCGTCCTGCGCCAGGCAGAGATCGAACGCGGAAAGCAGCGCCGCTGCCGTCTTCGGGGCCCGCCGCCAGCCTTGGGCCGAGCTTTCCGACATGCGCGCGTTGATCAGCGCCAGCTTGATGCCCCGCGCCCGCGCCGCGCCGACCAGATTGGGCCAGAGGTCGGATTCCACAAACAGGCCCGCTTCCGGCCGCCAATGATCGAGAAAGCGCGCAACCGCCGCGGGCAGGTCGAGCGGGACAAATTGGTGAATCGCGGTCTGTCCGTTGCGGGGCGGCGGCAGGCGCTGTGCCAGAAGCCTGGCGCTGGCGACAGTGCCGCTGGTGACCAACACCGAAAAACCATCTTCCATCAATTTCTCGACCAGCGGCAATACTGACAAACTCTCGCCCACACTGGCGCCATGGATCCATATCAGCCGCCCTTGCGGCCGCGGCTTGCCGGCAATACCCAACCGCTCGGCAAGGCGCTCGGCATCCTCCTTGCCGCGCGCCATGCGATGACGCAGCCAGAATGGTGCCAGCGGCTGCAAGGCATGGCCCAGCAGCGCCCAGACGCGCAAGGGCAGGGTTGTGGTCATGCTGCCCCGTCGAGATTGTGGCGGTAGAGATCGGCATAAAGACCGTTCCTTGCCATCAACTCTGCATGCGTCCCCGCCTCCGCCACCCCGCCGCGATCCAGCACATAGATGCGGCTGGCGTCGAGCACGGTGGACAGGCGGTGCGCAATGACAATGGTGGTGCGCTCGCGCATCAGCCGGTTCAGTGCCTCCTGCACCTGACGTTCAGAGGCAGTGTCCAGAGCGCTGGTGGCTTCGTCCAGCAACAGGATCGGCGCGTTCTTGAGCATGGCGCGGGCGATGGCGATGCGCTGGCGCTGGCCGCCCGACAATTTCAGGCCGCCTTCACCGACGCGCGTGTCATATCCCTGGGGCAATTCCGCGATGAAGTCATGGGCCGCGGCATCCCGAGCTGCTGCCTCGATTTCAGCGCGCGACGCCTCCGGTTTCCCCAGTGCGATATTTTCGGCCACGCTTTCGTCGAACAGGATCGGTTCTTGCGTTACCAGTCCGATATTGGCGCGCAGCGAAGCCAGCGTGACCTCACGAATGTCGCTGCCGTCAATAACGATGCTTCCGCCATCTACCTCATAGAAGCGCAGTAGCAGGTTGAAGATAGTGGTCTTGCCAGCGCCGGAAGGTCCCACCAAGGCCACCTTGCTGCCCGGCGGTATGTCGAGATCAATGCCGGTGATGGCGCTGTCGGCGGCGTCATGATAGGCGAAGCTGACATTGGAAAAGCGCACAGCGCCGCCCTTTGGCGCCCGCTCCACCTTCAGCATTGTGGCGGCCGGCACATCGAGAATGGCCGGCCGCACGTCAATGACATCGAACATGCGGTTGGCAGCGGCGACGCCGGCGGCCGCCGTTGGAAAGGCCTGGCTAATATTGCGTACCGGTTGCTGCGCCAAAATCATGGCGCCGGTGAAAGCGATAAAGGTATTCAGGGTAATCTGGCCGGCAATGGCCTGCCAGCCGGCCACCAGCAACACCAGGGCGATGGCAGCACCAAGGAACACATCGGTCAGCGGCGCGGTGGCGTCGCGCAGCCGCACCACCTTCAGCAGAGTCTTCAGCCGCGTCTTCAGCCGGCTTTCGACCCGCTCGATGGAATGCTGCTCCAGCCCATAGGATTTGACGATGCGCCGCCCGTCCAGCGCTTCCGACAACACCACCGACAGATCGCCGGTCTCCTGCATGCCGCGTGCGGCGGCGCGGCGGATAGAGCCACCCAGCCGCTCCATCGTCCAGCCCACGCCGGGCAGCACGATCAGGATCAGCAGGCCCAATTGCCAATCGCTGACCAGGGCATAACCCATCAGTCCCAGCATCGAGACCGCTTCCAGGAAGATGGCGGCAATTCCTTGCGTGAAGGCATCGCGTATCAGGGTGGCGTCATAAAGAAAGCCGGAAACGAACTGGCCCGAATGTACGGCGTTCAGGGTGGCGAGGTCATTGCGGATCAGACTCTTGAACATGTCGCGCTGGGCGTCGGCCACCATCTGTTCGCCCAGAGAGTCCATCCAGATGCGCCCCAGATACATGCTGACGGCACGCAGGGCCATCGCGCCGAACCCCATCAGCGACAACGGCACCAACCAATCCTTGTTATGGCGCAGGAAAATATACTTGGTCTCCCAGTTCAGCAGCACCGGCACCAGGGAGATGATGGACGAAGAAATCAGCATGCACAGCACGGCCAGTGCGAACAGACCCTGGTGCTGGCGGACATAGTCGCGCCAGAGGCGGGCCACGATGTACCG
>JAFAVT010000306.1 GCA_019242275.1 Alphaproteobacteria bacterium
TTGGTGGCGGTGCAGGCCTTTGATTTTCTGGGTGGCTCGCTCGGTATGGCGGTTGGGGAGAGCTTTGTTGCCGCTGCCGAAGCTGCCATCGCCGACAGGCGGCCCTTCCTGTTGTTTGTCTCTTCCGGCGGTGCCCGCATGCAGGAAAGCATGCTGTCGTTGATGCAAATGCCCCGCACGACCATTGCGGTGCAGATGCTGAAGGAAGCTGGACTGCCTTATGTGATCGTGCTTACCGATCCCACCTTTGGCGGCGTCTCTGCCTCATATGCCATGCTGGGCGATGTCCAGATTGCCGAGCCGGGGGCGCAGATCGGCTTTGCCGGCGCCCGCGTCATCGCCCAGACCATCCGCGAAAAGCTGCCGGAAGGCTTCCAGCGTGCCGAATATCTGCTGGAACACGGTATGCTGGACATGGTGGTGCACCGCCATGAAATGCGTGAGACTCTTTCGCGCCTGCTTCATCTTTTGATGAAGCAACCGCGCCCCAGGGCAAAGCGCATGCCCAGCCCCGCCCCGAACGGCAATGGTCACGCCGCGGCGCAATGACGACGCTGACCCGTAGCGACCTTATTCTCGAACGGTTGCTGGCGCTGCATCCCAAGAAGATTGACTTGGCGTTGGATCGTATCCGCCGGCTTCTGGCGGCGCTGGGCGACCCCCAGGACAGACTGCCGCCGGTCATCCATGTCGCCGGCACCAACGGCAAGGGCAGTGTCTGCGCCTTTGCGCGTGCCATGCTGGAAGCGCAGGGCCTGCGGGTCCACATGCATATCTCGCCCCACCTGGTCCGCTTCCATGAACGTATACGTTTGGCCGGCTCACTGATCTCGGAAGAGGAACTTTGCGACACGCTGCTGGAAGTGGAGGAGGTCAATGATGGCGCTTCGATCACATTTTTCGAGATCACGGCGGCGGCGATGTTCCTGGCTTTTTCACGGCATCCTGCCGATGCGGTAGTGTTGGAGGTGGGGCTGGGCGGCACTTATGACGCCACCAATGTGGTAAGGCGGCCTGCCATGACGGTGATCCAACCGGTTGGGCTGGATCATTTGGAATTTCTCGGCTCTGATCTTGCGGGTATCGCCCGGGAAAAAGCGGGCATCATCAAGAAGGGCGCGCCCCTGGTGGTGGGGCCGCAGGAAGAGGTTGCGCTCAACGCCATTCTCACCCCCGCAGACCGCCTTGGCATTTCGTCCTTCGTATTTGGGCAGGATTTTACCGCCCGGCAGGAACATGGCCGCATGGTCTATGAGGATGGCGACGGCCTCCTCGACCTGCCCCTGCCGAAGTTGATCGGCCGCCACCAAATTGAAAACGCCGGCGTTGCCATTGCCGCCTTGCGCCACGCCCGACGCGGATGGGGCGTGGACATCGCCGTTGAGCGCGGTCTTGCCACTGTGGACTGGCCGGCGCGGCTGCAACGCCTGCACCACGGACCGCTGGTGAAAGCCGCCCCCCCGGGTGCCGAAGTCTGGCTGGACGGGGGGCACAATCCTCACTGCGCCGCCGCCGTGTCGCGCGCCATTGCCGATCTGGAGGAGCGCGGCGAGCGGCCGCTTTATCTGATCTGCGGCATGCTCCGGACAAAAGACGCTGCCGGCTTCCTCTCGGCCTTTCGCGGTCTGGCGCGGCATGTCGTGACAGTTGCCATTCCCGGCGAAGCCGGATCGCTGGGCGCTGGGGGACTCTATGACGCCGCCCGCGCCGCCGGGCTCGATGCAGCACCAGCGGATGACCTGGAAGACGCCATGTTACAGATCGCGGCGCGGGGGCGGATGGATAGTCGCGAGCCGGCGCCCCGCATTCTCATCTGCGGGTCGTTGTATCTCGCGGGGCGAGTTCTGGCCGAAAACCGCTAAATGGTGACCGGCGTGGCGAGCCGCTTCTGAAACTCAGATCGAACTCTCGATCCACTCCTTGATCTTAGACTTGGGCAGGGCGCCGACCTTGGTGGCGGCAACCTGGCCCTGAGAGAAGATCATCATGGTCGGAATGCCGCGCACGCCATACTTGGTCGGGACATGCGGGTTCTCGTCAATGTTGAGTTTGGCGATCGTGACTTTGCCACCCAACTCGGTGGAAAGCTCGTCCAAGGCCGGGGCAATCATGCGGCAGGGACCACACCATTCCGCCCAAAAATCCACCAGCACCGGGGTCTTGGAATCCAGGACATCAGACTGGAAGGAGGCGTCGGTGACTTTCACAGTGGCGGCCATGGTATTTTCCTTCCGAAAACTGCACCCATATCTAGGAACGGACGGCGGTCGGATCAAGCTGTTCTACCAAACGCCCCCATTGCCGGTCCAAAATGGCGTCGGAAAGCCGCAAAAGAAGGGGAGCATCGGTGAACAGCAGGCCGCATACGATTCGCCGCCCCGGAAAGATCTTGGCCGCCCCGCCCCGGTAGAGCGCCATCTGGTCGAGATAAATCCCCGAAACCATTTCCTCGCGAACCGGCGGCGGCCGATTGGTTTTGAAGTCCAGGATCAGAACCTCGCTGTCCGTGACGGCCAGCCGGTCAATGCGGCCATTGATCCGCGCACCTTCGCCCAATTCCGGCAGTTCAGCCAGCAATCCAGCTTCGGCGCGGCTGTTCGGCCCGAAAGCGGCAGCGAAGTCTGGGTTATCCAGCACGGCGAGCGTTTCCGCCACCAGCGCGTCCGGCTCAGGCACGCCCTTGGCCGCAGCAAAAGCCAGCGCTATACGACTACGGTCTTGCGGTGCCACCTCCGGCAGCCGCGCCAGCAAGGCATGCACCACCAGCCCGCGCCTGAAGCGCTGCGCCGCCAGCGGCGAGATTGACGCCGATAAGTCCAGCGCGTCCGAAGGCCGGATCAGGCGTGGGCGGCGCGGTTCCATCGGCGCGGTGTCCTGCACCCAAGCGGGAAGCGCGTCTGGGGTGCGCGGCGCACCCTCAATTCCACCCGTCTCCATCTCAACCGCGCCATGGGTGAGGATTTCGCCATCGCCATAGGCCACTGGAACGCCCAGGCTTTTCGCCGCCGCCTCCGTCAGCCCGTACCAGGATTGCTCACCAATCTTGCGCGTCCCGGCGAAGCCGCAGACATAAAGCCGGTCGCGTGCCCGCGTCAGCGCGACATAGAGAAGGCGGCGATGTTCGCGCAGTACCTCCGCATCCGCGGCGTCCTTGGCGGACTGCACGGCGCGAGGCGCCTGCTCCTTCGGCAGGGGAAAAAACGCTCCGTCGGACGTGAAAAGCAGGCCTTCGTGATGATGCAGTCCGCCGGCCTGGCCTGCTGTGTCGGGCAGGATGACGATATCGGCCTCCAGACCCTTGGCGCCATGTACCGTCATGACCCGCACTTCATCGCGGCCGCGCTCCATGTCGCGCTTGATTTCGGTGCCGCCCTGGCTGACCCAGTCCAGGAAACCCTCCAGCGAGGGCGAATGATTGCGCTCATGGGCCATGCTCAAGGATAGAAATTCGGCGATGGCGTCGGCGGATTCGGGGCCCAGCCGCGCCAGCAGCCGCTTCTGTCCGCCCAGCCTTGTCAGAGCGTGGCTGTAGAACTCGAAGGGCGGGGCATAGTCGGCACGCGAAAGCATGTCGGAGAGAAAGGCATGCGCCGACGCAAACCCCGGCCGGCTCCGCGCCGCTGTCAGTGCTGCCCATAGTCCCGCCTGGCGCCCGTGCGCCAGTTGAAACAGAGCCTCTTCGTCCAAGCCGCAAAAAGGCGAGCGCAGCAACGCCGCCAGCGTCAGATCGTCTTCCTGCTGCAATACGAAACGGCCCAGGGCGATCAGGTCCATCACCGCGATCTGCTCCGTCAGCCGGATGCGGTCGGCCCCCGCCACTGGAATTTGGCGGCGCTTGAGCTGACGGATCACCTCGCTGCCGAAGGGCTCGCGTCGGGGCAGCAGGATCATGATGTCACGGGGCCGGAGCGGCTCCTGATGGTCGGGCAGGCGGGCTCCGCTCTTTATCCATCCGGCGATGCGCTCCGCCACCTCCCGCGCCAGCCGCGCCACCGGACTTTCGGCCTGTACCGCATCCACCGGTAGCCAGGGGTCTATCTCTTCGCTCTCCCGCGGCCGCAGCGCCGGCCAGAACTCGATCCCGCCTTTCGCCGTGGCGCGATGCGCTACGTGATGGATGGTCTCGCCGCTATAGGTCAGGCCGGCGCGCGCCGCTTCCGTCTCGAACACCTTGTCCACGAATTCCAGCACAGGCGGGGCGGAGCGACGCGAAGTAATCAGGGGCTCAAGCCGCAATTGCTGCCCTGCCTCTTCCAGCCGCGCCGCGAACAGCCGTTGGTTGATCGCGAACTGGGCAGGATCGGCGCCCTGGAAACTGAAAATGGACTGTTTCTCGTCACCGACCACGAACAGAGTGCGGCCGGCTTTGCGCTCGTCGAAGAATTCTTCAGTCAATTTTCCGATGATGGCCCATTGCTCCGGGCTAGTGTCCTGGGCTTCGTCCACCAAGACATGGTCAATGCCATTGTCCAGTTTGTAGAGCACCCATTGCGCCGCGCCCGACCGTTCCAGCAGCCGGCGCGTTTCCAGGATCAAATCGTCATAGTCGAGCACACCGGCCAGAAGTTTGGCGGCGATATAGGCTTGGCGCACCGCCGCGATCAGGGTAAGCGCCGCCTCGGTAAGGGCGGCGGCGCGGGCGGCAAGCCGCCGCTCATGGGCGGCGCAATAATGCTGCTGCAAGGTCTCAAGCCAGGCAAGCAGGTCAGAATTGCTTTTCTGCGACCTCGCCGTTGCCAGCTTGGTGCGCGGCTCCCCCTTGCTGTCGAAGAACAGCGCGTATAACGCCGCAAACTGCGCTTGCCCCGCCTCTGCCGACAAGGCTCTGGCGATGAAGCCGGCATATTTCATATCGGTGGCGATTCCGCTGGCCAACCACTCCTGCGCCGCCTTCAGCTGCGCGATGTCGTGTTGAAGCGCCGCGCAAAAGTCATCTGTAACGGATTGGAAGCTTTCGCCGTCCTTTAGGCCATGGGCCCGCCGTGCCAGCAGGGCAACATCCTCCCCTGAGGCCAGCAGCCGCTCGAGCTTGCGGCGGTCGCTGCCCAGTGCGGCGTCCAGAATGTGACTGAGGCGGAACTCACCGGCCCCGACCACCAGCGTTTCCACCGCCGCGCGCAGAGCCGCATCGCCGCTGCCGGCCCGCTCCAGCACCCGCTGCCGTGCCTCGGCAATCATTTCCCGCGCCGTCTGCTCGTCCAGCACATCGAAGGCTGGCGGAATTCCCGCTTCCAGCGGAAAGCGCGACAGCACAACTTGGCAGAAGGCGTGCAGCGTGAGTACCTTCAGACCGCCCGGCGTTTCCAGCGCCTTGGCGAAGAGCCGCCGCGCCTTGGCGAGATCAGGCTGGTCACCGCCTCCGATGCCGGCGATCGCGGTGCGCAGCGCCGCATCATCCAGCATTGCCCATTCGCCTAACTGCCGGAACAGGCGATCCTGCATCTCTGCCGCCGCCGCCTTGGTGAAAGTCAGGCAGAGAATTTTTTCCGGGCTGGCATCGGCAAGCAGCAGCCGTGCCACCCGGTTGGCCAATGTATAGGTTTTGCCGGAGCCAGCATTGGCCGCAACCCAGACGGAGACCGTGGGATCGGAGGCGAGGGCGGATGCGTCAAGGCTCATGCCTCCTCCGCCGTGGCTGACCATTCCCGCACGCGCGCCAAATGGTCATAATCGCCGACGCTGCCAGCACGAAAAGGCATCACGCGGGGATAGTAGGGTGTCCTCTGTTCGTCGAAATGCGCCACCCGCTGCTTCAGACGAGCCAGCGCCTCCGCGCCCAGGGTCGCGCCCTCGGGAATAAGCGTGGGGTCGGATGCCTTCGCGCCGTCCGCCAGGCTGATATAGATCAGGGTGTCTGCAACCAACGCGCCTATACCAAAGCCGTCCTCCGCCAGCATCGCCGCTTCCAGCGGCAATTGGGGCGCGATCAACTTCTCGACCTGCTTGCGGCTCGGCACGGCGCCGCTCTTGTAATCCACGATGGCACTGCCGCCACCCGCCAGTGCATCAATGCGGTCGGCGCGCCCGGTTAGAGTGAATTCGCCGCCCGGCGCATCAAATGTGAGTTTTCCTTTAAGCTCGACATGGGGGGTGGCGATTTCGTTGCGGCGCTCCCGTTCGAGGGCGATGAAGCCCCGCGCCGCGTCGGCAAAACGTGGCAGCCACACTGCTTGCGCCGCCTTGGGGATATTCGCCTCGTCAAACAGCCGTGCAGCGATGGCAATGAGCCTGCTCTCGGCATCGGTCGGCAGAGCCGCAGGAAAGCGGCGCACGAACTCTTCTACCGCGCTATGTAGCAGAGTACCACGCGCCGACGGGCCCACGGCTTCGTTGAGGGCGTCCAGCGGCGCGAGCCCCAGCACATGTCGGGCATAGATGGCGTAAGGATCGCGCAGCCAGGTCTCGATCTCGGTGACGGAAAGACGGCGCGGTCGCGCCCCGACCGGTGGCGTCGGATGCGGCCGCGGCAGTGGCTCAGCCCTTGATACGGCCAGCAGCTGTTCCGCCAGTTCTGCGTAGGGCGTGGTTGGCCGGGCAAGCTGGGCCAAGCGGCGCTGTTCCCGCGGCAAGTGCTGGTGGAAACCGGCGACCAGCTGCTCCAGCCGCTGCAACCAGCGCGACGGCACGGTCGGCGCGCCTTCGGCTTTCAGGGCGCGAGTTAGCAGCACCTGGGGCCCCGCCGCCAACATGGCAAAGTCGTGGGCCGATTTGCCGATGGCGCGCTCTGGACGCTCCAGTCCCAGCGTGTCGCGCATAGACCGCGAGAACCAGGGATCGGCGTCCAGGCTTTCCGGCCAGACGCCTTCGTTCAGCCCGCCCAGGATGGTCAAGTCAAAACGCTGCAAACGCGCCTCCTGCGTGCCCAGGATGGCAAGCCGCGGATGCTGCCCGTACGGCGCCCGCACTGCCACTGCCGTCGCCAGCCGCCGAAACAGAGGCGCATAGGATGAGGTCTCGACAGCCGGCAGCAGGGCAGCGGCCTCGAGCAGTTTCGCGGTGAAGTGCGACGCAGCTTCGCCGTCCAGATTCGACCAAAGCAGGCAGTTAGCGGCGTCATCGCACGCCAGAGCCTCCGCCGCGACAAGATGCGCGGCGGTGAGATCGGTGAGTTCGGCATGGGCCGCCGCAAGTTTTATCTCCAGCGGCGCCAGCAGGGCAGCGAGGCCGTGCCACCAGGCCTGCAAGGCCCGATGCGCCTGTTCCGCTGCGGCGGAGCGCGGCCGTTCCGGCTTTTTTTCCAGTTGCGCGGTCACGCCGGCAAGGCCCGGATCAGGGCGCGGGCCGCGCAGCGCGAGGTCCAATGCCCGCGCCATGGTCCGGAAAGCGGCGGCGTCGCCGCCTGCGCGCGCAAAGGGATGTTTGAGCAACGCCAGCAGCGGCACCGGCGCAAAGCGCGCCTCGGCGGCTTCGGCCACCAGGCAAAGGAAGCTGCCGGCGCTGGTATGGGCGAGCGGCCGGCCGGCGCTGTCGTCTATGACGATGTCCCAGCGCCGCAGCTCAGCGGCAACCCGCCGAGCCAGTCCGCGGTCCGGCGTCACCAGCGCGGCGGAGCGGTTTTCCGTTTCCAGCGCCTGGCGCAGCGCCAGCGCGATGGCCAGCGCTTCCTCGGCGGGATCGGCGGCTTCGACCAGGGCCAGACCTTGCAGGCCCACCATCAGGTCGCTGCGCTTTTCCACCAGCGCTCGCCAAACGTCGGTGGTGGGTGCTGGGCGCAGCGTTTCGCTCAGCAACTGCTCGCGTGCCCGGTTGGGCGCGGTGCCGTGCCAGTCCCTGACATCGGCGCGTGCAACCCCGACCCGCTCCAGCAATTGCTTGAGGCCGTATTGCGGATGGCCGGGATCGAGATCGTTCCAGCCTTTCTCGTCGAGCGCTTGGTCCAGCCCCGGCAGCACCAGTGCGCCGTTCGGCAAGCGCGCGATCACGCCCAGCAGTTCTGCCGTAGCGGGAATCGAGCCGGTAGAACCGGCTGCGATCACCAGTCCCGCCGGCGGGTTTCGTTCCAGCCGCCGCGCCAGGGCGCCGATAGCCTGGTCGCGTCGCGTAGCAATGTCGGCGCGAGCTTCCGCCGCCAGCAGCAGTGGCCATTGTTTATAGAGTTCGATGAGAAAGCCGCCCGCCTCCTGCCAGTGCCCCGCCAATGCCGCGGGTGCCAGATCCTTGATGCAACCGGCATCACAGCCCTGGGCGGCGATG
>JAFAVT010000003.1 GCA_019242275.1 Alphaproteobacteria bacterium
CCTGGTGCATACGCTGGTGCCCGGCCCTGTGGCCGCCGTCACGGCGCGCGGCCTGGTGGAATATGGTCCTTTCGCCGACGAAGTCTCGGCCACCGTGACTTTCGCCAACGGCACAGTCGCGCATCTGGAAACCAGCCGCGTCGCCCATGAGCGCCGGCGGGGACTGAAAGCTGTCTATGCCGACGGCGTGGTTGAAATTGATTTCCTCACCCGTCAGGTCACCAACACCACGCCGCGCCCGCTGGGGCTGTTCGAAATGGGCGATCCCCTGGGTGAATCGGTGAGCGGCTTTGTCGAAGCCGCGCGCGGCGCAGCCCCGGCACTGGTAACGGCGCAGCAGGCGGCTCAGGCGCTGGACACCGCGCTTCTGATCGAGGAAGCGGCCGGCGTCTCCCAACCGCTGCCGGTGACCGAACGCCGCGTGGCTGTGGCGGGCTAGAACCCCTCAGCGACAGCGAGTAAACAACGGTCATGGTTGACCGTTTCCGTATCGTCCTGGCGCAGTTGAATCCCGTGATGGGCGACATCGCCGGCAATCTGGCCCGTGCCCGTGCCGCGCGCGCGCAGGCGATGGATGCCGATATCATCCTTTTTTCGGAACTCTTCATCATCGGCTATCCGCCGGAAGACCTGGTGCTGAAGCCGGCCTTGCAGGCTGACGCCCGCGCCGCCATCGAAGATCTGGCGCGCGACACAAAAGAGGGCCCGGCCATCCTGATTGGCGCGCCCTGGATGGAAGAGGGGAGGCTCTACAACGCCTTTCTGCTGCTGGACGAAGGCCGTGTCGCTAATCGTACCTTCAAGGTGCAGCTGCCCAATTACGGCGTTTTTGACGAGAAGCGGGTTTTCGCGCCCGGACCGGCGCCCAAGCCGATACAGGTGCGGGGCGTCAATTTAGGGGTGCCGGTGTGCGAAGATATCTGGTCGCCCGGCGTTTGCGCCGCGCTGGTGGAAGGTGGCGCCGAACTTTTGGCCGTGCCAAATGGTTCGCCTTTTGAGGCCGGCAAGGAGGATGTGCGCCTGGCACTGGCAGGATCGCGGGTGCGCGAAACCGGTTTGCCGCTGATTTATCTCAACCAGTTGGGTGGTCAGGACGAGCTGGTGTTTGACGGTGCTTCCTTTGTGCTCAACGCCGATGGGGCGGTGGCCCTGGCGCTGCCGGGCTGGGAAGAAAAGATTGTCGTCAGCGAGTGGTCGCGCGACGGGAACGGCGAATGGAATTGTGCGGCGGCTGACAGGTTCGTCCCCGAAAGCCGCGAGAGCCAAGTCTATCACGCCATGATGCTGGGCCTGCGCGATTATGTGAACAAGAACCGGTTTCCCGGCGTGGTGCTGGGACTTTCCGGCGGCATTGACAGCGCCCTCAGCGCGGCGGTGGCGGTGGATGCGCTGGGCGCGGCCCGGGTGCGGTGTCTGATGCTGCCGTCGCGCTATACCAGCCGCGAAAGCCTGGAAGATGCCGATGCCTGCGCCCGGCTGCTGGGGGTGGAATATGGCACGGTGGAGATCGAGCGGGCCGTGAAGGCGATGGGCGAGACCTTGGCTGCGGAATTTGCCGGCAGGAAAGCCGACGCTACCGAAGAAAATATTCAGGCGCGGCTCAGGGGCGTCATTCTGATGGCGATGTCCAACAAGTTCGGACACATGGTGCTGACCACCGGCAACAAGTCGGAGATGAGCGTCGGCTATGCCACCCTCTATGGTGACATGTGCGGCGGCTATAATGTGCTGAAGGATATTTATAAAACGGAGGTGTTTCGGCTTTCGCATTGGCGCAACAGCAATTCGCCGGTGGGGGCGCAGGGACCGGCTGGTCGGGTCATACCCGAACGCATCATCGAAAAGCCGCCCAGCGCCGAATTGAAACCCGACCAGACCGATCAGGATTCGCTTCCGCCTTACGACATTCTTGACGGCATTCTGGAATGCCTGGTCGAGCAGGAATGTTCCTTCGAGGATACGGTGGCCAAGGGCTATGATCCCGCCACCGTGAAGCGGGTGGAGCATCTGCTCTATATTTCTGAATACAAGCGCCGCCAGGCGCCGCCGGGCGTGAAGATCAGCAGCCGTAATTTCGGCCGCGACCGGCGCTATCCCATCACCAATGCCTTTCGGGATGCACGCTAGTGTCTGTTGTCGTCCGCTTCGCGCCATCGCCGACCGGCCTTCTGCATGTCGGCAATGCCCGCACGGCGCTGCTGAATTTTCTGTTTGCGAAAAAAGTGGGCGGGCGCTTTTTGCTGCGGATTGACGATACCGATGCGGCGCGTTCCAAAAAAGAATATGAGGATGCGATCATCCGCGATCTGGCCTGGCTGGGCCTGAGCCATGACGCCAGTGACCGCCAGGCCAACCGGCTGACGAAATACAGCGCCGCCTTTTATCGCCTGCAAGCTTCCGG
>JAFAVT010000156.1 GCA_019242275.1 Alphaproteobacteria bacterium
ATCGAGTCCTGCACATCCATGCGCACGCCATCGAAGCTGCGGATGGTCTTGAAGTTGACCACGCCCGACATGGCGTCCGAGCCATAGACCGCCGATGCGCCGCCGGTGATCACGTCCACCGATTGGATGATCGACTGGGGCAGGATGTTGATGTCGACGTTGCCGTTGACGTCCGACAATGGCAGGCGCCGGCCATCCAGCAGCACCAGGTTGCGGTTGGTGCCGAGGCCGCGCAAGGAGATGGTGTCCACGGCAGTGTCGCCCTGGGCAACGTTGCGCGAGCCAGAGCCGCTGTTGATGCCGGCGCCGCCGCGTATCTGCGGCAGTTCGCGAATCTCGTCGCCGATCTCGATCTTGGCATCGCGGTTGATGGTCTCAAGGCCGATCACGCTTACCGGGGTTGGCGTTTCAAAGCCCTGCAGTTCGATGCGCGAGGCCGAGGAACTGATGGTTTCGATGTCGGCCGGTGCCGGCGCCGGTTGCGCCTGGGCGGTGGAAAAGGCAACGGCGGCGATGACAGCGGTCGCCGAGCCACCGCTCAGCAGCAGTTGCTTCAGATCAATCATGTGAGGCTCCCCAGGACTTTTCGCGTGTTTTTGACTCTGTTACGGCAACATTCCGCCCCCGGACTCCTGCGGTCAATGTCAGACGCAGCGCAGCAGAAACCGTTTTCCTTGCAGTTATGAAAAGAGGCCGGAATTGCAGGGTTTTTTTGTATAAATTTGTGACACGCTTGAAAAACGTTGGGCGCTTCGGCGCAAATGCCACACTCGGGCACGCAAATTGAAAGCAATGCTGCACCTGCGAAATCGTCTTTGCTGCATACGATTGCCCGTGTGGCGGGGCCGTGTATGATGCCGCCAACAGCAACAACATGCTCTTCAGGGGGAGCTCAATGATCTATCGCCTTTCGCGCACATCCATGCGCGCGCTTTCCGCTCTTGCCGCGCTTGGCGCGGCTGCCACGCTGTCCTTCAGTGTCGCTGAGGCCCAGCAGGCGCCAGCCGCCGGCGGCCTTGTCAATCCGCCCGGGGTTGCCGTATCGCGCGAACCACTAAACACCAATCCTGACACCTGGAAGGGCTGCACCCATGTCGCCAAGGGCGGCCCCAATGGCGTGCCCGGTATGTTGTGTGCGCCATCGGTTCAGACCGGCACGCCTGCAATTCAGGAACAGTTGCGGGCGCAGCAGGCCGCCTACCGCGCTGCCAATCCCGCCCCGGCCGGCCGGGGTGGCACCGGCGGTCCGCAGCCGCAAGTGCCCATGCCGTGCGGCCCCAATGCCAATGCCGCGCCTGCGCCCGCCGCTGCTGCCGGCGGCCGCGGTCCCGCCCGACCCGCCCAAGGCGGACGCGGCAAGATCCGCGTCGCCTTCATTTCCCATGGCCATGAGTATGAGCGCGAGCCGATGGCCCTGATGCTCGACTGCCTGGGCGACGACATCACCTATTCGCGGGTGGATTATCCGGCGGCCGAACTGATCCTGAACCCGCAGATGGCGAAAAATTTCGACGTCTATGTCTTCTACGATCTGGGCGGTCCGGGGGTTGGGACGACCGGCCCCAATGGCGAAGCCGGTTATCGCTTCTATCCCGATCCTTCGCCGGCCCTGAAGAAGGGCTTTGAAGCGATGGTGAAGGCCGGCAAAGGCATGGTCTTCATCCATCACGCGTCCGCCGCCTGGGCCCATACCTGGCCGGAATATTCGGAAGTAGTCGGCGGTGCGTGCGACTGGTACGCGCCCGTCACCGTGCGCGGTATTCTTGATCCGCATCACGGCTATTATGGCGGCACGCAGCAGACGCTGACAGTGGTTGACCGGAACCATCCCATCACCAAGAACCTGCCGGCAAGCTTCCAGGTCACGGATGAAGCCTATGCCTGCGCCTGGTTCCCAGACTCGGTGCATCCGCTGGTGACCACCAGCTTCGCCCCACCGGACCCGCTGGTGAACCTCAACCCCAGGCGCCAATTCTCCAATCTGGCGGCCTGGTACAAGGCGTCGGAAAACAGCCCGGTCTTCTATACGCAAGTCGGCCATGACCATTCGCCCTGGCAGGTGGCCGAGTATCAAGAGATGATCCGCGATGCCATCCGCTGGGCGGCGTCGCCGGAAGCTTTGGCCTGGGCCAGGAAGAACCACACCACGATCTGGAAGACCGCGGCCAAAGCCCCCGCGAAAAAGTAAGCCGGATCAAAATCCTGAATGAGAAGGCCGGAGGAGTTTCCTCCGGCCTTTTTCATGCCGGTTCCGGACTGAACGATCCGTCATGCACAAAAGCAGCGCAAGGTTTGGAGTTCCCGGCCGTTTTCAGGCATGATCGGCCCATGGGGTCATGGGTGGCATGACGGAGGGCGATCAGTGCCTTCGCGTGCACACCGTTGCTGTACCGGAGACGTGCCTTGTTCGACTTCTTCCGCCCGCGGTTTGCCGCAGCCTTCTTTGCGCTTGTCATGGTTGCCGCGCCGGCACTGGCGACGCCTTGGCCCAAAAGCGACATCCCGGCTGATCCGACGGTGACCTTCGGCGTCCTGCCCAACGGCATGCGCTATGCCATTCAACACAATGCCACGCCTTCGGGTGAAGTCTCGATGCGGCTGCGCATCGCCGCCGGCGCCTTGCAGGAAGAAAAAGACCAGCGCGGACTGGCGCATTTCCTGGAGCACATGGCCTTTCGCGGTTCGGCCCATGTCAAGGATGGGGAGATGAGCAAGACTTTGCAGCGCATCGGGCTTGCTTTCGGTTCTGATACTAATGCCTCCACCGATCAGGAAGAGACCGTCTATCAGTTCGATCTGCCCCGCTCCGATGATGCCTCGGTGGATACGGCGCTGGACCTGCTGCATGAAATCGGCACCAGCCTGACGCTGGACCCCGCCGCCGCGAAAACCGAAGCCGGTGTGGTGCTGTCAGAATTGAAGCTGCGCGAACTGCCCAGCTTTCAGGCCTCGCAAGCGCGACTGAACTTCCTTTTCAAGGATGAACGCGCCACCCAGCTTGCCAATGGCGATCCCGATGTCATCGCCAAGGCATCAATCGCGCGCATCCGCGATTTCTATCATGCCTATTACCGGCCGGAACGTGCCACCCTAATCATTGTGGGCGATATTGATCCGGCTAAGATCGCCGGCAAGATCACCCAAGTGTTTGCAAGCTGGCGCGATGAAGGCCGCGGCGGTA
>JAFAVT010000207.1 GCA_019242275.1 Alphaproteobacteria bacterium
CCTGGTGATCGAAGACAGCGTCAATGGCGTCAAGGCTGCCTTGGCTGCCGGCATGACGGTATGGGGCTTTTCCGGCGGTGGCCACATGGATGACCAGCTGCGCGCCCAATTGGCGGATGCCGGCGCCCACCGCCAAATCTCCGACTGGGCCGAGGCGGCGGCCCTGTTCGCTGGCTTTTAGAGCAATCCCCGGCGGCGCATGCGCCGCCTATTTTTTCTCTTTTGGCTTCATCCAGTCGGCAAAGGCGGGGAAGTTGGACAATGCTTCCTTGGCCTTGGCCTTGAATTTCTCGAACTGCATCACGTTCTCGATGCGGGCGGCAAGGAAATCGTTGGTGGGGCCTTCGTCTTCCGATGTATCGGAAAACCAGCGCACCAGGGTCGCGCCATAAACGCCGGCCAAGATGCCTCGCTTGCTGTAGAAGTTAAAATCAGTTGCGGTGTCGCCCGCGGCCCGCCACATCGCGTCCACCGTGCGATACATCAGCTTCGCCGCCAGTCCGGCATGCATGGGCAGTGCCAGCAGCGCCGCGGCCCGTCGCGCCGCCTCCTTGTGGCGCTTTAGAATCGCAAGGCGTGTCTTCACTGCTTCACTTATGCGCTGGCGGATTTTCATAGCGGCCAGATCCATCGCCGCCAGCCGCTCATTCATTTCGCGGTCCACGGCAGCGGAATAGAATTCGACCAGCGACAGGGGCCCATCCGGGAATAGGCGGGTCAGCTCGGCGGCGTTTAATTCTGCGTCCTTGCCGGCTGCTTCCAGCACTTTGTCGGTGAAGCCATCAAAGGCGGCTTGCGGCAGGGCGGCCTCCAGCACAGCCGCCTTCAGCGCCTCGTCATCGCGCACCGCTTCGGCTTGCGGCTGTTCCACCTTGGGCTTTGCCTTTCTGGGAGCCGTCTTCTTTTTCGGCCCATTCTTCGATTCGGATAAGTCGCTCATTGTGCCGCCTGGAAGTGACGGATTTCAGATTCAAACACCAGTTTGGAGAGGTCGGCCATCCGCGAAGGATAAAGACGGCCATCCAGATGGTCGCATTCATGCTGCACCACCCGGGCATGAAAACCGCGCGCCGTTCGTTCGATCAGCTTGCCGTCCAGGCCAAAGCCGCGATAGCGGATATGGGCCGGCCGCTCGACCCAGCCGCGCAACCCCGGAACCGACAAGCACCCCTCCCAGCCGCCTTCGGGCTTGGGATCCATCACCGCGATTTCCGGATTGATCAGAACCGTCAGGGGAGCGGTGTGGTCGAAGGCTTCCTCGCCGGAAAGGTCGTTGGACCGCTCGCCGGGGGCCTGGAACACCACCACCCGCAGCGGCACATGCACTTGCGGCGCGGCCAAGCCCGCGCCGTTGGCATCGGCCATGGTTTCGATCATGTCATTGACCAGGCGGCGGATTTCGGGGGCGGCGGGGTCGGAAACCTGGGCAGCCTTGGTGGCAAGAATGGGGTGGCCCATGCGGGCGATTTTGAGGATGGCCATGGCCGGAATATGGGCTGAAGGGGGCAGCGCGCCAAGGCTTTCTCCCCCTTTCGCGCGAAGCGCCTGAAAGGGGGAGATGTCCGCCGGCAGGCGCTGAGCGCCGCGAGGTGGACAGAGGGGGTGAATCGTTAAAGTCCATGGGTAGACAGGGTTTTTCCCGTCTGCTATCACCCGCCACCCTTTTGAAACCGGAGCCGGCCCTTTGCAGATCATCGTCCGCGACAACAACATTGATCAGGCCCTCAAGGCCCTGAAAAAGAAGATGCAGCGTGAAGGCATCTTCCGCGAGATGAAGCTGCGCGGCGCCTATGAGAAGCCCTCTGAGAAGCGCGCCCGTGAGCGGGCCGAGGCCGTCCGCCGCTATCGCAAGCTGCAGCGCAAACGCATGCAGCGCGAAGGCCTGCTGCCCCCCAGCAAGCCGAAGGCTTAACCCCCTCCGTCCAATTTCGAAGAAGCCGTCCGTGACAGGGCGGCTTTTTTGTTTTTGCGCTTCTGATGCACCACATAGGCGCCTGCCGCCGCTACTGCCAATCCGCCCAAAATGAGGGCATAGGTTCCCACGCCGGGCGCGATCTGGTCGCCGGCGATCTCAGTTACGGTTTTGAGGTCTTCGGTGAGCTTCTGCTTGCGACGCCAGAACATCGGGTTCCCGAAATCAGGTGCAATCGGCGCAGACCGCCACTTCCACCGTCACATGAGATAGGCCGGGATAGCGCGTCCGCAAGGCCGCCTTGATGTTTTCGGCCGAGGTCTGGGAAGGCGATACCAGGCTGACGATCAGCCCCTGATGTCCCGGTCCCAGCCGCCACAGATGCAGATCAGAGACCCGGGCGCCCATCTCGTTTTCCAGCAACTGGCGGATGGCGCGGGTCTGGGCCGGATCGGCATCAGCATCCAGCAGTACCAGCGAAGAATCCCGGATCAGCCCCAGGGCCCAGGAAGCAATGACGGCGGCGCCGATCAGACCGCTCACAGGGTCGAGAAAGCCCAGGCCCCAGAAATAGGCGCCTGCCAGCGCCAGAATGGCAAGCAGGCTGGTACCGGCATCGGCCAGCACATGGATATAGGCGGCACGCATATTGTTGTCGTGGCCATGAGCATGGCCGTGATGATCGTGACCATGCCTATGGTCGTGCGCATGCGAATCCTTCAAGATCAGGGCGCTGACCAGATTCACCACCAGACCGATCACGGCGATCAGAAGCGCGTCGCGATAGGCTACCGCTTCCGGCCGGATCAGCCGCAACACCGATTCCACCGCCACCGCGATGGCGGTGGCGCCTAGCAGCAACGCGCTGGCAAACGCCGCCAGATCGCCGAACTTGCCGGAGCCGAAACTGAAGCGGGCGCTGCCGGCATGGCGCCGCGCCAGCCAATAGGCCAGTGCCGCCAGCCCCAGGGCGCCGACATGGGTGGCCATATGGATGCCGTCGGCCAGCAGCGCCATGGAGCGATAGATCAAGCCGCAGGCGATCTCGACCAGCATGAAGCCAGCCGTAACGAGGCTCGCCAGTCTCGCCCGTTTTAGGGCGCGGTCATGGCTATGCCCAAGAAAGATGTGCTCGGCCGTCCAGATGCCGTGCCCGTGTGCATCGTGGCCATGGTCGTGATGCACATGATCATGGAGGTGGGTGTGCGTCATGGCGCCACTGTAGCGCGCCGGCGGGCCGTGCGGAAATTACATTCTTGACGTTTTACATCGGCTGGGCGGGAATTTCTCGCGGCCGAGGCTATGGCA
>JAFAVT010000245.1 GCA_019242275.1 Alphaproteobacteria bacterium
TTCCGCTATCCGGGACGCGAGCGAGGAGCCCCTGCTGCGCGAGATCGCCGGTCGCATCGCTGCCGACGAGTATCGTCACTACAAACTGTTCTATGACACGCTGGCCCTGCAGAAGGAGCCGGAGCTATCCTTCTGGAAGAAACTGCTGATTGCCATCGGACGGGTGCGGGAAAGCGACGATGACGAACTCGCCTTCGCCTTTTACTGCGCTCATGTGAATTCTGAAGAAGAAGCGACAAGACCTTATGACCGCAAGGTATATTCTCGGCTTCAGGCGGCCAATGGCGCCGCCATATACCGGCGTAAACATATCCAGAAGCTGGTGCAGATGGTGGTGAAGGCGGTGGGCGCCAACCCTCATGGCTGGCTGGCGAGCCTTGGTGAAACCCTGGTTTGGCGCAAGCTGCAGAAGAACGCGGCCAGCGCCACCTAGTTCACCGCTTCAAACGCTCCACTCTGGGCATTTCGTACCAGCAGCTTGCCAGCAGCGACGCCGAAATAGGCGCCGTGCAATTCGAGCTCGCCCCTTTCCACTGCCGTTTCCACAAAAGGGAAGGTCATCAGATTTTTGAGGCTGAGCTCCACCGAAGCAAATTCCAACTTGTGCAAATAATCATCGTCGTCGCGGCGCGGTCCAATCGCGTCCGCTGCCGGCGCGATCTGGCTCATCCACTTGCCGATAAAGTCGCTCTCGCTCAGGGGCGCCGCGTCAGAGGCAAAGGCCTTGATGCCGCCACAGAAGGCATGTCCCAAGACCACAATATGGCGCACGCGAAGGGCCCGTACGGCAAATTCCAGGGCGGCGCTGGCACCGTGCTGGCCACCTCCGGCCTCATAGCGCGGCACCAGATTGGCGACATTGCGGGCGACCAGAATCTCACCGGGCGCGGCATCGAAAATCACTTCTGGCGAGACCCGGCTGTCCACACAACCGATCACCATAATGGACGGGGACTGACCCCGATCCGCCAAGGCGGCATAGCGGCCGCGCTCGACCGTGAAGCGGCCTTCCAGGAAGGCGCGATAGCCTTTGGTCAGCCTCTCCGGAAACACGTCAGGTCTTCCGCTTGACCATCATCTGCTTGATCTGGCCGATTGCCTGGGCCGGGTTAAGGCCCTTCGGGCAAGTATTGGTGCAATTCATGATGGTGTGGCAGCGATAAAGCCGGAACGGGTCTTCCAGATCGTCCAGACGCTCACCCGTGGCTTCATCGCGGCTGTCGGCCAGCCAGCGATAGGATTGCAGCAGCGCCGCCGGCCCCAGATAACGCTCGGAATTCCACCAATAGCTGGGGCATGAGGTGGAACAACAGGCGCAGAGAATGCACTCGTAAAGCCCATCCAGCCTGGCGCGCTCTTCCGGCGATTGTTTCCATTCTGTCTCGGGCTCTGCGGTTCTAGTCTGCAGGAATGGGTCAACCGACGCATGTTGGGCATAGAAATTGGTTAGGTCGGGCACCAAGTCTTTCACCACCGGCATGTGCGGCAAAGGATAGATCGCAACCGCACCGGAAATGTCAGTGATCGCCTTGGTGCAGGCCAGCGTGTTGCAGCCCCCGACATTCATGGCGCAGGAACCACAAATGCCTTCACGACAGGAGCGGCGAAAGGCAAGCGTGGGATCGATCTCGTTCTTGATTTTGATCAGCGCGTCCAGAACCATGGGACCGCAACTATCGAGATCAACCGTGTAAATATCAACGCGCGGATTCTCGCCGGCGGCTGGATCATAGCGATAAACCTTGAAGTCCTTGGAGCGCTTGGGCTTCTTGCCGTCGGTGGAGGACCAGACCTTGCCCTTCTTGACCTTGCTATTTCTGGGCAGGGTGAACTCGACCATGGGATTCTCCAAAGGTGATTTGGGGAGTTTGGCATGCTCCGGTGGCGGGACAAAAGCCCGTAATTCCGGTTGCACAGCAGCCCGCACCAGCCGCCTTCGCGTCTATTTAGGCAACAATCTGTTCAAACACCCATGCCACCTCAGTTTGCGCCTCGCGCAAGGTCCCGCTAATCACCAGTTGGGTTGCCCGGCGAACCACCTCGCCGCCCAGATAGACGCTTTCCTCTACTTCCAGCAGCCCGCCGCCGGAGCGGAAGCGCCAGCCCTCTGCGTTGGGCAGCTTCAGCAGGATGCCGCCGCCCTCCAGGCGTGAGACCCGCACATCGGGGTGAATGTGGAACCGGATGGCAAAGCTTCGTGCCGGCCCTCCCGCTTCTCTCTGCAGGAGCCGATCACGTCCCGTCAGCATTACCCCCTGCGGCGAGATCGTCATCTGGCGTTCGTGGGTGATGCCGAAAGCTTCCAGATAGCCGTCGTGCGAGGCTTCCACCGTCCAACCCTGCCCGGTTTCCAGTCGCCGCGATGGCACTTCGTTGGGTCCGCCGGTCAGCCGTGGCCCCAACAGGTCACGCGCAAGGCCAGGCGGCAGGATGGAAGCGCTGGAGACGTCGCCAACGGCCGCGGTGGAATGGGCCGCGGTGGCGCGCAATGCTGCATTCCAGGCGCGATGCTGGCGACCGCCGGCACCGCAATTGACCACGACGCGGCTGTCGCCCGAACTGAACTCGAAGGCCAGAAAGCCGGCATGGGCATCCAGGGCATGGGCACCGCTTGGCACTTTGCCCACATCCATCAGCACCAGAGTACGACCCGCCGCCAGCCGCTGATAGCCGGAATGGCGGGCATGGTGAAACGGACTGCCTCGTACTTCGTCTCGTGCCAGCAGGCCCGCCACCACCCTTGCATCATTTTCCAGACCGCCCTGAAACAGCGCCAATGCCCCGTCGCCATGGCGGAAGAACCGCACCATGGTGGCTATGCGGTCGGCGGCATTGCGCAACGCATGCGGCGGCTCCATGTTCAATGCCGCCAGTGTCTCCAACACCATCATCAGATAGCGCCAGACTGTGAGCAGCGCCTCGGGCGAGCGGCTGATATGGCCCCCATCGGGCAATATCTGGGCCTCTACCTCGCCTTCCAGCGCCGTCAGACCATGTTCCAGCCGATGTGAGCCGTCCTGCATGCAGCCGCCCGAAAGCGCCAATGCGGCCGCCGCCTGCAATCGCGGCACGCCCTCAGGGGCCTCGCGCCAGATGCGTTCCAGCATGCGTGCCTGCTCACGCAAGGAGACAAACAGTTTGGACCGCCAGGTCATTTCGGAATTGGGCACCACCAAGCGTCCATGGCTGAAAAGATGCACCAGCCGGCGGGCCATGATCTGGGGCGACCAGACCGGTTCTGAATAAAGGCCATGGCGCCGGATCCATTGCGCGATCAGGTTGGTGGCCAATTTGCGCGCGGCTTCACCTCCCGCGATGGACAGCGCCGGTAGCCAGTCAAAGCCATGCAACGCTGTCAGCCATTGCGCACTGGGCGCGGGCATGTCGAAGACCGAGATTCCCTCTTTTGCCTCCACACTTTCGCCGTGGAAGCGGAAACGCCCTCTGAGTAATGCATCGGCATCTTCCAGCCGCCGCGGCAGAGTATCTTGGGGATGATGGGCAAAATGATCGGTAAGCTGACCCTTGAGCAGACGGCGATAAAACCAGTTACCCCGCCAGGCGACGCGCAGCGGTGTCAGGGCGCGCGCCGCGCCCGCGCTCGCCAGGTCGGGCAACAGCGGCAGGAGCGTGGCCGTTTTCATCACCTAGCCCCGGAGGGCGGCGATATTAACGGCGTAGCGGGATGGCCCGCCCTGGAATACAGCGGTGCCAGCGACCAGGACGGTAGCTCCGGCGGCGATGGCATGTTTGGCGGTTTCAGGATTAATGCCGCCATCTATCTCCAGCGCGATGGCACGGCCGCTCGCATCAATCCGCTTGCGCGCCGCTTCGAGCTTTTTCAACTGGCTGTCTATGAAGGATTGCCCACCGAAACCCGGATTGACGCTCATGATGAGGATGACATCAACCAGGTCCAGGAGATTATCTATGGCGTCAATCGGGGTGCCAGGGTTCAGCACAACGCCCGGCTTCTTGCCCAGGCTGCGGATTAATTGCAGCGTGCGATGGATATGCGGTCCCGCTTCGGGGTGGACTGTTATGTGATCGGCGCCGGCCGCGGCAAAGGCTTCAATGTAGGGGTCTACCGGAGCGATCATCAGATGCACGTCAAAAGTTTTCTTCGCGTGTGGCCTTAGCGCCTTCACGACTTGCGGGCCGATAGTGATGTTGGGGACGAAATGGCCGTCCATGACATCCACATGAATCCAGTCCGCCCCTGCCGCCTCGACGGCTTCGATCTCCGCGCCCAACTTTGAAAAGTCGGCGGAAAGGATGGAAGGGGCGATAAGTACGGACATACTCGGTGCTCCGGGAGCGACGGCCGGGAAAAGTGGCCTTCCGGTTTTCCGTCAGGCCGCGCGACCAATTAACTAAGTGCCGGATTCCGCCCCTGGTTGCAATGCTTCGGAGCGACGGCCAGCAGGCCGGCAGCTTTTCGCCCGGACGTCAGCGTTAGGACGCATGAGCAAAGTAACAGCGCGCTTAGGTTTCCTGTTCGGGTACAGGCTGGAGAGCGCGCGCATCGCGGGCACGGGCCAGAAGCAACACCAGGACTGGGGTCCACATCAATCGCGACTGATAGCGGTCATGGGGATTGGAAAAGGTGCCGCAGATGATGGCATTCCCTACCAGGGCGAGCAGGACCGTGGCCGGCAGCGCCGCCTGGTCCCAGCGGCCCCGCACCGCCGCATGGTGCAGCAGCAAAAGCAGGCCCAGCAGAGCAATCACCGCTACCGGCACATGGACGAGATTGATGTTCTTGAAAAGGATGATCTCAGTTTGCTGGCGGGCGGCAAGATAGGCAGGCAACTGCTGGGGAAGGCTTCGGTTAAATCCGGGGACCAGAATGGAGCGCTGCGACTCAATACCGTCACCGGTCTTGAACTCCACGAATTGCAAAACCGATTCGTAAATCGCCGCCTTCAAGTGCATCAGCGGATAGCGGGCGAGGCTGTCGCGCACGATCCGGCCATATTCGCCGTCGCTGCGCTTGAAGCCGCCCACAGCCCGGAAGGAACTACGCTCGCCCCACAGCCATGCATTGGCATTATGCGGCAGAGGAAAGGCGCAAAGCGTGTAAGGCGGCTTTTGCGATGACCCACGGGCCGGGCAGGTTTCCGCCAGCAGACGCTGCACGATGCCATCCTGCATCAGCCGCGCCAGAAGGAAGACTGATCCGGCGCGGGAGACAAAGAAGGTTTTAGTATAAAAATAATTCGCCGTTACCACCAGAGCCAGCGAAAGAAGTAAGGCCGAAAGACAGGACCAGAGGTGGGGCCGAGGCCATCCTGAAAGTCTGCTGTGAAAGCCACACAGGATAGCGGCACAAATAAGCAGACCGCCGATCAGTCCCAGATGCGAGGGGTGGGAGGCTACCGCCAAAGCCGTGATGACGATCACCAGCCAGCGACGCCAAACTGTTAGCGCAGGGATTCGAAACAGCAGCAGATAGCTGCCCAGCGCCACCAGCGGCGTGAAGCAATCCGGCTCGATCTGGCCAACATACCAGCCGATTCCGGTCAGAACCGTGAGCGCCACGCCGATCATAATTAGACCGACCAGGCCCAGGCGCGGCGCTTCGATCCTGACTAGTTCCATAATCACGAAGGACGTCATCAATGACTGCGCCGCCGCCACCCACCACAGGCTGGCAAAGGCGCCCGTTAGCGGCAGAAGCAGGGAGTAGACCGGAGAACGCTCAACAAAGAAGGCGCCCGACAGCCCCTCGGCCATGTAGGCGCCGGTGTCATAGAAAACCAGCGGAAAGCGGTTCCACACTGCCACGGCCAAGAACAGGAAGGTCAGCAAGACCAAGGCCACCAAATAGCCGGCGACATGCAAGCTTTCGGCGTGCGCTCCTGCGCGTGATTCGCGATACGTCCCCACGATGGCGAAGATGCCGCAACCGCTACGGCAAAGCGATACCAGTTTTGGCAAAAGCCGCGGTTGACTAGCCGGGGTCCGGTTCTAAACTCCCGCCAAATCCTGTTTCCGGAAGGCATGCATGGCGGAAAATCCGCAAAAGCCGGACCCTGCGGCGCGTCCGCTCTCCCCGCACCTGACCATTTATTCCTGGGCTCCCACCATGATTGTTTCGATCACCCACCGCATCACGGGGGTGGGACTGTCGGTTGGTACTTTGATCCTGGCCTGGTGGCTGGTCGCTATTTCGAACGGCCCCGAGGTTTATCAGGATTTCTATGCGGTGATGGCAACGCCTTTGGGGCTGTTGGTCCTATTCGGCTTTACTTGGGCGCTGGCTTTTCATCTTCTCAACGGCATTCGTCACCTCGCCTGGGACTTGGGCCACGGCTTCAAAAAGGAAACGGCGCGGCTGACGGCGCTTTCGGTAATCGGGCTGTCGCTGCTGATTGCTGCCGCCCTTGCCGCGCTGATATGGACCGGCCACGGAGGCTATCTGCAATGAGTTCGCTCCAAACACCCCTGCACAAGGTCCAAGGGCTTGGCGCCAGCCATTCCGGCACGGGCCATTTCTGGCATGAGCGGGTCACTTCGCTGGCCCTTGTGCCGCTTACCTTATGGTTTTTCTTCGTCGCTGTCGGCTTGGCGGGCGCCAGCGAAGCCGCCGCTGTCGGCTTTCTTTCCCATCCCCTCAACGCCATCCTGATGGCGGCTTTTGTTTTCACTACCCTCTATCATGTGAAACTGGGATTGCAGGTTGTGATAGACGATTACGTCCATGCCGCCGGCAGCAGGATTCTGCTGTTGCTGCTGGTGCTTTTGGCTGTTCTAGCCACTGGCGCATTTGCCCTTTTCGCCCTGATCCGCATCGCCGGCCAAAGCTAGGATTCTTCATGCCTGCCTATACAATCGTGGACCATGCTTTCGATGTCGTCGTTGTCGGCGCCGGCGGCGCTGGCCTGCGCGCCACATTGGAATGCGCCCTCAAGGGCCTCAAGACCGCCTGCATCACGAAAGTTTTTCCCACCCGCAGCCATACCGTGGCGGCACAGGGCGGAGTCGCCGCCAGCCTTGGCAACATGGGCGAAGATAATTGGCGTTGGCATATGTACGATACCGTCAAGGGCTCGGACTGGCTGGGCGACCAAGACGCCATCGAATATCTCTGCCGCCATGCCCCCGACGCTGTTTATGAGCTGGAGCATTGGGGCATGCCCTTCAGCCGTACGCCGGAAGGCAAGATTTACCAACGGGCTTTTGGCGGCATGACCAGCAACTATGGCGAAGGCATCGTGCAGCGCACCTGCGCCGCCGCCGACCGCACCGGCCATGCCATGCTGCACACGCTGTATGGCCAATGCGTCAAGCACGAAGTCAATTTCTTCATCGAATACTTCGCCCTTGACCTGATCATGGAAGACGGCGCCTGCCGCGGCGTTATGGCCTGGTGCTTGGACGACGGCACCATCCACCGTTTCCGCGCCCACAAAGTGATTCTGGCTACCGGCGGCTATGGTCGCGCCTATCAAAGCTGCACCGGCGCCCATACCCAGACCGGTGACGGCAACGCCATGGTGCTGCGCGCCGGCCTGCCGCTGCAGGATATGGAGTTTGTTCAGTTCCATCCCACCGGCATTTTCGGTGCCGGCGTTCTGATCACCGAGGGCGTGCGCGGCGAAGGCGGCTATCTCACTAATTCAGAAGGCGAACGCTTCATGGAGCGTTATGCTCCGCACGCCAAGGACCTGGCCTCGCGCGACGTGGTCAGTCGCGCCATGACTATCGAAATCCGCGAAGGCCGTGGCGTCGGTCCTGGCAAGGACCATATTCACCTGCATTTGTCGCATCTGGACCCGAAAATTATTCATGAGCGCTTACCCGGCATCAGCGAGAGCGCGCGGATTTTCGCCGGTGTGGATGTCACCCGGGAGCCGATCCCGGTGCTGCCGACCGTGCACTACAATATGGGCGGCATTCCTTGCGCCTATACCGGTGATGCCCTGACATTGTCGGGGGGCAATCCTGACACGGTGGTACCCGGCCTGATGGCGGTAGGGGAAGCCGCCTGCGTTTCCGTGCATGGCGCAAACCGTCTTGGTTCGAATTCGCTGATAGATTTGGTGGTGTTCGGCAAGGCAGCCGGCACGCAAGCAGCCAAGGAGCTAGCAAATGCCGATGCACCGCATGAATTGAAGCGGGGCGCCGGCGAGGAGGCTGTTGCCCGCCTGGACCGTTTCCGTAACGCCAGCGGCAGCACCTCGGTCGCCTCACTGCGCGCCGCCATGCAAAAAGCCATGCAGGAGGATGCCGCTGTTTTCCGGACCGGGGACAGTTTAAGCCAGGGCCAGAAGCGCATTGCCGCCATCTATGCCCAGCGTAGCGACGTGGAGGTGAGGGACCATACCCTGATCTGGAATACCGATTTGGTAGAGGCGCTGGAGTTCGACAATCTGATCCAGCAGGCGGTGGTGACGGTGGCCGGGGCGGTGAACCGGCTGGAAAGCCGCGGCGCTCATGCTCGCGAGGATTATCCCAATCGTGACGATGATTTCTGGATGAAGCACACTTTGGCTTGGCTCAACCCGGAAACCGGGGAAACCCATATTGATTACCGACCGGTGCACACCTACACGCTCACCAGCGAAGTCGAATATATCAAGCCCAAGGCTCGGACTTACTAAGGCGTATCCACACGCTTAATACGGCCTTGCGGCTTGCCGTCGGCAGCGGCATGACTTGGCAGCCACGCCTCCAGCGCATCCAGAAGTGAGCCGCTCATTACGGAATTGTTGCCTTGTGTGAAAAGCGTCATGCCGTCGCCGCCCTGCGCCAGGAAGTCCGGCACCGCAACGCGATAGACCGCATCAGGACGCAGCGGCGAGCCATTCAGCATCGCGCTTCCCGCTATCACATGCTGACCGGCCGGACGTCGTCCGTCCCAGGCATAGCTGAAACCCTGTGACACCCGCATAATGCGGATCAGTTGCGGATCACTCCATTGCTGCTCCAGCAGCGCCACAATCTGCGCTCCCGTCAGATCGAACGTCACGATCTGGTTGCCGAAGGGCAGCACGGCAAAAAGTTCGCCATGGGTGACCGGCCCTGCATTAGGAAGCGCGACGCGGATGCCACCGGGATTCATGAAGGCAATCTGAGCGTGATCAGAAGCGGCGCGCATGGCGTCGGCGACGATATCGCCGAGGGCTGATTCTTCGGTAAGCGTGCCGGCCGGCAATGGTGCGGAAAGCGTGGCGATGACCCGGTTGTTCAGTGCGCCGGCACGGCGACGATAGCTCTCAATCAGGCGGGTAATGGCGGGATCGGGCGGCAGGGCCGGATCAACCACCAGATTGCTGGCGGTGACAGAGGCTACGTCACGGGTCTTGCGATCGAGCTTGAGGTCAATCTCGGTCAGCAGCGTACCGTAGCGGTGGGCGCTGGTGACATGGCGGCCGTCAATCACGCAATTATAGGCCTGATGGGTATGGCCGCTCACGACCAGGTCCACCGCCTTGTCGAATTTGGCGACAAGATCGGCGATTGCCCCCTTGAAGCCAGCGCAGTCGTTGATGCCGCCGCTGGTATTTCCGCCCTGATGGATCAGCACCACGATGGCCTTGACCCCCTTGGCTTTCAGGACGGGCACCAGCGCATTGACGGTTTGCGCCTCGTCGCGGAATTCCACACCAGCGACGCCGGCCGGCGCCACAAAGCCGGCCGTATCGCGCAGGGTCAGGCCGATGAAGGCGACAGGAATGCCGCTGAAGCGCTTAACGTAATAGGGCGGCAGAATGGAGTTACCGGTGGCGCGGTCCATCGTACTGGCGGCAAGCCAATGAAAGCGCGCGCCCTTGAAGGGCGGGCGACCACGACAATCGTCGCCAGGATGGCAGCCGCCGCGCTGCAACCGCAGCAACTCAGCGACACCCCTGTCGAACTCATGGTTGCCGACGGCACTGACCTCCAGCCCCATGCGCGAGAGCGCCTCCACTGTCGGCTCATCGTGGAATTGGTTTGACAGCACTGGACTGGCGCCGACCAGATCGCCTGCTGCCACGAAAACGGAATTCTTGTGCCCTGCCTTCAGCCGCTTCAGCAACGTTGCCATGCGCTCAGCCCCGCCCGCCGCAATGTTGAAGCTTTTGCCGGGATGGGCGGGATCGGCAATGTTGATACCGCCGGGTGGCGGCTCCAGATTGCCGTGGAAATCATTGATGGCGAAAATCGCCACTTCAACCGGCGCCGCCTGCGCCACCCCACAAATGATGACCGCGAGCAGCGTCAATAGTCCCAATTTCGTGATCTTCTTGTCCATGCGCCTGTTCCCTGCGGCTTCGCCAAGCCGGCACCGATACGGCTCTGGTGCGTTATGGGAGGTTATAGCGTATTCCCGATTTTAGGTTTGCCATGACTCGCCTGTTCGCTGCTGCAATAGCAGCTTTAATGCTTATGCTTCCTGCTATCGCCCAGCCTCCTCCGCCCAGTGCTGCGCAGCCGGGACCGGACGCGCGTGCCAAGCAGTGGCTCACCCTGGTTGATGATTCCAACTACAGCGACGGCGCCAAACAGATGGGTGCCCAGGCGCGCAAGGCTGATATCGCGGCACTGCCAGCATTGCGCTCGCCCTTGGGGGCTGTTTCCAGCCGCGCCCTGAAGGACGTCAAGTTGACGGCCACCAACCCGGGGATGCCGGCCGGGCAATATGCGGTGGTTCGATTCGATTCGAACTTCGCGCACCGGGCCAATACGGTGGAGACAGTTACCTTGGCAATGGAAAAGGGCGCTTGGACAGTGGTGGGTTATCGGATCGACTAGATGGAACATTCGTTCTATTCACAAGTTTTCACCGGTAGCGTCCCGAACCAAAGCCAGATTGCCGCCCTATTTCGTTCAGGCAGGGTTCAGGCGCCGACCGCAAACTCGATATTGGGCAGCAATTTAGGGAGATCAGGATGAAAGTGAAGCATGCACTGCTTGGCGCTATCGCGCTCTTTTCCGCCGCGGGGATGGCGCAGGCCCAGCCCAACTGGGTGCCGCCAGGAAACGATCCACGCGGCTATTACAGCGACTATGACCACAACGGCTATTATGACCGCGATGGGCGTTACAACCGCATTGAGGACCGTGGTCGCCGCGAGGACCGCTATGGTCCGCCCCCTCCGCCGCCCCCTCCCGCAGGCGCCTATTATCAGCAGGGCCGCTATGAGTCCGACTGCCGCCGAGGTAATCAGGCGGCCGGGACCATTTTTGGAGCCCTCGCCGGCGGCCTGATCGGCGGTGCGGCGACGCGCGGCAATGGCGGTGCCGTGGTTGGCGGCGCCATTCTGGGTGGTTTGCTGGGCAACACTATCAGCCGCGACATTGATTGTGATGATCAGGCGACGGCCTTCGCGCAGTTCTCGGTCGGCCTGAACGGCGATATCGGCCGCCGCTATGATTGGCGCGGCCGTAATGGCTATGGCTACTTCACCCCGACGCGGGAATTTCGCCGCGGCGGCGTGGTGTGCCGTGATTTCACCGAAACCACCTATCGCGGCGGGCGTGAATATACCCGCACAGGTACAGCTTGCCGCGAGACCGGCGGCAATTGGCGGTTTGACTAAGTCTTTCTGAAAACCGTTGCAGAGCGGTCTCGGCGCTTACGTGCCGGGGCCGTTTTGTTATAACGGCGGCGCGGCAATAAAGACCGCTGACAGGGGGATAGGATGAAAACGACGTGTCTGCTCGGCTCTGCCATTTTTCTGGCGCTGACGGTCGCTGCAGCGGCAGAGCCGTTGGGGCAATTTGCCGACCATCGCGATATCGGCAATCCGCGCCATCCCGGCACGGCCAGCTATGATGCCAAGACCGGTACCTATCGTATTACCGGCGGTGGCCAGAACATGTGGGCCAAGCATGACGATTTTCATTATGCCTGGAAAAAAATGTCCGGCAATGTGCGCGCCACGGTTGATGTCACTTTTGTCAGCCCATCGCCACCGCCCGGCTCTCCCGGTGTCATCCACCGCAAGGGCGGCATCGTGCTGCGCCAGGACCTTGATCCCGATTCCGCCTATGCGGATGTGCTGCGCATGGGCAATCATCAACTTTCGCTGCAATACCGGGAAAAGAAGGGCGATGAAACCCACCTGATCTGGATCAATACGGCCGCGCAAGGTTCGGTCCGCCTGGAGAAGATCGGCGATTACGTCTATCTCTCGGTGCCTGGCGCGGACGGCAAGCTCCACCACGCCGGCGGCTCCTTCAAGCTGCACATTACGGGCCCTTACTATATCGGTCTGGGTGTCTGCCCGCATGACGACAACAAGACCGAAACCATGGATTTCCGGAATGTGAAGTTCGAGTCGGCAAAGGCCATCGGCTGGAGCAAGGACGCAACGCTACAGACCATGGCCGTAGCCAACCAACATGAAGATGAACTGGAACAGACGGCGGTAGTGACGAGCACAACGGGCCTTAGCGATATTGCCTGGAGTGCGGATGGCAAATCCCTCACCTACCGTAGCAATGGCGCTTTCTGGCGCGTGCCCGCTGAAGGCATGGAGACC
>JAFAVT010000335.1 GCA_019242275.1 Alphaproteobacteria bacterium
GTTTTCCTGACTTTCCGGCGGGAAGATGGGCATTCGGCGACGGAAAGAAAAGCCCCTTGCGGACTGCGCCGCTTGGCGAAGCGTCATTTTCGCGCGATGCGCAGTTGCCAGAACCAAAGCAGCGGCGCCACTACCAGCTCCATCAGCAGCGGCAAGGCGATGTCAAATGACCAGGCTTGAAACCGGAAGGCGGCGTAAAGCCGGGCCAGCCCGCCGACCTGGACGATGGCGGTGAGAAGAGTAAAAGCTCCCCTCCGCCGCTCGATATCGGGGATCAGGGACCAGTAGGCCAGACCAATCCCCAGCAGCAGGCCGCTGAGATAGGCGGCATGGGAAAGGCCGGCGCGGTCGCCATAAATTCCCAACAGGCCTGGGGCCAGGATGCCGAGCGCCCCCGCTGTCAGGGGCGCCAGCCCGGCCAGCCCGAAAGCCATCTGCAGAAGGCGTTTTTCGCTCAGGGAACCAGCTTCCTAATCCAGTTCGGCAAGGCGAAGGCTGCCGCATGGATCTGAGGGTTATAATAGTCGCACTTCAGTTTGCTGCGCTTGTAGGCCGTCGCCGCGCGGTTGATTCCCGCCGGCGTGCCCAGGGGCTTGCCTCCCTTGGTTGCCCAGGAAAGAGCCATGAAGCCGCCGATATAGGTCGGCACCACGGTGAGATAGAGCCCGCATTTGGGGAAGAAGCGCTTCAACTCCTGCAACGCCTCGGTGATTTCCCACGGTTGGTAGAAGGGCACGCCGGTCTGGAAGGTGGCATAGCCGCCGGGCCGTAGCGCTCCCTTGATGCGGTCATAGAAAGTCTCGCCGAACAGCGCTTTGCCAGGTCCCACCGGATCAGGCCGGTCGGCAATGATCAGATCAAAGCGATTCTTGCTGGACTTGCGGCCCAGATATTCAAAGGCGTCCGCCGCCTCGATCACCATGCGCCGGTCCTTGAACGCCTTGGCGTTGATCTCGCCGAAATGGACGCGGCAAAGCTCGATCACGCGTTCGTCAATGTCCACCAGCACGACTTCTTTCACATTCTTGTGCTTCAGGGCTTCGTCAGCGATGGAAAGGTCGCCACCGCCCACGATCATCACCCGTTCGACCTTGCCATGTTCCAGCATGGGCAGGTGGGTGAGCATGTCGGCATAGGCGCTTTCGTCCCGGCTGGTGATCTGGACGATATCGTCGAGAGTCATCACCCGGCCATTGGCTACCGTGTCGAAGATGCGGATGTGCTGGAAGCGGCTTTGTTCGTCCGCCAGCACCCCGGTGATCTCCATGGACTGGGCATAACCCTTGTGCAGGCGCTCGATCTGAAGGTGATCGCTGGGCCCTTTGGCGACCTGCTTGGCGGGCTGGGGTTGTTGACGGGCCATAACGTTTCCTTAAGAGATGTGACGGCGCCCGCCGTATAGGACTGCTTCGCGCCGCTGTCCACAGCGCCCTGGAAAGCATCTAAGCGCGATTTTATAGGCATTTTGCAGCTTGTGTGCCGGTGCTGCGCGCGCAATTCATCCACAGCGACATGAGAGTCGCGCACGACACGCCGGGCAAAAAATGTTCCACGGGGGAAAATTTTTCTTGCATGGGGGGGCAACTCACCCTATCTCCGGTCTTGACCCGGCGAGAAAAAAAGCCGGACGAAGCGGCGTAGGGTTCCCCCTCCGTCGCTTTCTTCTTTAAGGCGCGTCCGGAAGTCCGTAAGGCCAAGGCGCAGGTGTCAACTCTAAGACGGGTAGGTGCTTGAAAATGGCTCGACTCAATCTGGTGGCGGCGAACCCGCAAAAGGAAATCAAGCCGCGCAGCGTCAAGGCGCCGCGTCCGGTGGTGGTCACGCCGTCGAATGACGACGTCAAGGATCACTTCATCAACAAGAACGGCCTCTCCTATGCCGGCAGCCATGTCATTATTGATCTTTGGGAAGCCAGCGGCCTGAATGATCGTGACCGCATCGAGGCCGCCCTGATTGACGCCGTCAACGAAGCCGGCGCCACGCTGCTGCATATCCACCTCCACACCTTCGAGGAAGGTGGCGGGATTTCGGGTGTCGCCGTGCTGGCGGAAAGCCATATCAGCGTCCACACCTGGCCGGAAAAGGGCTTTGCCGCCTTTGACGTCTTCATGTGCGGCAATGCCGAGCCCCGCAAGGCGATCGAAGTCTTTAAGCGCGCCTTCAATCCCGGCCGCATCGTGGTCGGCGAGCACAAGCGCGGCGTCGTCTGAGCCACTCCTTAACGCATTAACCAAAGGGCCGGAACCTGTGTTTCGGCCCTTTTGCTTGGCGCGTATCCTGTCCCAGAGACCGGCAGGATATCTTTTTTGCGATACGACGTGGCCATCATCGGCGCCGGCGCGGACGGCCTGGCCGCCGCGGCGCTTTTGGCGCGTGCCGGCCGCCGCGTCGTATTGCTGGAGCGCGCGCCCCAGGCAGGTGGGCGCTGCGTTACTTCCGAGTTTGTGCCTGGGTTTCTGGTCAGCCCCTATGCCGACACCGTGCCGTCGCCGCCGGCACCGTTGCTGCCCCTGTTGGGGCTGACGCACCTGCTGGAAGATTTCGCGCCAGTGGGGGCCGATATCATGCGCCGCCGTGGGCGTGCCCTGGCGCGGGTGCTGGAAGCGGCGCTGGCGCCGGCGCCGCAAAGCCTGTGGCAACGGTTGAAAGCGACGCTTTTCGTTCAGGACGAACGACCCTGGCCTGGCGCGGACTGGGCCGATCAGTCCATCGCCGCCTTGCGGGCCCATGCGGGGCAAAATGATTGGCGCACCGCCCTTGCCGGACGGGCGATTGACCCGGAACTTAACGGCAGTGCCATGGCCCTGTTCGCGGCACCGCAAAGCCGGGTGCGTCGCGGTGGCGTGGGCGCCGCCGGCGCCGCGCTTCAAGCCGCGGCGCTGAAGGCCGGTGCCGAGTTGCGGCTGGAAGCGGAAGTGGCGGAGATTCTTCTGCTGCGCAGCGGCGCCGGCGGGGTGCTGCTGGCGGATGGCACCAGGCTGGAAGCCGAGGCGGTAATTTCCACCCTGGATTTCAAGCGCACCTTTCTGGCCCTGTTCCGCTGGAGCGATCTGCCGCCCGGCGTGCTGCGCGCCGCCGGCGCCTGGCGCATGTCGCAAGGGCGGGCCCGCCTGCTCTTGGCGCTGGCGGCGCCGCCAGGCTTCAGCAAGCCGATTTTCGTGTCCGCCGGGGAAGAGGCGCTTTCCCAGTTTCGTCATGGCGTGCCGCCTTCGGCGCCTGCCATGCTGGTTGATCCGGTCTCGGCACGCGATCCCTCGCTGGCGCCCGATGGCGGCGCGGTGGTGACCCTCACCCTTTCCGGCATTCCGCCGCGGCTGTTTGACGGCGACTGGACGCAAGAGAAGCGCGAGACGCTGCTGGCGCGCGCCCTGGAACGGCTGGCGCCGCTCAAGCTGCCCCGTCTGGTCGGCGCCGCGACGGTGTTGCCGGCCGATGTGGAACAGGCGCTGGGGCTCAGCGGCGGCGATCTGGATGGCGGCGAACTGGCGCCCGACCAGATGTTGAGCTTTCGGCCGGGCGCGCGCACAGCGGTGCCCGGCCTGTATCTGGCCGGCCCATCCAGCGCCGCCGGGCCGCTGGGGCTGGGCGTTGCCGGCCTCACCGCGGCGCTGGCGCTGATGGCCGACCTGTCGGCACGGAGCGGGCGATGAGCCGCTATGACGCGATCGTGATCGGCGCCAGCGTTGGCGGTCTGGCGGCGGCGGCGCTGCTGGCCAAGGGTGGGGCGCGGGTGCTGCTGCTGGAAAAGCGCTTGGCGCCGCCCGAGCCGGCCGGCCCGCTGTTCGCGCTTGATCCGGTTCTGGTGAAAAGACTGAAGCTGCAAGCCCACGGCCTTGCCTTTCGCCGGCCCGCGCTGGGCACGATGCTGTGGGATGACGAGGACGAGGCGCTGCTGCTGCCGCCGCAGGCGCGGGGCGCGGCGCGGGCGCTGGCGCGGCTTTCCCGCGCCGATGCCGAAGCCTGGGAGCCATTCCAGACCGATTTGAAGGCGCGGGCGCGGGCGCTGCGGCGCTGGTGGTTTCGGCCCCAGGCGGCCGGCAGCGCCGATGCGGTGTTCTGGAGCCAGGGCGCGCGGCGGCGGTTTGCCCATGACAGCCTGATGGGGGCAGAGGCGTTCCTGGCCCGCGATTTTGAATCGCCGCGCCTGATCGGCGCCCTGATGCACGACGCCCTGGGCGGCGGGCTTTCGCCGGCAGAGCCCGGTTCGGCCGTGGCGTTGCTGTGGCGCGCGGCGCAGGCGATGGCGGGTGTGCAGGGCGCCGTAGCGCTGGCGCTGCCCGGCAGTGTGAGCATGGCGCTGAAGGCGGTATGCGGCGCCGACATGCGCTTTGGCGATGCGGTGACGGAGGTTCTGGTCGGCCGCGGCGCCGCCGGGGTACGGCTGGCCGATGGCGACACGATCGAGGCCCGGGCCGTGATCTCCAGCCTGCCGCGGGCGAAGACCGAGGCGCTGGCCGGGTTGGCGCGGCCGGCCGCGACGCGACAAGTGGGCGAGGCGCAGATCCTGCTGACCCTGGAGGATGGCTATGCGCTGCCGCCGCTGCTGCAGGCCAATCGTGCGGTGCTGTCGCTGCTGCCGGCCGATTATGCCGACGCCTTTGAGGCGGCCCGTGCCGGGCGCCTGGCGCGGGCGCTGCCGCTGTCGCTGGTGGCCGAGGGGCCGCTCCGGCTGGTGCTGACGGCCCCGCTGGCGCCGGTGGCGCCGCAAGCAGGCTGGCCTGCCTTCCAGGCGCCTTTCGCGGCGGCGGCGATCCAGAGCCTGCGCCGGCATCTGCCGGGGCTGGCGGGGGCGCTGAGCGCGGTGACGGTGGTGCCGCCCAAGCCCTTGGCGCGCGGGGGCCTTGCGCATCTGCTGGCGCCGGCGCTGGCGCGGGCGGCCACCAGCGTGGAGCGGCTGTGGCTGTGCGGGCCGGAGGCCGAGCCGGTGCCCTGTGTCTCGGGCCGGGCGGGGCGGTTTGCGGCCCAGTTTGCGGCGCGGGCGCTGCGCTAGGCTTATCCCCGGCGCCGATGGAGTGGCCCAAGGGCTTGGCGCGGCGGGGAAAGAGGCCGATTTTTGCCCCGGAAATGGCGCCGGGCCTGTCCCCATTTGTCAGAATCGGTTTTGAAAAAATTTCCGACGCGCGGGCCATGAGGCCGGAGTGTTTGCTGATGCCCTTGCCCAACCATTGCTGTTTTCGCGCCTCCTTTGCCGCGTGTTGAACGGCAAAGGGTAAGCGGGGGACGCGCGATTGAAAGAGGCCGGCGCGATTTCCCGTGGCTATCCCGGCGCGGGGCGTTGAGAAGAAAAGAAAATTATTTTTCTTATCCTCTGTCTGTCAGGTGCTTCCTTCCCCGCGGCGGGCTCGATATCGGTGCGAATTTGTGACCAAATGCGCCGATCATGAACGCGGTTGAAATCGAGGAAGCCATTTCCAACCTGGCGGCGCAGCCGTTTGACGCCGCGGAATTCCCGTTCGCCTTCCTGCAAGCCTTCGGCAACAAGGAGACCACGCTGTGCAAATTGCGGGCGGGGGCGTCGAACAAGTCCGACCTGGGCGGGGTGCTGCAAACCAACAATATCCATATTGCCGTCTGTCCACCCGGCGAAACCACCAAGACACTGGCGGCGCTGAAGGCCAGCCCGGCCACCGCCAAAGCCAAGGCGCGATTTATCCTGGCGACCGACGGCATCACGTTCGAGGCGGAAAATCTTCAGTCCGACGATCCGCCCATTGTCTGTTCCTACCAGGACTTTCCCAACCGCTTCGGCTTTTTTCTTTCCCTGGCCGGGATCACCACGGTCAAACAGGTGCGGGAAAGCTCGTTCGACATCCGCGCCACCGGCCGGCTGAACAAGCTTTATCTTGAACTATTGAAAGACAATCCCGACTGGGACACGGCCGAGCGCCGCCATGACATGAATCATTTCATGGCGCGGTTGATCTTCTGCTTCTTTGCCGAGGACACCGACATTTTCCTGAACGGCCAGTTCACCGCCACGGTGGAGCAGATGAGCGCGCGCGACGCCACCAACACCCATCAGGTGATCGGCGAGGTTTTCCGCGCCATGAATACCAAAATCGAGGCGCGGGAAGCAGAAGGCATCAAAAGCTGGGCCGATGTCTTTCCCTATGTGAATGGCGGGCTGTTTTCGGGCAGCCTGGAGGTGCCGCGCTTCAGCCGGATTGCGCGCAGCTATCTTATTCATATCGGCAATCTGGACTGGAAGAAGATCAACCCGGACATTTTCGGCTCGATGATCCAGGCGGTGGCCGAGGATGAAGAGCGCGGCGCGCTGGGCATGCACTACACCAGCGTGCCCAACATCCTGAAGGTGCTGAACCCGCTGTTCCTGGATGATTTGCGGGAAAAGCTGGCGGAGGCGGAAACGAACGGCCGCAAGCTGCTGAATTTGCGGGGCCGGATGGCGAAGATCAGGGTGTTTGACCCGGCCTGCGGCAGCGGCAATTTCCTGGTGATCGCCTATAAGGAAATGCGGGCGATCGAGGCTGAGATCAATAAAAGGCGGGGCGAGGCCGACCGCAAGAGCGACATTCCGCTCACCAATTTCCGCGGCATTGAACTGCGCGATTTTCCCTGCGAGATCGCCCGGCTGGCTTTGATCATCGCGGAATATCAGTGCGATGTGCTGTACCGCGGGCAGAAGGAAGCGCTGGCGGAATTCCTGCCGCTGGATGCGCAGAACTGGATCACCTGCGGCAATGCGCTTCGGCTGGACTGGCTCAGCATCTGCCCGCCCACCGGCTTAGCGGTCAAGCACCATGCCGACGATCTGCTCAGCACGCCGCTGGATCAGGCGGAGATAGACTTCGAGAATGAGGGCGGGGAAACCTACATTTGCGGGAATCCGCCTTACAGAGGAAGCCAAGCTCAGACTGCCGAGCAGAAAGCAGACCTCAAGTTTATATTCGACGGGGTTCAGAAACGGTGGTCATCTCTTGATTATATTTCTGGGTGGTTTCTCAAGGCCGGGGCATTTCTCAATGCGACAAGGGGCGAGGCCGGTCTTGTTAGCACGAACTCCATTTCGCAAGGCGAGCAGGTCCCCTTGTTGTGGCCGCTACTGCTTGCAATGGGGCATTCGATCAATTTCTGCCACACGTCGTTCAAATGGAGCAATCTCGCAAGCCGGAATGCCGGTGTTACAGTTGTAGTGATTGGTTTTGGCAAGAATTTCATCGGGCATAAAAGAATATACGAAAGCGCCGAAGATGGTGATGTAAGTCTTCGAGAAGTCAGAAATATAAACCCCTATCTTGCTGCTTCAGATAACATCATTGTCCAAGCGGTCAGCGGGCAACCGCGAGATAAATGGCTCATGCTGAAAGGTAATCAGCCAACCGATGGGGGTTACCTTTGCCTCACGTCCATCGAGCGAGAGGCGCTCTTGAGAGAGGAGCCGAACGCGGAACCGTTTATCATGCGTTACATTGGTTCGCAGGAGATCATTCGAGGCGAGCTACGTTTCTGCATTTGGGTGGAAGATGGACGACGAGGGGAGGCGGAACTCCTCGCTTCCCTCGTGCGGCGTTTTGAGAAAGTGGCGGAGGTGCGCGCTAAGAGTGTGGCTCGAAGTACGAGGCCGTTCGCCGCCTTCCCCCACCGCTTCCGGCAGATACAGGCCGTTGGCTTAAAGACAACTATCGCAATTCCGAGTGTAAGTTCGGAAAGGCGACGTTACCTCCCGGTGGGTTTATTCGGTGAGCGTACAGTTGTGTCCAATCTGGCCTTCGCCCTTTACGACGCCCCACTATGGAACATGGCGATTATCGCGTCGCGACTTCATTTGATCTGGATCGCCACTGTCTGCGGCAAACTAAAAACAGATTTTCGTTACTCCAACACCCTCGGCTGGAACACCTTTCCCGTCCCGACCCTCACCGACAAGAACAAAGCCGACCTGACACGCTGCGCCGAGGAGATTCTGCTGGCGCGGGAAGCGCATTTCCCCGCCACCATCGCCGAGCTGTACGACCCCGAGGCGATGCCGGCCGATCTGCGCGAAGCCCATGCGCGCAATGATGAGACGCTGGAGCGCATCTATATCGGCCGGCGCTTCCGCAATGACACCGAGCGGCTGGAGAAGCTGTTTGAGATGTACACGAAGATGAGGGGGGAGAAGGGTGTAGGGGGTGAGGGTGTAGGGAAGAAGGGTGTAGGGAAGAAGGGTGTAGGATATAAGGGGAAGCGAAAGCTGAAGGGCGAGGCGTCCGATGCGAAAATCGGCTTTGCGGACAGTTAGGCGCCTTGCGTTGAGCTTCGAGCATGCCCTCATGCTTCGACAAGCTCAGCATGAGGATATATTTTTTCCTCACCCTGAGCTTGTCGAAGGGTGAGGCGGGATCGTCTGGATGAGATTAAATAATCCGGACCCAAGAGAGGGGAATCAATATGCATCCAGCAATAGCCGAACAGCAACAGAATTTGGGCGATCTGTGCCGCCGCTTCGGGGTCAAGCGTCTGGACGTGTTCGGCTCGGCGGCGCGGGCGGCCGACTTCGATCCCGCCGCCAGTGATGTGGACCTGCTGGTGGAGTTTGACCGGGAGGATGATCTGGCGCGCTTTCTGAATTTCAAACGGGCGCTGGAAGACCTTCTGGCGCGGCGCATAGACCTGGTTGACCGCAAGGCGGTCGAGGCCAGCCGCAATTATATCCGCCGGCGGCACATATTGGGCGGTGCGGAGCCCCTCTATGCCGGCTGATTCTTCCGGCTGGCGTGACACCGCGCTGCTGCTCGACATCGTGCTCGCCGCCGAGGACGCCCTTTCCTTCGCCGCGGCGCTGGATGAGCAGGCGTTTCTTGCCAGTGACCTGCATCAAAGTGCCATTATCCGCAAATTCGCGATCATGGGAGAAGCGGCGGGCAAGGTTTCAAAAGAATTTCGCGCCGCGCACGGGGAAATCCCCTGGGCGCAGATGACGGGATTGCGTCATCGCCTTGTCCATGATTACGGCGATGTGCGGCTGGACATCATCTGGCGGGTGGTGAAGGACACGTTGCCCGATCTTGTTGCCAGCTTGCGGCCGCTCATTCCGGCGGAAGACAGTGATGACGCGCTGCCAAGGGCATAGGACTGAGAGACGAGGGTGGAGGGATGAGGGGTGAGGAAGTGCGGAGGGCGCCGCGGCCGCCGCACATTCAGAACGTCGCACCGCAAACATCTTGCCGGCTGCCCTGGATGGCCCACGTAAAGTGGGCCATGACAGGTTGCACAGTCTGGCTGGGATCCCCCCACCCGGCCGCTCGCCCAAGCTCGCGGCGTTCGCCCCTCAAATCGGTCCACTGGACCGATTTGCCCGGCCTTCGGCCGGTCGCGGCTCACCCCCTAAACCCTAAACCCTACCTCCTGCTTTGCCCCCTCTTTCTGACATAGCGGAATCCTTATGTCAGAAACCAGGGGTGAATCTGACATAAGGCTTGGAAATGCCCCCGATGACAGCGCCTGACCATATCCCCTCCGTCACCGTCACCTATGCCCGCAATGGCCGTTCGACCAAGGCCAATGCGCTGGGGATGCGGCCGATGCAGGAACGGGCCTATGAGAAGCGGGGCGAACAATATCTGCTGATCAAGTCACCGCCGGCCTCGGGCAAGAGCCGGGCGCTGATGTTCATTGCGCTGGACAAGCTGGCCAACCAGGGGCTGAAACAGGCGATCGTGGTGGTGCCGGAAAAATCCATCGGCGCCAGCTTCCATGACGAGAAGCTGTCTCAATCCGGCTTCTGGGCCGACTGGCAGGTGGAGCCGCGATGGAATCTGTGTGACGCGCCGGGCGAAGACGGCGGCAAGGTGGGGGCGGTGGGCGCCTTCCTGGACAGCAGTGACAAAGTGCTGGTCTGCACCCATGCCACCTTCCGCTTTGCGGTGGACCGGTTCGGGGTGGAAAAGTTTGACGACCGGCTGATCGCGGTGGATGAATTTCATCACGTCTCGGTCAATGCCGACAACAAGCTGGGCAGCCATCTGGGCCAGTTCATCGCCCGCGACAAGGTGCATATCGTGGCGATGACCGGCAGCTATTTCCGCGGCGATGCGGAAGCGGTGCTGGCGCCGGGAGACGAAGCGAAATTCGACACCGTCACCTATACCTATTACGAGCAGCTCAACGGCTATGACTATCTGAAGCAGTTGGACATCGGTTATTTCTTCTATTCCGGCTCTTATGCCGATGACATTCTCAAAGTGCTGGACCCCGGCGAAAAGACCATCATCCACATTCCCAGCGTCAATTCGCGCGAAAGCACCAAGGACAAAATCAAGGAAGTCGAGCACATTCTGGGCGAGCTGGGCGAGTGGCAGGGCACCGACCCCGCCACCGGCTTTCAACTGGTCAAGCGGCCCGACGGAAAGGTGCTGAAGATCGCCGACCTGGTGGATGACGATCCGGGCAAGCGCGACCGGGTTTCCATGGCCCTGAAGGACCCGGCTGAGAAGAATAATCGCGAGCATGTGGACATCATCATTGCGCTGGGGATGGCCAAGGAAGGCTTTGACTGGATCTGGTGCGAGCATGCCCTGACGGTGGGCTATCGCTCCAGCCTGACCGAGATTGTGCAGATCATCGGACGGGCCACCCGCGATGCGCCCGGCAAGACCCGCGCCCGCTTCAGCAACCTGATCGCCGAGCCCGACGCCTCGGACGAAGCGGTGCGCGAAGCGGTGAATGACACGCTGAAAGCCATCGCCGCCAGTCTGTTGATGGTGCAGGTGCTGGCGCCCCGCTTTGAGTTCAAGCCCAAGAATCCGAACAGCGGCCCGGTGGCGGGGTTTGATTATGGCCCCGAAGGCTACAAACCGGACAAATGCAATGTCGGCTTCAATGATGCCTCGGGCAAGTTCCAGATCGAGATCAAGGGCCTGGCCGAACCCAAAAGCGAAGAAGCCGGCCGCATCTGCCGGGAGGATTTGAACGAAGTGATTGCCGCCTTTGTCCAGGACAAGACCGCCATCGAGCGGGGCATCTTTGACAAGGAATTGGTGCCCGAAGACCTGACGGTGGTGCGGATGGGCAAAATCGTGAAGGACAAATATCCGGAACTGGACGAGGAAGACCAGGAAGCGGTGCGCCAGCATGCGGTGGCGGCGCTCAATCTGATTCAGAATGCGCCCCAGGCCCTACAGGCAGGGGGCGGCGAGCCCCGCGCCAATACTGCCTTGATTGATGGAGTGCGGAAATTTGCCATAGATGTTTGCGAACTGGATATTGACCTGATTGACCGGATCAATCCGTTCGGCGCCGCCTATGCCATTCTTTCCAAGGCGATGGATGAAGGGCGGCTGCAGGACGTGGCCAAGGCGATCGCGGCCAAGCGCACGGCGATGACGCCGGAGGAAGCGCGCGATCTGGCGCTGCGCGCCTTCCGCTTCAAGAAGGAGCGGGGGCGGCTGCCCTCCATCACCGCGGCCGATGGCTGGGAAGCCCGGATGGCGGAAGGGGCGGCGGCTTTTGTGCGCTTCAAGCGGGAAGGGCGCTATAGCGATGCGTGACCCCGGCCTGGACGAACTGTTCGAGGAACTGGAAGAGCTGGCGCCGGCGGAAAAGAAAGGCGGCCGCCCGGCCCGCGAGGAACGGATCATTGCCGGCTTTGAGGAAATCCAGCGCTTTGTGGAAACCCACGGTCACCCGCCTTTGCATGGCGAAGGGCGGGACATTTTCGAGCGGCTTTATGCGGTGCGGCTGGACCGGCTAAGGGCGCTGGAGGAATGCCGCGCCCTGCTTCTGCCGCTGGATCATCAGGGGTTGCTGGATGAAGGTGATCATGCTCCGCGCGGCTTTGCCGAGCCGGTGGGTGATGCGGAATTGCTGGCCGAGTTGCAGGCGGCGGCCGGAGCGGAAGACATAACGGCGCTCCAGCATGTGCGCACCGCCGCCGACAAGCGCGCCGCGGAGGAAATCGCCGACCGGACCCGGTGCGAGGATTTTGAGCGCTTCAAGCCCCTGTTCCAGCAGGTTGAGAAAGACCTGGCGAACGGGGCGCGGACCACCCGCCCCTTTGTGAGAGATGCCGGTCTGCTGAAAGCCGATATCGTCGCGGGCAATTTCTTCATTCTGGGCGGACAGGTGGCTTACGTGGCCGAAGTGGGCGAACCGATCAAGGCGCCCAATGGCGAGTTTGATGCCCGGCTGCGGGTGATCTATTCCAACGGGACGGAAAGCAATCTGCTGCGCCGTTCGTTGCAGCGGGCGCTGTACAAGGATGAAGCGGGGCGGCGGATCACCGAGCCGGCGGCGGGGCCGCTGTTTGCCGGGGAAAGCGACGAGGACGACCTGGCCAGCGGCACCATCTATGTGCTGCGCAGCAAGTCGGATGATCCCTATGTGGCGGCCAACCGCGAGGTGCTGCACAAGATCGGTGTTACCGGCGGCGACGTGAAAACCCGCATCGCCAATGCCAAAACGGATTCAACATTTCTGTTAGCCGAGGTTGAAATCGTCGCCACGTACCAGCTTTTCAACATCA
>JAFAVT010000304.1 GCA_019242275.1 Alphaproteobacteria bacterium
GGTGTTGGGAAAGAAGTTCAGTTGCACGGATTTCGGTGCGGCCTCAGTGGCAATCAACACCGGCACGATCATTCGGCTGTAGCTGCCTGCGTGGAAGTTCTTCAGGTCCAGCGCGTAATCGGTGACCTGTTCGATGGCCTGGTTGCCGAACGCGTCGGCGCCAATCTTGAATTCCACAACGAAGATAATTCCGTTCAAGATCATGATGGCATCGGCGCGCTTGCCCATGCGTGGGATGGCGAACTCGAACGCGAGCCAGCCATTGGGCATTTGCGCCAGCTCGCGTTGCAAGAGCGCGATCTGCGTCAGCCAGGTGTTGCGCTGAAGCGGATCAAGATCATGGGAATGGTGCCGGGCGAGATGGCCCAACACGGTCTCGGCCTCTTGCTCCAAGAAGTCCGCGATAGTCGCAGAATAGTAGGCTTGCAGCAGCCTCGGCGTGTTCATATGCCCCGTCCCCTGCTGTCAGCTTAGGCAATCAATCCGGTCCGGCAAGGCATCCGATGAGGGCAAAAAGAAGGGCCGCAGCCCCGTCTGGGATGCGGCCCTTCCATTGTCTTTCCTGGAACGCGAGGCTTTAGACGCGGACCCCGGACGAAACGAGGATCCAGCTCGCGGCCATTCGATGACAATGAGACACTGGATCACCTCCTTTCAAAGCTTTGTTGCCGCGCCGTTGTAGCACAGCCGGCGCTGGAATGGTGTGAAATGTGAAGCGGTGGTGGAAAGAAGAAGGTGGGCGGCTGGGGCCGCTTCGTAGCAGCAAAGAAAGTTGGATGGGCGGCTCAAGGCCGCCCATGGTGAGTGGGGAGAGTGATGGGCGGCCGGATTGTATTTGCTCTCGGGCCGCGCTTCGCGCCGCCCTTGGGGGCCGCCCATGGTGAGTGGGGGAGTGATGGGCGGCGGTGGTCGCGTGACCGGCGCGGCCTTCGGCTCGCGACCCCACCCGAACGGCTTCGCTTCCCTGCCTCGTGTCGCGCTTGGGCGCGCGACACTGCGGCGCTCGGGCGGGCAAAAGGTCCCCCGGACCTTTTGCTTTTCCGCCCTCGCCCCTCAACGGGAGGGTAAAAAATAGCTCTTGAATCGGCGAAGCAACACTCACGTGTTGCATCGCGCCGGGGTGACAGGGGGAGGTGGTCAGCGGAAACGCTTTTGCATCTCCGCGCCCGCCGCCAGCAGGCTGTCGTCAATGACCGCCACCACGAAATCAAAGCCGCAGGCGATCATGGTGAGGGCGTCATCGGGATTGCCGCAGAAGATACCGGCCTTCAGTTTGGCCTTGTGGGCGGCATCGCGCAGGGTTTGCGCGGCGGCGATGATTTCAGGCTCCACAATCGTGGTGCGCGGCCGCAGGCCCAGCGACAGGCGCAGATCGTTGGGCCCCAGGAACAGCATGTCCAGCCCCCGCACGGCGGCGATGGCCTCAAGGTTCTTCATGGCGGTGGCGGTTTCGATCTGGGCGATGGCCAGCACCGTTTCATTGGCGTGATCGGCATAATCATCGCCGGCATAGATCGCCGCCCGGCGGGGGCCATAGGAGCGCGAACCATCAGGCGGATAACGGCAGGCGGCGACAAAGCGGGCCGCGTCGGCGGGCGTATCCACCATGGGGCAGATCACGCCATAGGCGCCCGCATCCAGGGCGCGGCCGATATCGCCGGCGTCATTGGACTTCACCCGCACCAGGGGCGCCGCATCGGTGGTGGAGATGGCGGTGAAGATCGCCACCATGGCGGCATGGTCGGCTGCCCCATGCTGGCAGTCCACGGTGAGACTGTCCCAGCCCTGCGCCGCCAACTGCTCGGCGGAAATGGCGCTGGGCAGCATCAGCCAGCAATTGGTGGCCGCCTTGCCGCCGGCCCAGATTTGTTTCAGCCTGTTCGGGCGCATGCCGGCGAAGCTAATAGGCAAGAGCGACAATGGAAAGCCTATCCACGACGTGTGTGATTGCCGGCGGCGGGCCCGCGGGGATGATGCTGGGTTATCTGCTGGCCCGCGCCGGCATTGACGTCACGGTGCTGGAAAAACATGCCGACTTCCTGCGCGATTTCCGCGGTGACACGGTGCACCCTTCCACCTTGCAGGTGATGCACGAACTGGGGCTGCTGGACGAATTCCTCAAGCTGCCGCACGCCAAGATTTTCGGCGTCGGCATTGATATCGGCGAGCGGCACTATCGGTTCGGCGACCTGACGCATCTGCCCACGGCGTGCAAATTCATCGCCATGATGCCGCAATGGGACTTCCTGGATTTCCTGGCACGCAAGGCCAGGGCCTTTCCCAACTTCCACCTGCTGATGCAGACCGAAGCCAAGGACCTGATCGCGCAAGGCGGCAAGATTTGCGGCGTGCTGGCAGCGGGCCCAGGCGGAAATGTGCAGATTCGTGCCGGGCTGACCGTGGCGGCGGACGGGCGCACCTCCACCTTAAGGGCCAAATCGGGCCTGAAAGTCACCGAGTTGGGCGCGCCCTTCGATGTCTTGTGGCTGCGCCTGCCCTTCCGGGCCGGCGATCCGGTTGATGTGGTGGGGCGGCTGAAGGGCGGACAGATGTTCGTGATGCTCTATCGCGGCGATTACTGGCAATGCGCCCTGGTGATTCCCAAGGGCGGCCATGATGCCATCCGGGCGCAGGGCCTTTCCCGCTTCAAGGCGCGGCTGAAGGAGATTGCCGGCTTTGCCGCCGATCGCGTGGATGAGGCCATCACCGATTTCGACCAGGTGAAGTTGCTGACGGTGGCGGTGAACCGGCTGGAGGAGTGGGCGCGGCCGGGGCTGCTCTGCATCGGCGACGCGGCGCATGCCATGTCGCCGGTGGGCGGCGTGGGCATCAACCTGGCCATCCAGGACGCGGTGGCAACGGCCAACATTTTGGGCCCGGTTCTGCAACAGGGTGTGCCGAAGCCGGCCGACCTGAAGAAGGTGCAGAAGCGGCGGCAATTTCCCACCCGCGTCATTCAGGGTTTTCAGCTAGTGGTGCAGAACCGCTTTCTGTCGCCCATGATCGGCTCGGGCAAAACCCCCAACGCGCCCTGGTTCCTGAAGCTGTTCGATGCGGTACCGTATCTGCGGCGCATTCCAGCGCGGATGGTGGGCATGGGCCCCAGGCCGGAGCATGTGGAGTTGGGGGAGCGGTGAATCTTTGGGGACAAAAGACTGTTTAACTTTTCCACCAAATTCTTAGCTGACGCATCCACCATCTAATAAAAAGGTGACAAGTACCTAAAGCGAGTAATGCTGCCAGCCCAAACCGCCATCCAGCATTGACTGAGGGAAATTCCTGGCCGAGCACATTTGCCATCGCAATGAATAGGTAAACGCGATGACCCAGCTGATGAGAGGAATAACCAGCACAGCAACAAGGGCAGTGGCGCAGGAGCGTTGGATCATAAGTGAATCCTAATTTCCGCAGCCGTTCGAACGCTCATGCTGTTGTACTGAATGGCATGGGTCCCGGGTCAGCACCGCACCACTAGCGTGCTGCGGTGCGCCCGGGATGACAAGTGGGGCGTGTTGCTACGCTGCTTCGGCGGGTCGCCGGGGATGACAATTTTTCTCGATGAACAATTGAGATCAGCGCGAGGGATTTTGTGGCGTGAGAAGACCTAGCTTTTCTTATAAGGGAAGCGAATTAGAAAAGCTGGTCCTAGCCGAGCAGAGCGAGGCGGGAGCGAAGCTGGATCCCCTTCCCTCCCCGCCTTCGCTGCTACGCAGCTTCGGCGGGTCGCCGGGGATGACATCGCGCTTTGGCGCGCTGTCAGGACTGCATTGTCCAACCCTCCACGCCCATAGCCGCCTGGCGCACGGCCTCGGTCAGGGTGGGATGGGAATGGCAGGTGCGGGCGATGTCTTCGGAAGACGCGCCGAATTCCATGGCCAACACCACTTCGGCAATCAGATTGCCCGCTTCCGGCCCCACGATATGGCAGCCCAGCACCTTGTCGGTGGCCGCGTCGGCGATGATCTTCACCATCCCTTCGGTGGCGGCGATGGTCTTGGCGCGGGCGTTGGCGGTGAAGGCAAACTTGCCGATCTTATAAGTCACGCCGGCAGCTTTCAGGTCTTCCTCGGTCTTTCCCACCGACGCGACCTCCGGGAAGGTATAGACCACCGAAGGAATGGCATCGTAATTCACATGCCCGGCCTTGCCGGCGATGATCTCGGCCACCGCCACGGCCTCGTCTTCCGCCTTGTGGGCCAGCATGGCGCCTTCACGGCAATCGCCGATGGCGAAGATGCCCGGCACATTGGTGCGATAGTGGTTATCGGTGATGACGCGGCCGCGTTTGTCCAGCGCCACACCGACGCCTTCCAGCCCCAGCCCGGCCGTATAGGGGACGCGGCCGATGGCGACCAGCATGATGTCGGTCTCGATCACCGACTTGTCCCCGCCCGCCGCCGGCTCGACCGTCACTTTCAGGCCGTTCTTGCTCTTTTCCACCCCCACCACCTTGGTGGAAAGCTGGAAGGAAAAGCCCTGCTTGGTGAGGATGCGCTGAAAGGCCTTGCCGATTTCGCCGTCCATGCCGGGGGTGATGCGATCAAGAAACTCCACCACCGCCACTTCGCTGCCCAGGCGCCGCCACACCGAACCCAGCTCCAGGCCGATGACGCCGGCGCCCACCACCAGCAAGCGCTTGGGCACCTCTTTCAGGGCGATGGCGCCGGTGGAAGAGACGATCTGCTTTTCGTCAATGGTGACGCCGGGCAGTTTGGCGACATCAGAGCCGGTGGCGATGACGATGTTTTTGGCGGTCAGGGTGCGGCTGCCGTCCTTGCCCTTCAATTCGACGGTGCCGGGCGCGGCGATGCGGGCCTCGCCGACAATGGCTTCGACCTTGTTTTTCTTGAGAAGATACTCGACGCCCTTGGTGAGTTCGCCCACCACCTTGTCCTTCCGGGCCATCATGGCGGGCAGGTCAAGCGCGACATCGGTCTTGATGCCCAGACCGGCAAAGTCGTGACGGGCTTCGTGGAAGCGTTCGGAGGCGTGCAGCAGCGCCTTGGACGGAATGCAGCCGATATTGAGGCAGGTGCCGCCGAAGGCACCGCGCTTGTCAATGCAGGCGGCCTTGAGGCCAAGCTGGCCGGCGCGGATGGCGGTGTTGTAGCCGCCGGGGCCGCCGCCGACCACGATCACGTCGAAACTATCGGCCATGGCCTGTCCTTGAAGTCCTGATTCCCGGGCGAGGTATAATCGCTTGTGGCGGGGGAAAAAACCGCTTTGGGTGGCCTTTCCCCCAGCAACCGGCGGAAGGAATCCCCAAGCGCCTCAGAGGGCACGGTCTGAGCAACCTACTCATTAGGCGAATTGACTCAGGCTGTTAACGGCCTAGCTTGGCAACATCATCGGCAAGACAACGGCGCTGATGGCTGAGAGACCAAGCGCTCCCGCCGAAACGGGAAGGACGCGCATGCAGAAAACTCTCAGCCTTTTTTCCCAGCGCCTGAGCATCCACAGCAAACTGGTTGATGAGGAATGCGAGGCGGTCGTCAATCTTCCCGGCAGACGTGAGACTCTCAAGGCCCATGCCGTGATTGCCGAAGGCAACGAACATTCGGCTTCCACCATACTTGTCCTGGATGGATTTTGCGCCCGGGTTGAAATGCCGGTGGAAGGCCGGCGGCAGATCACGGGAATCTTTATCGCGGGCGATATGCCCGACCTGGGCATGGTCTTTCGGCCGCAAGCCGGCGGCACGCTGGAAGCCATGACCCAGGCGGCCATCCTGCGCATCCCCCACCAAGACATGCGAATGCTGATGAAGCGTTTTCCGGCCTTGACGGAAGCCTTTGCCCGCCAAATCGCGGCGGACAGTGCGGTGGCTGTTGAATGGCTTACCAGCCTGGGGAGCCGCAACGGCGTCGGCCGGGTGGCCCATCTTGTCTGCGAGATCGCCACACGGATGGGGAAAGTGAACGGGAATGTCTTTTCCTGCCCGTTCCCGATAAAGCAGCAGCAAGTGGGGGAGGCGTGCGGCCTCTCCACCGTGCATGTCAATCGCTCGCTGATGGTGTTGCGCAAACTCGAACTGGTGACGATCGAGAAAGGCGTCGCCCAGGTGCGCGACTGGTCGGGCTTGATGCAAGCGGCCGATTTTACCGATGATTACCTGATCGCCCAGGCGCCGCTCCGCTATTGGAACTAGGGCGGGGAACCCACCGGCTGGACTGCCGCGGCGACATGGCTAGTCTGTTCGCTGCCCGGCTTAAGCAACCGCGACGACGCGCATGGCCAAGTCTCTTTTTTCTCTCAAGATCAGTTGCCCCCATTGCCGGCAGGCGGGCTTTGTCGCCTGGGAAGGGGTGGACGGGACCATCAGCGAGCCCACCCCGCCAAGGCTGGTCTTTCTTTCGCGCGGCTTTCATCCGGAACGGCGGACATCAGGCCTGGAATTGCCGATCATCGTCTGTGACGTCTGCGATGAAATCCAGGAAGGGATCACCGGCGGGCAACTGCATTGAGGGATGAGGTGATGGGCGGGAGGTACGCCTATTTCTTCCGCGCAGCCTTCGGCTGCGACCCCCACCCGAACGGCTTCGCCGTTCCGGCCGCTCGCCCAAGCTCGCGGCGTTCGCCGCTCAAATCAATCCACTGGATTGATTTGCCCCGCCCTTGGCGGGTCGCGGCTCACCCCCTCAAGCGGGAAGTAAAGTTTTGCTGCTCTAAACATTGGTCGCGCCGGCGGCGGTTTCAGGAGACAAGTCGGGATCGGGGAAGATCAATTCCACCACCGTGCCCTCGCCCGCTATTGAGCGGACCTGGGAGATGCCGCCCAACTGTATGCCGAAAGTCTTGATCAGGCGCGAACCCACGCTCTTGGACGCCTCGCCGTCCACAAAGCCGATGCCGTTGTCGGCGATCGCCAGCCTGAGCTTGCCGCCTTCCAGAGTCTGCATCGTTACCCGGATGACGCCGTCGCCGCCGGGCGGGAAGGCGTGCTTGAAGATGTTGGTGAGGGCCTCGACGGTAAACAGCGCCACCGCCACCGCGACGCTGCCGGTCACCACCTTGGACGGCACCTCCACCACCACCTTCACATTTTCGGCGCCGATGCCTTCGCCGATCTGGCGGCACAATTCCTCCAGCAATTGCTTGAGGTCGAGGGTGCTCTGGTCTTCCAGTTCGTTGAGGATGCGGTGAACCAGCGCCAAGGCATTGATGCGGGTCTGGGCCTGCATCAGCGCTTCTTTCGCCGTGGGGTCCTTGACCTGGCCGGCCTGGATGGAAAGCAGGCTCATCACGATTTGCAGATTGTTCTTCACCCGGTGATGGATTTCCTTGATCAGGGTGATCTTCTGCTCCACCGCCTCATGCAGGCGCTTGTCGCGGCTCTCGATACCTTCCGCCATTTCGCTGAAGGCGCTGCCCAAGAGGCGAAACTCGGCCGGGGCCTCGCCCAGGTCGGGGCGCAGGGCATAATGGCCGCTGCGATAGGCGGCGGCGAAACGGCGCAGATAGAAAATCCATTGCGTCACCTGGCGGTCGGTGAACCACCAGATCGCGCCCCAGGCGAGCGCGATGGAAAGAATGGGGATGAAGAAATCCAGCCCGACATGCAGATAGGTCTGCCCGAAGAGCTGGTTGGCCTCCATGGCATAGGCCAGATAAATGGCGCTGCCGCTGAGCGAAGCGGTGGCGTAATGCCAGGAGACCTCGCCGCCGTCGCTGACATCGCGGGAAGCGCCGTCGGAAAAGCCGGCCTTTTTTTCCGCCGCGGCGATGATGGTGCCCAGCGCCCGGTTGTTGGAGGCCAGCAATTGGCCGTCATGGTCATAGACCGCCACCACCGCACCCTTGGGCAGGCTGGAAGCGCGCAGCATATAGTCAATCCAGTGCACATCGAGGCCGATGCCCACGGTGCCGTTGAAGCTGCCATCCTCTTTTTTCAGCGGCAAAAGCGCGCCCACCACATTCTGGCCGGTGACGCGGCTGCGCACCTGGCCGGACACCACCAAAGCGCCGCTGCGGCGGGCGCGCTGGAAGACTTCCATGTCGGCAATGCTGAGGCCCTTGGCCAGCGGCATGGCCGAACAGGCGACGCGGCCATCGGCATCGGCGCGGCTGAGATTGGAGAAATAGCGCACGCCCACCAGGGTGTCGGCCAGGATGGTGTCGCAGTCGCCACTGATGTCGCGCACATCGGGCAGACTGGAGACGGCCCGCAAAATCTGCTCGGCCGAGGCAATGAGATTTTCATCGCCGGTGGCGGTGGCCCTGGCCGACTGGATCAGCCTTTCGCGCGCCGCGGCGACGTCAAGCTGGGCGCGGGCAATGCCTTGCAGCACACTGACCAGGGCAATGGGCAAGAGCGCGATGGTGATGATGAGTTGAAGACGACGCCTTAAGGACCAGCCCGGTTCGGGCGAAGGCACGCTAACGCTTCTTGGACGGCTCGCCGGGGCTGAGCTTGTCAAGCTGCGCCATGATTTCACGAGCGGCGTCTCCCTCGGCGGGCCGGGCGGCGTCATCCAGCCTGTCGTCGCCGTCCAGAATGTCTATCAAAGTCTTGCGGGCGCGCGCCACCCGGCTTTTGACCGTGCCGACGGCGCATTTGCAGATGGCTGCGGCGTCTTCATAGGAAAAGCCGCCGGCGCCCACCAGGATCAGGGCTTCGCGCTGTTCGTCGGAAAGCCGGCCCAGCGCCCGCACCGTGTCGGAGAGTTCGGCGGAATAAACCTGATCGTCGGCGCCGCCGGGAATGCGCTCGGCTGCTTCCTGATCCCAGGGCGCTTGGCGCCAGGCACGGCGGCGGTCGGAATAAAACTGGTTGCGCAGGATGGTGAAAAGCCAGGCCTTGAGATTGGTGCCGGGAATGAAGGAGCTGCGGCTTTGCCAGGCTTTCACCAGCGTCTCCTGCGCCAGATCGTCGGCGGCTTCGGGATTGCCGGTGAGCGAGCGGGCAAAGGCGCGCAGGAACGGCACCAGCGACAAAAGCTCGTTCTTGAAATCTGGATTCTCAGGCTTGGTGGCCTGTGGGGTGGGCGAGGAGGCGGGCATCACGACTTTTTCCCCTCCGCCGCCTGGTCAATCCGCGTCAGCAGATCCATGAATTCATCAGGCACGGGCTCCTGCGCCACGTCGTCATACATGCGCCTCAGCTCACGGCCGATGGCACGCTGGCGCGCCCGGATGGCACGCGCCTTTTCGTTGGGCCTTTCCTCGTCCACAGTCGCTTCCCATTGCTGCGTCATGTTCGACAAGCCACTCCTGATGCGGGCTTAGGGTCCGCAGCGGGTTGATCCTATTACCCCTTCGCGGCCCGAAGGTTCCAACGCCCGCCCGACAGGAAGGTTCCGGCGCCGTGGAACTTTTTAGGCTGGCGCAAGTTCCCTTGCTGCGCTTTTCTTGGGATGAAGGAGCCCTTTCGCATGACCATGTCGCAGACCCTGGCCCCGCATCTTCCGTATTTGCGCAGGTATGCCAGGGCTTTAACCGGATCGCAGGCCAGCGGCGACGCCCATGTCAGGGCTGCCCTGACCGCCCTTCTGGCCGGCGACCATACCCTGATGGAGGGGGTTCCCCCCCGGGTGGGGCTTTACCGGCTGTTTCATGCCATCTGGCAATCAGGCGCCGAGCATTATGACGAGCAGACCCACCCGGTCAGCAGCGGCAAAAGCCCGGAAAACCGGCTGAACGCCCTTTCTGCCTCCAAGCGGGCGGCCCTGCTTTTGACGGCGGTGGAGGCTTTCAGCCTGGAAGAGGCGGCCTTCATCCTGGATGAGACCCCGGAAGAAGTGGAAGCCGCCATCCTTTCGGCCCAGAAAACCATTGATACCCAATTGGCCAGCAAGGTGCTGATCATCGAGGACGAGCCGATCATCGCCCTTGATCTGGAAAACCTGGTCAGCGAACTGGGCCATAAGGTGGTGGCAATTGCCGCTACCCGTGATGAGGCGGTGGCCAAGGCCCATTCGGAACGCCCCGGCCTGGTCTTGGCCGACATCAATCTGGGCGAAGGCGGCTCGGGCATTGATGCGGTGAGCGAAATCCTGGCCAGCTTTGATATTCCGGTGATCTTTATCACCGCCTATCCGGAAAAGCTTTTGACCGGCGAGCGGCCGGAGCCAACCTATTTGATTGCCAAGCCTTTCCTGCCGGAAACGGTGCAGGCGACGGTGGGCCAGGCGCTTTTTTTCCATCCCGTGGCAAAACAGGCGGCGTGACGGCGTTAGTATCATTTGAGCATTCTCAGGAGAATTCGACATGGCGGCGAAGAAAAAGGCCACCACCACCAACGGCAGCATTGAGGCCAGGCTTTCGGCCCTGCGCGAGGATTTCGAGGCGCTGCAAGGCGATCTGAAAGGGCTTTATGGCGATGTCAGCGCTGTCGCCTCCGAGCGCGCCTCGCTGGCGATGCGCCAGGCCGAGGAAGTGGCCGACCGCGCCATGCTGCTGGCGGAGGAAGCCGCCCGCGAAGCCAAGCAGAAAGCGGTGGAATATTCCGAGGACGCCCAGGAATGGGCGGAGGACAATGCCGACGAACTGCGCGCCCATGTCAGGGCCCAGCCTTTGACTTCGCTGCTGGTGGCCGGCGGCATCGGCGCCTTTCTGGGCGCGATTTTCCTGCGCCGGTCGTGAAGCGGTTTTTGCGGGGCGGCTAAAGGTCTGATAAGGCTTGGCTCCTATAGTTTTACGTCCCTGACGGAGCTCGTTTCGCCATGTTCGCGCGTCTTGGCGCCAAGGCCCTGATCCTTACCGCGGCTGTGGCGCTGATCTTTTTCGGCATCGGCCTTTTGGGCATGGCCCTGGCCTCGGCTCTGACCGCCGCGTTCGGGCCTACCGGGGCCGACGCTCTGGCCGGCGGCACTCTGGTGCTGCTAGGCCTTTTGGTGGTCGGACTGATGGCGCTGATGAAACCCCGCCGGCCGCCGCCGCAACCGGCCAGCGCCTTTGTGAGCGCCTTGCTTGGCGCCCTGGCCAGGGACCTGCCTTGGGCGGCGGTTTTGAGCGCGGGTCTCGCCGGGGTGACGGAATTGCTGCTGAAACGGGGTAAAAATCGGGGCCGGGAATAATTTTTCCGCCCCGGAACGGGGAACAGAGCGTGGCGTTTTCATGTCCGCATATCAAAGGACATCGCCATGCTTGGCTGGGCTCTGATCTTCTTCCTGCTGTCATTGATTTCGGCCTATATGGGCTTTTACGGCCTGATGGGGCTGGCGGCGGTGGTCGCCAAATTCCTGTTGGTGGTTTTCCTCATCCTCTTGATTGTCAGCGCCTTTTCCGGCGCCCTACGCGGACGTCCGCCTGGGGAGGCTGCGCCATGAGCATCAAGATTCCCCCCTTTCTGATTGAGCATCCATTTGAGAGCCTGGTGGCGGTTGGCCTGCTTTTGGGCCTGCTGTTCATTTCCGCCGATGGCAGCCAGCCCAGCCCGGCCGGGCAACTGGTCCAAGTTGCCGCAGGGAGGAATTGAAAAAACTTTTGCCAGGCGGGAACGAAAGCTTTGCCCGGTGGTTCTTATCTGCGAGCGGACGTCCGATCCGGAACGCCCCCAGCCCCTTCGACAGCCCGCTTCGGGTGTCCGCTCATTCCTTAAAACCCGCCGGCAGGCGGGTTTTTTGCTTTTATTCTGAACCCCTCTTGGCCTGTGCGCGCGGATGGTCGCCCGTCGGAGTGAGGCCGATCAGCAAAAGGTCCAGTGGACCTTTTGCCGGCCGAACGGGCTAGAGATTTCTGGAACTTCTACTAGGGTGCCTTGCCGAAACTCACTTGCTTTGCCCCCTCGACCATCGCGCTTTGGTAGCCGCCGGGGTGGGCGATGGCGTCGGTCATTTCGTTAAACAGTCCGGCCACCAGGTCGGACTGGTCGCGGCGGGTCTCGACGAAATAGACCACCTGGCCCTTGAACCAGGCGGCGGGCGGGGCTGGGGCCCAGTCATAGCGCCAGGGCTCGTTCACCTGCACCACCTTGAGCTGCGGCTGCCAATAGCGCAGCAGGGCCGTGGTCTCGTAATCGGTGGTGAGAATGACGCCGCCCGGCGCGCTTTGCAGAAGGCTTTGCGCCGCCGCGGGAAAATCGCGGGCCAGCAGCCGCGCCACCGGATCGCGCTTCAAGGCAATGAGCCCCAGCGCCGCTTGCAGATACAGCGCCAGCAGCATCGCGCCGGCCAGCGGCAACGCAGGCAATGACAACCAGCGCGGGACGCGGGCAAAGGCGTCAGCCGCCAGCACTGCCAGCGCCGGCATCAGAAAGCAGGGCCAGTTGCCCTGCACCCGGTCATGCAGCGCATGTTGCAGGAAATAGAGCAGCGCCACGCCCACGATCACGAACAGCGCAAAGAGATCGTTGCCGGGGCGCCGCGCTTGCCACCAGCCCAGCGCCGCCAGCAGCAAGATCAGCGGCGTTACCAGACCCAGTTGCGCGCCGATGAACTCAGCCAGATAGCGCCAGGTCAGCGCGCCGTGCGCGGCGCGGCCGAACTGAAAGACGAACGTCTCCCAGCCATGCTGGGATTGCCACACCAGATTGGGCGAAAAGATCGCCGGCGCCAAAACGCCGCCGGCCCAGGGCCAGGGCGTTTTCAGCCAGGCTCTGCCGCGGGCATCGGCCAGCAGCCAGACCGCAGTGCCGAGCCCCACAAACAGCATGGAGTATTTCGACAGCAGCGACAGGCCGGCCGCGGCACCGGCGGCCAGCCACCATGTGCCGTCGTTCGTGGTTTGCATTTTGGCGAGGCACCAGAGAAAAGCGGCGACGGTGACAATGGAAGGCATGTCGGGCGTTGCCACCAATAACTCCACATTCGTCATCAGGGCGAAGTTGAAAATGATTGCGGCCAGCACCGCCTTGCCCTGGTCTTTGAGAAGGAGAACCGCCGTCTGCCAGACAAACCAGGTGGCCAGCAGCGACAGGGGCAGGCCGATGGCGCGCACGCCCAGGGGTGTGTCGCCAAAGATCAAGGTGCCGGCACGGATCAGGAAGGCAATGGCGGGCGGGTGATCGAAATAACCGGCCTGCAAGTGGTGTGACCAGAGCAGGTAGTAAGCTTCGTCCGCGGAGAGCGGAAGGATTGCCGACATCACAGCGCGCCAGGCAAGCAATACGGCAATGATGATTTTTATATCGCGGCCTGCCGCTGTTCGGCCCGCTTGGCTGCGGGCCTCACCCTCCCCCTCTGATGCGCTCTGCGCAAGAGGGGGAGGCGGGCCAGAGCTTTCGGCCTTCACCTGGCTCTCCACACAAACAGCGTGGACATGGCGTAATTCCACAAGGCGCTCATCACCGCGCCGGCGGCGCCGGCCGCCCACCACACCGAGGCGCCGTGATAAAGCCACTCGGCCAGGTCAATATTGGCGAAGGCGCCCACCGAAGCGAAAAGGCAGAACA
>JAFAVT010000317.1 GCA_019242275.1 Alphaproteobacteria bacterium
AGCAGCGCCAGCACGCCGCAGGCGATGACGAGAATGAGTTGGGTTTGCAAGGCGTCCCCCTAATTGCATGCGCGGTGGAAAATGGGTCGCCGGTGCGTCATGGGAGCGGCACCGCCGATCCCCATGGCCGGGCGCCATCACTCATAAGGGGGCGCGCCGCTTCAAGGGCGGCGGAGATATGCCAAAAGCCCTTGGCCGAAGCAACCGGGAATCAGCCCGGTTTTTCGGCTTCGCAGCGCGATTTGAGAGGATTGTTATGCGCGTCTGTGTCGCGCTCGGCATCGGGGGCGGCCGGCGACGGTGTTTTGGCGGGGTGCAATTCCGAAATATTCACTGTGCAAACGGTTATCATCTTCACCTTGCCAGGCCCCATGATCTTCACCGCGTCGGCCAGCAGACGGGCTTCCAGCGCGGGGACATCCACCGCCTGAGGATCGGCCGCCGTGGCAACGCCTTTGGCGTTCACATCACGGACGAAGGCATCCTGGATGAAAGGCAGCTTGTCACGTACTGGCACCGCCAAGGATTCCGACAACACGGTCAGCCGCGAGCTAACATAGGCATAACCGATCAACTTGCCGGCGGACGTAGCCAAGGGGGCAATAATGAAATCCATGGGAACATTTGTGCCAGGTTGCCCGCCCTTGCTTGGGTTCTTTTCCGCGGCCATTGCCGGCAGCGCGCACATAAAGGCAAGCGCGAGGATCAGCTTTTTCATGTTCCGAAGCTGACAAAACAGGGTTAGCGAATGGTTAAAAGTGACTATAGCCGGAGGTCTGCACCGCCAATTGCTGCCCATTCAGCAGCAGCCTGACCCCTTTGCCGGTTTCCACCTGCCCGATCCGGGTTACCGTCACGGCGGCGTCGCGCGCCGCCGTCATCACCGCGTTATGATCAGCGGCAGTAAAGGCAACCTGATAGTCGTCACCAGCCGTGGCAGCGCGAACAATCGCCGCCGGGTCGTCATCCCAGAGGGCGCGCAACGCAGCGGAGCGCGGAATGGCCGCAGCATCAATGATCATCCCCACGCCCGAGGCCGCGGCGACATGGCCGAGATCGGCAACCAATCCATCTGAGACATCAATGGAGGCGGTGGCGTGAGCCGCCAGCGCGGCGCCGAAGCGCAATGGTGGCTGCGGCAGACGATAACGATCAATCAAATAGGTGCGTTGCGCTTCATCAAGCGCATGCTTTTCCCGCCGGAAAATGGCCAAGCCGCCGCCGCTGTCGCCAATGGTGCCGGTGACATAGATGGCATCTCCAGGGCGCGCGCCGGCGCGGCGCACCATTTTTCCCTGGGGAACAAAGCCAAAAGCGGTAACAGCAATCGAAAGCGGTCCGTCCGTGCGCGCGGTATCACCGCCCAGCAGCGAGACACCAAACTGCGCCTGATCGTCCTTCAGCCCTTGGGCAAAATCCCGTAGCCATTGCGATGTGATACTGGGCGGTAGCGCGATATTAAGCAGATAGCTGATGGGCGCGGCGCCCTTAGCCGCCAGATCCGACAGATTTACCCGCAGCGCCTTGCGCGCAATGGTCGCTGCGGGATCGAAGGCAAAAAAATCCGTGCCTTCCGCAATCGCGTCCGTGGTGACAACGAGATCAAAACCGGGATGCGGCGCGATCAACGCGGCGTCATCCTTGAGGCCGAAGCTACCCTCGCCGGCGAGAGGAGCGAAAATCTCAGCGATGATCTCGAATTCGTGCATGCCGCCAACTTAAGGAAAAGGGCGGCAGCCTGGAAGCCGCCGCCCTTTCCCCGCTTCAGCGCGCTTTAAACCGGCATTTTCCGCTTGGTAAATTCGCGGCCCACGATTGCCGCCGATTCCGGCGCCTCGTTGACCATGGCTCCCTGCTGGATCATCGCCACGATGTTGCCGGCATTGTCGCCCTGGAGGAACTTAACGTTGTGCCTTTTGCAAGCATCCAACACAGCTTGCCGCACCCGCGCCATTTCGGGACGTGCCTCAGCCACGCCGGGCTGCGGAGGTGTAGCTCCGCGACCGCCGCCGCCTTGCATCCCTGCGAGGCCATAGAGCCAATAGGAATGGTCGCCCGGGCCATATTCGGCAAAAGCGACGCCTTGAACTCCTATTGTCGAGTCCACATTCTCGTCGGCGAAAGTGTCTTCGACCTTGACGCCGAAAATCAGTTCGCCATTGGGATTGAGCGGCCAGAGGTCGGCCTTGGCGCAGTACTCGGCGCCGCTCATCCCCCAGATCTGGGCGGCAAAGCCGGCACTTGACCCGCGCAAGCCACGGCGCGCCAATCGCGGGGTGGGATAATCCAGGAAAGGATAGCGGCAGCCCTCCTGCGCCAGCGAAGCGATCGCCGCCGGACTGCGGGCATGACAGATGTGCACGCCATGAACGCCGGCATCGAGAAACTGGGTCATCACCCAGCTATTGGCGCGTGCATAGGCTTCATCCAGGCCGATGATACCGGATGTCACAAAAACGCAAGGCGTGGCATGGCCGCTGCGGGTCGGGCCGCCATCCTTGATACCGCGCATGAATTCGCGCAACTGGGTGAAATCCATCGCGCCATGCTCGAAATCCACCGTGACGGCGTCGGCATAGGTCTTGTTCATCTTGATGCCTTGGGCATACGGATCAACGCCCGGTCCAAGGCCTGCGCCGGTGTAGTAAATCGGCTGATTGTCTTCCCACAGCTCGATCACCTTGTTGAGGCGGCGAGGCTTGTAATTCCAGTCAACCGTGGAGGGCTGCACGCCGGTGGAGACCGGTGCCGCGCCACGCCCGCCAGCAGCAGCCCCACGGCCCGCGGCCGGAGCAGGCGCACCGCGGCCGGCCGGTGCGGCCGCCCCGCCGCGCCCGGCCGGTGGTGCATTCTGCGCCAGCACCGTGCCGGCCGTCGCCAAGCCGCCCACCACACCCAGTCCGGCTGTGAGAAATTCCCGTTTTTTCATGTCCATGGCAGTCCTCCCGCGTTGTTTTTCTGGTTGGGCGGCGCCCCACGGCCCTCCCTTAGCGCGCAGACTGCCACAGTTAAGGCGGCTAGGAAGGGGCTAAAAGATGTAAGGGCTGTAATGATGCAGTTGCGAAGTGCGATCAGAAGTCGGATTCGCCTTCCGGCGTCGGCAAACCGAATTCGGTCGCACGCTTGCGGCGCGCCAGCCCGTCCAGCACGCCGTTGACGAAACCATGCTCTTCGCCCCCGAAAAAGGCGCGCGTCACCGCCACATATTCGTCAATTATCGTTCGGGCCGGCACGTCACGGCGCGCCACCAGTTCGAATAGCCCACAACGCAAAATGGCCCGCAGAATTGAGTCAATGCGGGCCAAGGTCCAGCCGGTTGCAAGGCTGTCAGCGATGGAGCGGTCAATTTCCATTTGATGCTGCGGCACACCGCGCAAAATGGCGGCAAAGAAATCACGGTCCGGCACCACATCAAAATCACTGAAACGGTGGGCAGCAAATTCCTCCAGCGTTTCTTCCGCGTTGCCGCCGGCCAGTTCCATCTGATACAGGGCCTGCACCGCAGCGATGCGCGCGGCATGACGGGCGTCCGGATTGCCGCTCATCGCCGGATGCTCACAGAAGCGCCAACCGCTCGCGCAATGTCACCAGCGCCAGCGCGGCGCGGGCGGCATCGCCCCCGCTATCGCTTTGGTCAGCCA
>JAFAVT010000016.1 GCA_019242275.1 Alphaproteobacteria bacterium
GCCGGGAATGGTGGTACGCCTCGATCCGGTGCAATAGCGGATCGCCTCGTTGAAATGGGTCCTTTCCAGACTGAGCGACCTGCGGCTGATTTTTTCAGTTTCCATGGCAATGCTATGGAGCGCTGCTCTTGCCGGGCCGTCCGGTGAAACCGTCGCTTATTTGCATCCCCAGCGCCTTATAGCGGTTCAGGGAACGCGGCATCTCAATCTTTATTGCATCGGGCAAGGTAGTCCTACCGTGCTCTTTGACTCCGCTGCGGGCGATTCAATGGCGGTGTGGCGCCTTGTTCAGAGCCGTATCGCGAAGACCACGCGTGCCTGTGCCTATGATCGCGCCGGTTTCGGATTTAGCGATGCGCCGCTGGTAGCTTCTGATGCCAAGGCGGCGGTCGCTGATCTTCACCGTCTGATTGTTGCTGCTTCTCTGCGGACGCCGATCATTTATGTGGGCCATTCCATCGCCGGACTTTACGGCGTTCTGCTCCAGGCGACTTATCCGCGGGACGTCGCGGCGGAAGTGCTCCTTGATCCGTCATTCGCTGACCAAAATTTCGTTATGTCCGCATCTCTTGCTCCCAGTCAGCGCGCGAAGTGGTTTGATTCGATGACGGAAGAGCGTGCGCAGATAAAACAATGCGCGGGCATGCAACGGCCTCCGCCAAAAACTTGCCCCGACAGTGATTCACGCACAAGGCCCGGGGAGACCGCACTCGCGGTCCTGGCAAAGCAACGCGCTTCGCGCCCCAGTTATTTGCTTGCCCTCGCGTCGGAAGTGGAAAGCTTTGCCCCTGTCAACGGACAGAAGAGCCTGGACGAGAAAGAAGTAGAAGCCGCACGATCCGATTTCGGCGCCAAGCCGCTGGCGATTCTCACCCATAGCAAGGGGTATCGCGAGCCTTACTTCACGCTCTCCGAATATGATGCGCTTGAGCGGGCCTGGAATGAGGGTCACAACCGATTGGCGGCCCTTTCCACCCGTGGCAGCAACACAATCGTGCCGGGAAGCAGTCACTACATTCAGATGGACCGACCCAAGGCTGTGATAGATGCGGTGCTCAGGGTCGTAGCCGACCTGCGGCGAACACGCTGACAATGGTCTGGCAACACGGGTTGCGCGGGCCGCCTGATGGATAAGCTGCCCTATGGTTGATTTCATCCGCTGGCTGGTCCAGCATTTCGGCTATCTTGGCGTCTTCCTTCTCACTTTGGCTGAGACAGTGTTTCCGCCCCTGCCCTCGGAAGTGATAATTCCCGTCGCGGGCCTGGAGGCACAGCGTGGCGCGATGAGCCTTCCCGGCGTCATCGCGGCAGGAACGGCCGGAACGATGGCGGGCAACCTGTTCTGGTATCTCCTGGCACGGCGCCTGGGCTTGAGGCGATTCAAGCCCCTGGTTGATCGTTATGGCCGCTGGCTGACAACAGAGTGGCGCGACATCGAACGGGGCGAGCGATACTTTTCCCGCCACGGCGCCCTTTTCGTCTTCGTCGCGCGCCTGCTGCCGGCCATCAGGACATTTATATCTGTCCCCGCCGGATTCGCGGCTATGCCAATCGCCGCCTATGTCGCCTGGTCCACTATCGGAACGGCAATGTGGACCGGCGCGCTGGCCTATGCCGGTTGGAAGCTGGGGGAACAGTTCAGCGAAATCAACCTTATCCTCCAGCCGCTCAGCGTCGCTATCATTGCGCCGTTCCTGGGCTGGTATTTGTGGCGCCTGATGCGCCAAGCTCACGGTGGATGAAGGACATGCTAACCGCCACGCGGCCTGTCGCCCGCCCCGTTGCCATGCCATCCTGAACCGATCCTGTGAGGAGGCATCATGCGGCGGCGTAGTTTCCTGGCCGGTTCGGCGGCCTGCGCGATGATCGCGTCCGGCGCCGCCCAGGCGCTTGACGACGTGCCGATCATTGATGCGCACATGCACCTGTTCGACGCCACCCGTCCCCAGGGCGCGCCCTATACCGGCTCGCCCCAGTTCAAGGGCGGCCAGTCGCTTCCCGCGCCCTATATTGCCCAGGCCCGCGCCGCCGGCATCAGCGGCGCCATGGCGATGGAAGCCAGTGGCTGGATCGAGGACAATCTCTGGCTGATGGAGCGGGTGGAAAGCGCATCCTTCTTTGTCGGCATGGTCGGGATGCTCGAACCCGACAAGCCGGATTTTCCCGCCACCCTGGAGCGTTTCGCCAAGAACAGGCTGTTCCGCGGCATTCGTTACGGCAAGCTTTGGGGCCTGAACATTTCCACCAAGCTGGACGACGCCGCCTTCATCGCCGGGCTGCGGCGCCTGGCGGCGATGGGGCTGGTGCTCGACACCGCCAACATTGACATGGACCTGCTGCAAACCGTGGTGCGGCTGACCGACAAGGTGCCGGCGCTGAAGATCGTGCTGGATCACAGTCCCGCCTTCGCGCCGCGCCCGGCCGATCGCGAGGCCTTCGCCGCGCTGATGCGCGAGATTGGCGGCCGGCCCGGCATCGCCACCAAACTGTCCTGGAACGTCATCACCGCCGCCATGCTGGACCATGTCGAGGCCGGCAAGCCGGTGGCGGGTCTCTCCGCCTATCGCGACCGGCTGGACATGCTCACCGCCACCTTCGGCGAAGACCGGGTGATGTTCTGCAGCAATTATCCGCAAACGGTGGGCCCGGTGGTCACCACCGTGTCGCAGATTTCCGCCCTGGCGAAGGCCTATTATGTCGGCCGGCCGGGTGCTGAGGCCGAAAAGTTCTTCTGGAAGAACGCGCAGACAATTTATGGCTGGATCAAGCGCGATCCTTCGCAGCCTGGGCCATAGAGCGCAATCCCAAAAGTTTAGAGCGTTGGCAGGCGGGCGCTGCCAACTTCGCAAATGTTGCGTCACAAAAATACTTGCGCGAGCCCACTCTCCTTAGCCGTGGTCGAGCGCCGCTTGTAGCACAAAGCGGACTTTGAGCCCGCCGGCCGGTTGCCCGCGTTCCCAACACTGCTATTTTGCTTTGCGCAGCAAACCAAGCGCATAGACAACATAATAGCTTGTCATCAAGGTCAGCACGCCAAGCGTAACGGGGCCGCCTTCCGATTGAGCCAATGCGTTACCTATTGTTCCGCCATGCGCTTTCGCCTGAGCGGCAATCTCATGGCGCCTGGAAAAGACAATCGTAAAAACATACAGCAATCGGGTCACGAACAACCCCACGATACCCAGCCCTATGTAGGGATGCCCGGTATAAAAATATCCCAGCTCGGTACGCTCGACCTCGGTGTGACGCAGCGCATAGCCAGCGATGGCGGCCCCAATTAAGGCGCCTGCAATCACGTAAAGCGCGCTCTGCGACATATCCCCGGGCGAGAATGAGAAAGCCAGGCCGCAAGCCAGCAGCAACAACAAGGCTCTTAAGATCAGCCATGCTGGTTGCAATCGCTGGCGGCCGATGCTTCCACGCACCCGACTATATATGCGGTAGCAGACAAAGCAGATCGCGGCTGCAACCAGAATGGCTCTTATTTCAGGTGGCATGTCTGCTCCTTAGGTTTGGCGTCGTTCATCGCCGGCCGCTGATCGCATCCAGCGCCTTGCAGACTCGGTTACTTTGATTTCGCTACATTTGCCCGGCGCGCGGCTTGGGTTTGTCCGGCGCATGATCGGTGTTCAGCCTTAGCTGAAAACCTCTTCGACCTGCACGCCGAACACTTTGGCAATGCGCATGCCGAGGGGCAGCGAGGGATCGGCTTTGCCATTCTCAATGGCGTTAAGGCTTTGCCGGGCGATGTTGAGTTTTTCAGCCAGTTCAGCCTGGCTCCAGTCACGCTCGGCGCGCAGCACCTTGATGCGATTTTTCACGACCGCAACCGCATCACAATTCGCGCCACATAATTGCCAAGCGACTGAAACAGAAGGGTGACGACAACGCCCAGGATAAAAAACATCTTGGGAGCATGAAGCGCCGCCGATGGCGCATGCGGCAGGGCCGCCACGATCGCTTCAAGGTTGGCGTTTGAGACCAACAACACGATAGGAGCCACGCCGAAAAATATCGCCAGCGTTCCCCCATAATACCAGGCGCGCATCCGGTTTTGGCGTTGGATTTCATCCCGAGAGAAGAACGCAAGGAAGGCGAAGCCCGCTGCCAACAGGACAACAACCAACGACATCCAGGGAACGATGGCTTGTGGAGGCCGGCCCAGATGCACGAATGCGATCCAGGAGGTGAGAACAGCCAAGACGGCTGCGCCGGAAAGCCAGTATCGCTTGCGGGAATAACCCATGTCGCCTCTGCGCGTCTAAATGTCGTGTTTACATGACATAGCCGGCCCGATCATGTCAAGTCAACATGACAAACGGCATTTGCGAGCAGGCGTAGCTGCTGTCGGCGCCCACCAAGCAACGGCAGTTCGCGCGAACCCCTGAATACCTTAAGCACCTGTCCGCTGCGCCCTCATCGCCAGAAGCAACGGCACGAAAGCGGCCAGCGTCCCGATGACGGACACCAGCACCAAGGCCGATAGGGCGTGGTCATACAAATACCCCATCAAGGCACTGCCGATGAACCAGGCAATGCCATAAAGCGCGGAAAAGGTGCCATAGGCGCGGGCGCGATGCTGTTCCGGAACGAAAGTGGCGACAGCAGCATTCATCACCGCGTCGTGAAGCCCCTGCGACAAGCCCCACAGCACCACGCCCGCCAGAGCAAGCGCAAAGCCGCCGTAAAAGGCCAGGGGTGCGACCATCGCGCCAAGTGCCAGGCCAGGCATCAATACCGATAGTCCCTGCCGGTCGAACCAGCGCCCGAACAACAGCGACCCCGCGCCGGAAGCGAGCATCGCCATGGCATAGAAGACCGGCACCATGGCGGGTGACACCACATGCGCCCGGGCGAAGTGAAAGGCGATCAGCGGATAGTCGGCAAAGCCAAAGCCCACCAGGGCAGCCGCCGCCGCATAGAACCAAAAGGCGCGCGAGAACGCTTTGCCGGCATCTGCCCCATCCGCGGCCCTGACTTCGCCGGCATAGCCGAAACCAAGTCGCACGCCGAGCACGGTCATCACTGTTGCTGCGGCAGGAAGGCCCAGCCACAGGAAGGCGGTACGGTAATCGCCATGATGGGCCAGCACCAGGGCTGCAATCAGCGGCCCGGCGCAGGCGCCGGTCTGGTCCATCGCTTCATGCAGGCCGAAGGCCCAGCCCTGGCCGATATGGGTCCCCGCCCGGCTCAGCATCAGGTTGACGGCGGGATTGCGCAGAGCCTTGCCGCCGCGTTCGAGCAGAATGAACAAGGCTGCGACCTGCCAGCTTCCCGCCAGCGCCAGCGCGGGGACCGCCGACATCTGCAGCGCATAGCCCAGGATCGCTATAGTCCAATAGGCGCCTGTCCGTTCCGCCAGCCGGCCCGATAGCAGCCGCAGCAGATAGCCGATCAGTTCGCCGCCGCCGGCCACGATGCCCACCACCGCGCCACTGGCGCCCAGTCCCGCCAGGAACGGTCCGGAAATTCCGCGCATGCCTTCATAGGCTGCATCGGCAAAAAGGCTGACAAAGCCGAACGCCACCGCGAAAGCGAGTGCACTACGCGAGTCGAATGATTGTCTGCCGCTCATTCGCTTCTTGTATGTGTCCGGCCGGGAATTGTCATTGGCGCTCTGCGCCGGCCGAGCAACGAAGTGAGGAAGTCGCCAGCTTCTTCGACATTGATTTCGGGTTTTAGGTTGCAGGTCCGGGGTCGTTACTTTCGGCCACAGGCCGCGCAATGCGTGACCGGGCCCATGGCCTGCAACGCATCTATCAGGCTTCGCTGGTTCCCGCGGCTTTGGCCTTCATAACCGGTGATGCCTCGCAGGTGGGCCACGTGGCAGCGCCATCGCGTTCCGGCCAGAGCAGTTCCGGTTTGGTCGGAATCTCTTTGGGCTTGACCCGCCCATCCAGAGCAACAATACCGGTGCTTACAATCTGGATCACCCGAAGCCGAAAAAAGCTTTAGTCTCCGCCCTCATTTTTCAAGGCCCGTCATGCGCACCGAAGAACCCCGCGCCATCCATCTTGCCGATTATCAGGCGCCCGCTTTCCGGATCGAAACCGTTCGGCTGGATTTTTCCCTGGAACCCAACGCCACGAAAGTGACGTCGAAACTGGCGATTGTGCGAAAGGGGCACTCTTCTGCACCTCTTCGCCTCGACGGCGAAAATCAGAATCTGCTGTCGGTAACGCTCGACGGCCGCGCCCTCATCCCGGCCGACTATGGGCTGGACAGCAAGAGCCTGACTATCGCCTCCGTCCCCGACCGCTTCACCCTTCAAATCGTCAGCGAAATCGCGCCGGCCGCCAACACCCAACTGGAAGGTCTTTATCAATCCGCCGGCATGTTCTGCACCCAGTGCGAGCCGGAAGGTTTTCGCCGCATCACCTTTTTTCTTGACCGGCCCGACAATCTTTCCGTCTTCACCGTTCGCATCGAGGCCGACAAGCAGCAATATCCGGTGCTGCTCTCCAACGGCAATCGCCTGCAAGCAGGCCCCCTGGAAGGTGGCCGCCACTTTGCCCTCTGGCACGACCCCTTCCCCAAGCCCTCTTACCTCTTTGCCCTGGTGGCGGGCGATCTTGGCGTCATCCGCGACAGTTTCACCACCATGACCGGGCGCACCGTCGCCCTGGAAATCTTTGTCGAGCATGGCAATGAGCCGCGCGCCCATTACGCCATGGGCGCGCTCAAGCGCGCGATGCAGTGGGACGAGGAGGCCTATGGCCGCGAATATGACCTCGACATTTTCATGATCGTGGCGGTCAGCGCCTTCAACATGGGGGCGATGGAAAACAAGGGGCTCAACATCTTCAACGACAAGGTGCTGCTGGCTTCCCCCGAAACCGCCACCGACGACGATTATGCCCGCATCGAAAGCGTGGTGGCGCATGAATATTTCCACAACTGGACCGGCGACCGCGTCACCTGCCGCGACTGGTTTCAATTGTCGCTGAAGGAAGGCCTCACTGTCTTCCGCGACCAGAGTTTTTCCGGCGACATGCGCAGCCATGGCGTGCAGCGTATCCAGGATGTGCGCGCCCTGCGCGCGCGGCAATTCCCCGAGGACGCCGGCCCCCTCGCCCACCCGGTGCAGCCGGCCAGCTATATCGAGATCAACAATTTCTACACCGCCACGGTTTACGAAAAGGGCGCCGAGATTATCGGCATGCTGAAGACGCTGGTGGGCGATGCCGGCTATCGCGCGGCCACCGATCTTTACTTCCAGCGCCATGACGGCGAGGCCACCACCATCGAAAACTGGGTCAAATGTTTCGAGGATGCCTGCGGCCGCGATCTCACCCAGTTCCGCCGCTGGTACACCCAGGCCGGCACGCCAAGCGTCGAAGCCCGCGGCTCTTATGACGCCGCCGCACAGACCTATACGCTGGAGCTGACGCAATCCCTCAAACCCACGCCGGGCCAGCCGGAGAAATTGCCGCTGCACATTCCCGTCCGCATGGGGCTGCTGAATGTCGCCGGCGCTGCCCTTCCTCTAACGCTGGACGGCGAGAACGACATCGGCCCCGAAAGCCGGGTGCTGGAATTGACGGAGGCGCGGCAGTGCTTTGTCTTCACCGGCATACCTGAGGCGCCGCTTTTGTCGCTGGGCCGCGGCTTTTCCGCCCCCGCCATCTTCCAGACGCCGCACACGCCCCATGATCGCGCCGTGCTGATGGGCTGCGACAGCGATCCCTTCAACCGCTGGGAAGCGGGGCAATGCCTGGCCACCGAAATCATGCTGAACAGCGGCAGCGCCACCGGCGAGTATGTCGCCGCCATCGGCGAGGTGCTGGACCGCGCCCTGGACGATCCCGCCTTCGCCGCCCAGATGCTGATGCCGCCCACCGAAAGCGAGCTGGCATCAAAGCGCACGCCGGTGGATCCCGACGCCATCCATGCCGCCCGCATGGCGCTGGTGAAACAAGTCGCCGCTGCCCATGGCTCCCGCTTTGCCGAACTTTACGAAGCCACCCAGTCCGACGGCGGCCATTACAGCCCCGACGCCAAATCGGCCGGCCGCCGCGCCTTGCGCAACACCTGCTTGCGCTATCTCACCGCCGCCGATGACGAAGCCGCTGCCGGCCTGGCCGATGCCCATTACCGTACCGCCTCCAACATGACCGACATGATTGCCGGCCTGGCGGCGCTGACGCGCATGGAATCGCCCCGCCGCGACGACGCCTTCACCAATTTCCATGACCGCTTCAAGAATGACCCCCTGGTGCTGGACAAGTGGATGGGTCTGCAGGCCGGTTCCATCCTGCCCGAAACCGTGCTGGCGGTGCGCGAGCTGATGAAGCACCCCGCCTTTGATATCAAGAATCCCAACCGGGTGCGGGCCCTGATCGGCGCTTTCAGCGTCAATCACGTGCGCTTTCATGGCGCCGACGGCAGCGGCTATGCCCTGGTGGGCGAAGTGATCCGCGCCCTTGATCCCGTCAACCCGCAAGTGGCGGCGCGGCTGGCCGGCAGCTTTGAAAGCTGGAAGCGTTATGACCAGCACCGCCAGGCGCTGATGCGGGCGGAACTGGAGAAGAGCAGATCGCTCTCCCCCATCTCGCCCAATCTGTTCGAGATCGTGTCGAAGATGCTGGGGTGAGCGCGGTTTTAGCGAAAGGTCCAGTGGACCTTTCGCCCGCGCGAACGCCGCAGTGTCGCGCGCCCAAGCGCGACACGAGGCCGGGAGCGGCGAAGCCGTTCGGGTGGGGGTCGCAGCCGAAGGCTGCGTGGGTCAGGGCGCTTCAGCAACCTCTTTCAGCCGCGCCGTCTGCGCGCTGAGCACCTGGTCCACATCCGGCGCGATGGCGGAAAGATCCACCGGCACCGCCCCGCCCACCTGATACGACAGGGTGACGATGCTGCCCTCACCTTCGGCTTCAAGGGTGATGCCCATCACCCCCACCACCGCCAGCGCACCCAAGGGCCCCAGCGCCCCGCGCAACCGCAGCGTCTTTGGCGGGTCCACAAACTCCACCGTCATATGCTGGGCCGAGCCGCCATTCTCCAGCGTCTCGCACCAGCAGCCGCCGGCCCTGGCCTCGAATGTCAGGTTGGCGGCGCTGCCCGACCAGGTGTGCTCACTGTCCCACCAGCGCGAAGGCGCTATCAGCATGGCCCAAACCCGCGCCGGCGCCGCCGTGACATGCACGACTTCCTTTACTGTAAAGCCGCCGGGCGCCGCCACGGTGACATCCGCCTGCGCCGGCACCGTCGCCAGCAGCAGCCCAAGCAGCCAAACGAATCGCATGACGCCACGCTAACACGGGCAGGGATTCCCCACGGACTCGCCAGCCCCCATAATAGCCCAAACGAATCAGGGCATTGCCGCCAGCCGCGGCCGCCCTGACAAGGCGGGCGGCGCGCATGAAAACTGGTGCAGGGATCAGGGGGGCGGCGCTGGCCGGCGCCATCTTCTGTCTGGCCGCGCCCGCCGCCGCGCAGCCGGGCCCCGGTTTTGAAATCGTCAGCAACGGCCCGCAGCTCGAATTGCGCTTTCATGGCGTGCCGCTGAAAAGCGTGCGCGCCGACGACAACCAGAACGCCCTGGCGCTGGACTTCAACGCCCCGGTTGACCCGGCGGTGTTTGACCGCTTGAACAGTGCCCTGCCCGGCTGGATCGCCATGGCCTATTCCAGCTACGACAACGGCGTCATTCGCGCTTCGCGGCCGGTCACGTTTCTCAGCCGGCCGGAAGTTGATGGCTTCTCACTGCGGCTGGAGCCGCGCGGCGCGGTGGCACAGGCGGCGCCGTTCCAGCCCGCGCCCTATGGCGCCCCGCCGCCGCCGCCGCCACAACCCTATCCGCCGCCGCCACAGCAGCCCTATCCGCCGCAAGCCGCGCCGCCACCGCCGGCCCAGCCGCCCATTCCATTCGCGCCTTATGAATCTTACGCCGCCGCCCGCAATTATTACGGCCTGCGCTATGCCGTGAACCGGGGCGAGCCCTTGTGGGATGCCGCCTATGCCGGCGCCGCCATGCGCGCGGATTCTGGCGTCGGGCTTGGCGCCGAATATCGCAGCTTCCACAATGGCGACCGCGTCACCACCGGCCACGGCTCGTTCCGGGTGGCGCTGGGCGCCGGCGTGGCATTGCTGGGCAGCATTTATGACGGTGATGCCAGCGGCAAGAATGTCCGCACGGCCACCGGCACCATCGCCGCCACCACCACGCCCAATGTGCTGAGCGGCGCCGCCGGCATCGGCCTTGGCATGGGCGGCGACAGTGAAGTCAGGCTGGAGGGCCTGATCGGCGCCGGCACCGGCGGCGCCCGGCTCACCGGCTGGCAAGGCAATCCCGACGGCTTTTTCTCCGCCAGCCTGATCTATCACGCCGCCGATCTGGATACGCCCGAAGCCCTGCTCGACAAGGGCATCAAGGACGAAGCTTCCCTCAGCGTGGCGCAGCGGCTGGGCTATGGCCTGTGGGGGAGCTTGAAGGCCCGCTTCGACAATTACGGCCTTTCCGGCCATCACAACATGGTGCAGACGGCGGGCTGGAACGCCAATCTCACCTGGAACGCGGAAGTGGTGCCCAACCTGTTTGCCGGCATCGCCTATGACGGCCAGGGCGAATACCGCCTGCGCTACACCACCCTCACCGGCACCGCGCCCACGCCGTATGTGCCGCTGTCCATCCGCAACCTGGAAACCCACACCGCCACCGCCTCGCTTTCCGCGGCGCTGTGGGACCAGCTCTGGCTCGATGCCTTTGGCGGCTACAGCTATGACCGCTACGCCAAAAGCGGCGGCGGCATTTATGGCGGCAGCATCCGCATCACGCCCGCGCCGGGGCTTGAGATCGAGCTCGGCGCGCGCCACAGCAACATCTCGCTGCTGCAAGGCGAGCTTGGCGGCGACACCACCGCCGGCGTCAGCCTCAGCCTGGGCTTTGGCGGCGCCCCCCGCGCCAACCGGTTTGCGCTGTGGTGAGTTGATCCACACTTTCCTCAAACTCACCATGGCCGGCCTCCGGCGCATAGCGACAGCGTATGCGCGCCATCCAACTTTCTTGCAAGCTGCAAGTTGGATGGGCGGGTTAAACCCGCCCATGGTGAGTGGGAGAGATTCCAACTAAACCGGGACTGCTCCAGCCCAAAAAAGCTCTACCCATGCGCAAATCCCTTATCATCATCGCCGCCCTCGCCCTCGCCGCCTGCGGCCCGGGCAAGAAGGCCCCGCCCACACTGTTCCAGTGGGAAGATTATGTGCAGCCGCCCATCCTGGCCGATTACGTCAAGGCCACCGGCGAAAAACCCAACACCGTGATCTTCGCCGATGAAGACGAAGCCTTCGCCAAGATGAAAGCCGGGTTCAAGCCCGATGTGATGGGCCCCTGCTATTACGAGTTTCCCCGCTGGCAGGAAGCCGGCCTGCTCCAGCCGATTGACACGACCAAACTGAAAAACTGGAACAAGCTGTCGCCCACCTTGCGGCACCTGCCTGGCCTTGATGCCGGCAATGGCAAGGTATGGTTCGTGCCGCATTACTGGGGCAACACCTCGCTCACCATCCGCACCGATCTGGCGCCCGAATACGCCAAATCGCAAAGCTGGGACATTCTGTTCGATCCCAAATACAAGGGCCGGGTGGCGGTGCTGGACGGGGTGGACGACACCATTCCCTTCATCGCCCGCATGGCCGGCGTGGACGCTTACAACATGAGCGATGCCGACTGGCAGAAGGTGCAAGCCAAGCTGAAACAGTTGATGGGGCAGTTGCGCTTTGTTTCATCCGACGACACCGCGCTGGCGCAGGGCCTGGCTTCGGGCGAACTGGTGGCTGCGATGAGCTGGCGCAACACTTTTGCCGCCCTCAACCGCGAAGGAAAACCCGTCGCCTATCTGGAGCCGCCGGGCGGCATCTTCACCTATGTTTGCGGCCTGGTCATGCACAAGGACCCGTCGGACGAAGCCAAGGCGCTGGCGCTGATTGACTCGTCCATTGGCGACGTCGCCTCGCGCTATGCCATCGAGACCAAGGGCGACGAACCGGCCAACATGACGGTGCTGGCGGATGTGCCCGACAAGGTGTTTGCCACCCTGCACATCTCCCGCGATCTGGAAAGTTTTCTGAAGAACGGCATTTTCCAGCGCCGGCTGAAGAACAAGGAAAAGATCGTCGAGGCCTGGACCGAACTGCGCGCCGGCGTGCCGCCCGCACCGGAAGGCAAGAAGTAAAGGCGAGCGGGGGAAAAGTTTACCCTCCCCTTGAGGAGTGAGGCGCGACCGGCGGCGCCTAGCGACAGCGTAGCGGCGCGGTCAAATCGGTCCAGCGGACCGATTTGAGCGCCGAACGCCGCGAGCTTGGGCGAGCGGCCGGGAACGGCGAAGCCGTTCGGGGAGGGGTCGCGAGCCGGAAGGCTCGTGTCGGGCCACACCCAACCTGTCATCCCGGGCGCGATGCAACACGAAGTGTTGCTTCGCAGACCCGGGACCCACAACCGGCGCGCACCCTCAAACGCCTTCGGCAACCCCGCCTGGCGCAAAATGGCATTGGCGGTATGGCGGCTGGGAATGCCGACCGGCACGGGGAAATTCCGCTGCGTGATCGGGCTGCGCCAGATTTCGTGGCTGCCTTTGCCTTGCCGCACCAGGGTGCAGCCGGCGGCGCGCAGCAATTCCCGCAAGGCCCGATCAAATTGCGGCGCCATTCAAGCCGGCTCGGCTTCGCGCAGGGCCGTGATTTGCAGATAGAGCGACGCAGGATCAACGCCGGGATGATTGTCCGCCAGCACATCGAGCGCCATTGCGCTGATCTTGGCCAGCAGTTCGTCGAGCGTGGGTGCATCGGCGGCGGCCGGAATGTCGTCGCAATGGCCCGTCCACACCGATGCTTCGGCATCCCACGCGGCCGTGACCGTGAAAATTGTGGGTTTCGCTGCTATATTCATGAAGTAAGGATAGCATGCTCCCCTGGCTTTTGCGAAGCGCGCGGATGGGCCAAGCGACACCCGCCTGCTTTGACCCTCTCCGTTTACGGGCGTGAGGTGACCGCCCTCTCCCCTTGTCATCCCGGGCGCGATGCAACACGAAGTGTTGCTTCGCAGACCCGGGACCCATTTCACCTCTGCCTTTTGCGGGGGTGAGCGCGGTTTTAGCGAAAGGTCCAGTGGACCTTTCGCCCGCGCGAACGCCGCAAGCACAAGCGAGCGGCCCGCACGGCAAAGCGGGCGGGGGGCAAAAGGCATTAAGGCCGTTTGCCCGCAATGAGTGGCATGATAAACAGCGCCCATGAGCAAAAGCGCCAAGCCCTCTTCCCGCTCCTTCACCTTGGGACGGCGAGGTTTCGCCAAGATCAGCGCCGTTGAAGGAATCCGCCTTGACCGCGAAACGCTGAAAACCTTTCGGGATTTTGATGCCAAAAAATTGTCGGCCAAAACGCGGCGTGAGGCGCTGATTGCCAAGTTCAGCGCCAAGCCCTAGCAAGCATGTATGATGCTGTCCCCGACCCTTACTGCTACCCAGGCACGACGGTTCTCAAGAATCGTCCCGGCTTGAAATCTCAGAAATCCCTGGACAGGTTTGAAGCAGCGATAACGGCCGAACGCGCGGAAGAGCCCCTGCCGGCGGGCCGGTTCAGTGCCGCCCATTACCGTGCCATTCACCGCCATTTGTTTCAGGATGTTTATTCTTGGGCGGGGCGTTACCGCACGGTGCGCATTGCGCGCGGGGGCAGTGCCTTCTGCTACCCTGAATATATCAGCCGCGAAATGAATTCGCTGTTTGCCGACTTGGCGCGCGAGCGCTTTTTGAAAGGACTGGATCGCAAAAAGTTCGCCGCGGCGGCTGCCGGCTTTCTGGCGGCGCTCAACGCCATTCATCCCTTTCGGGAAGGCAATGGCCGAACACAAACGACTTTTCTGGCGCTTTTGGCACACCGCGCCGGGCATCCGCTTGATCTGGAGCGATTGCGGCCGAAGACCTTCCTTGCCGCCATGATTGCCAGCTTCGCTGGAAACGAAGAACCGCTTCGGCGCGAGGTTTACCGCTTGACCCCTTCGTAGCCTACTCGCTTCAACCAACCGCCAACGGCAATTCACGTTCACGCACGGCTTCGGCCGCGAAGCGCAATGCTTCGGTGATGTCCGCGGCAACGAGATCAGGAAAAGCGGCCAGAATTTCGGCTTCGCTCATGCCGTCGGCCACCATGCCGATCACCGTTGCCACCGGAATGCGCAAGCCCCGGATGCAGGGAAGACCGGCCATCTGTCCGGGAGAAACCGTGATGCGGGAAAAGCTCGTAGTCATGGCAGTAACTTATCACAGACGGGACGAAACCTAAAGTCTGCGCCACCCACCAACCCTGTTGCCATCCTGCGCCTTCCACATTTCGGAAACCCGCATGCAGACCATTTCATTTTCGGGCGGCATGGCCACCGCCAGAAATTTCCGCCATCATGCTTCGGCGGCGCAAGGGAGAAAGACCAGTGCGTGACCCGGTTCCGGCGACGGCGGAGTGGTATCGGGCGCAGGCCAGGCGTTTTGTCAGCCTGGCGGCGCTGGCGGTGCTGCCTTCGATCAAGGACCAATTGATGGCGATTGCCCGCGAGTTTGAGGACCACGCGCGCGCCGCGGCCAAGCCTTCCGATTAGACACGCTATCGCGCGCCCAACCTGTCATCCCGGGCGCGCCACTACTCCCCTTGTCATCCCGGGCGCGGCGCAACACGTGAGTGTTGCTTCGCAGACCCGGGACCCATTCCCTCCCACCGCGGGCAAGGCAATTTCGCGACCACCCCACGTTAGTTCCGATGTATTAGCGCCGCCCCTTTCGGGTCGTAGATATAACCCGTAATCGTTCCGTCCTTGATCCGCTCAACCGCCTCATCAATCACAAAGCGCGGCACCAAAAACCATTCGCGCGGCGTGGTCGGGTTGCCGAAGCGGTCCCTGATTTCCACCTTCAACCGCCCCGGCTCGAAAATACGGTGGATCAGATTTTCCAGCCGGCTCCGGTTGATGTTGAAAAGCTGGTACGTGGCGA
>JAFAVT010000249.1 GCA_019242275.1 Alphaproteobacteria bacterium
CCGAGCCGGCCATCCAACTTTCTTGCAAGCGGCAAGTTGGATGGGCGGGTCAAGCCCGCCCATGGAGAGTGAGAAAGATTCCGTTCAATCCGAAACCGTTCTAAACTCCCCCCTCAAATAACCCGGGGATATTCCATGACACCGCGCCTCGCGCTTGCCGCGCTCACTGCCGCCCTGCTGCTGGGCAGTTGCACCAGCATGGGCATGGCGCCGCCCGGCGTCATCGTCGCCGATGATTTTGAATCGACCGCCGTGGGTGCCATTCCGGCCGGCTTCACCAAGACCGGTGAACTGGGCGTTGAAGAAGGTGTCGCCCACAGCGGCAAGCGCGCCCTGATGATCCAGCCCGGCGTGCGGGGTGGCCGTAGCATTGATCTGGCGCCTGACAAGGTGGCGGCGCTGGGCGGCGAGCATTGGGGCCGGCTCTATTACAAGATCAAGATGCCGGCGCCGATGCCGACCGGCAATCTCATCCATGCCACCATCGTTCATGGCCGGGCCGTCAGCCCGTCGGTGAAGGATACGGTGGATCTGCGCCTGGCCACATGGCTCTACTATCCCACCGGCCTGTTCAAATACATGTACAACGTCCAGCCGCCAAACGGACGCCGGGAATTCGGCCCGCAATCGGCGACGCAGCAGAAATTCGACGACAAGTGGAATCTGCTGGAATGGCATGTGGACTACGCCACCCAGACCTATCAGTTCTTTGTCAACGGTCAGGAGATCACCGACATCAGCCAGCGCAAGGGCGCGGGCAATTTTGACGGCATTGAGATTCCGGCGGCCTTCCAGACCCTTTCCATCGGTTTCACCAACTACCAGGCGGCCACCGGCAGCGGCTTCACCGTCTATATTGACGACATCGCCCTGGGCAAGAACCGGCTGGGTCCGGTGCGAGGGGCGGAGAGGTAAAGGGAAAACCGCGACGCCAGTTACGGGTATCGCCGGAATTCCAAACGGTCGGGATGGTCGCACTGGCGATTTCAAGGATGGACATGGGCAGGCTGCCGCCGATCAACCGCCGACCATTTACCTCCCCCAACGCGGGGAGGTCGCCGCCTCTGAGCAGCGAAAGCTGCGAAGAGGTGGCGGGTGGGGGGCCGATTGCGCGCGCCAGGTGGCTGCGAAAAAATCCAACAGAGGCCGAGCGGCGGTTATGGCATGCGCTCCGGCTGCTCAAACCGCTGGGATTGCATTTCCGTCGCCAGCCACCGATTGGCCCTTACTTCGCGGATTTTGCCTGTCACCGGTCAAGGCTGGTTGTTGAACTGGACGGTTCGCAACATACCGAATCGGCTGCTATCGAATATGATGCGCGCCGTACGGCTTACCTCAATCGGCGCGGCTATAGGGTTTTGCGATTCTGGAATTCAGAAATCCTCAGCGGTGGAGATCGCATTGTTGAAATCATCATCGCCGCCGCACGTAAGCCCCCCACCCGCCCGGCTGCGCCGGGCGACCTCCCCGCATAGGGGGAGGTGAAGTATGGGCAATCTCTATTACGGCGACAATCTGGAGATTCTGCGCAATGAGATTGCGTCAGAATCGGTTGACCTGATCTATCTCGATCCGCCCTTCAACTCTAACGCCAACTACAACGTCCTCTTCAAGGCGCCCGACGGGCATGAAAGCCACGCCCAGATGGAGGCGTTCGAGGATACCTGGCACTGGAACGCGTCAGCCGAGCGCGCCTTTGATGAGTGATGCACTCGGGCAATGCCGACGCGGCCGAAATGCTCAGGGCGATGCGCTCCTTCCTGCACGACAATGACATGATGGCCTATCTGGCCATGATGGCCGTGCGCCTGATCGAGCTTCATCGTGTCTTGAAACCGACGGGGTCGCTTTATCTGCATTGCGATCCAACCGCGAGCCACTATCTGAAGATTCTGCTGGATGCGGTTTTTGGGCCGAATTGCTACAGGTCAGAAATCAGTTGGAAAAGATCCAGCGCCCACAGCGATGCTAAACAAGGGCGAAAAGTTTATGGCAATATTCGTGACATAATCTATTTTTACTCAAAGTCAGAGTCATGGACCTGGAATTGGCAATTTACCCCTTACGATCAAAAGTACGTCGAAGAGTTCTACCGGCACATTGATCCCATGAGCGGGCGCCGCTTTCGCGTTGACAATCTGACGGCGGCAAAGCCTGGTGGAGATGTCAGCTACCCTTGGCGCATCAAAAGGTGCGTGGCAGGTGGTGACTGGCAGGGTGACCTCACTGATGAATTTAAGAGCCCCAAGGATGACTGGGAGTATTCTGAAGCGTTTCCATATAAGGGTCGCTTCTGGGCTTATTCGCGTAACAACATGATTGCGATGGAAAAAGAAGGTCGCATTTACTACACAAAAGGAGGAATGCCGAATTACAAGCGCTATCTTGACGAGATGCCTGGTGTCCCGCTGCAAAATGACTGGCAGGACATTCCCCCAGCATTGGGTGAACAAGATATGGGCTATCCAACGCAAAAGCCGGTAGCGTTGCTTGAGCGAATAATTCGTTCATCATCAAACGAAGGTGATGTTGTCCTTGATCCTTTCTGCGGCTGCGGCACCACGGTGCATGCGGCACAGAGGCTGAACCGCAATTGGGTCGGTATTGACGTCACCCATCTTGCGATCTCGCTGATCCAGAAGCGGCTGCGCGATGCCTTTGGTCCCATCCCGATCGAAATTCACGGCACGCCCAAGGATGTGGATGGCGGCCGCGCCCTGGCGGAGCAGGACAAATACCAGTTTCAATGGTGGGCGGTGTCACTGGTGGACGCCGTGCCCTATGGCGGCAAGAAAAAGGGCGCCGACAGCGGCATTGACGGCTTCATTTATTTCAAGCCCGACGGCAAAACCACCGAGAAGGCCATTGTTTCGGTCAAGGGCGGCGAGAATGTCAGCGTGCCGATGGTGCGCGAACTGGCCAATGTGGTGGAGCGGGAAAAGGCCAAGATCGGCGTTCTCATCACCTTGGCTGATCCGACCGGGCCGATGAAAAAGGAAGCCATTGCCGCCGGCTTCTACAAGACGGAGTATGGCGAATATCCGAAAATCCAGATTTTGACCGTTGAGCAATTATTTGCCGGCGACAAGCCCGACATGCCCTGGATTGACAGTACCGTTTTCAAGAAGGCGAAGCGGGAAATGAAGGGTAGTCAGGGCAAGTTGCTGTAGCGCTCCGCATCGGCATGGCCGCCTTGGCATTTTCCTTCATTCGCGCCGCGAACGAAGGAAAATGGCGCGCCCTAGGGGAGTCGAACCCCTCTTGCAAGATTGAAAATCTTGAGTCCTAACCGATAGACGAAGGGCGCCTGCGGAAGGGCGATCCGGAAAAGTGGGTACCGGTTTTCCGAAGATTGCCCGACAACAAATTAAGGGGCGGCTATAGGGGAAGCCTGCCCCCCGATCAAGCCTCGTTTCCCATCAAGCACTTGCGGGCGCGGCATCCTCGATTTCAAGCTGGACTGTGACCATCCCGTTCCACTCGTTCCGCCGTATCCGCCCCGCGGCGTGGATCGCCTGGCCACGCGAGGCCAGCAGCCTGTCGCCCAAGGGCGTGCCCACCGCACGGAAGGCGATGGCCTGCAACGCCGCCCCGCCGCCGTTCAGGCGCAAGCGAATGTGATCCTTGCCCACGACATCCGCGAAACTGACCCTCAGATCAGGGAAGGCCAGCAGCGGCTCCGGGTTGCCGGCGCCATAAGGCCCGGCCAGGGCGATCTCTTCCAACAGCCCGGGCCCCGCGCCCGCGGGCGATGAGACCGTGTCCAGTTCCAGGGTCGCGGCCGCGGCCAGGGCAGCGGCCTGCCCTTCAAATACCGTCTCAAGGAAGCTCTGGAAGCCCTTGAGTTGACTGGCAGAGAGGGAAAATCCCGCTGCCATGGTATGGCCGCCGCCGGATTCGATGACGCCTGCCAACACGGCCTCCCGGATGGCCCCGCCCACATCAATTCCGGCAATGGAGCGGGCGCTGCCCCGCCCCATGCCACCCTCGAACCCTGCAACGAAGCTGGGCTTGCCGAAGCGTTCCTTCAGGCGCCCGGCGACGATGCCGACCACGCCGGGATGCCAGCCCTCACCCGCCGCCAAAATGAAAGGCGCATTGGCTTGGGTCGCCGCCGCCGCCAGCGCCTCCTCCACGATCAGCTTCTCGATCGCCTGGCGCTCGC
>JAFAVT010000270.1 GCA_019242275.1 Alphaproteobacteria bacterium
CTTGGCCGGTCGCCGAGACCGGATCGTAGCCGGGCGTGTCCATGAAGACGAAGCCCTTGGCGGTGACAGGCTCGGCATATTCATACACCGCCTTCAGCCGCGTCGTGCCGCCCTTGGCTGCCGCGCCCAGCGATTTTTCCAGAATGGTGGTAAGGCCGCCGGCCTTGTTCCCCGGTGAGGGATTGTTGTTCATGCTGCCGTCATTGCGGCGGGTGTAGTCCTCCCACCAGCGGATGCGTTCGATCAGCTTTTTGCCCACCTCCGGCGAAGCGCGCCGTGTCAGCAGATGTTCGGCGCCATAGATTTCCGGCGTTTCGGACAGAATGGCAGTGCCGCCATGGGCCACCAGCAGATCCACCGCCGCACCCAGCGCCGGATTGGCGGTGATGCCGGAATAGCCGTCAGAGCCGCCGCATTGCAGCGCCAGCATCAGTTCACTAGCCGGCGCCGTCTCGCGGCGAACATTGGCGGCGGCCGGCAGCAGATCGCGCACCGCCGCGATGCCATCTTCAATCGCCTTTTGTGTGCCGCCGCTGTCTTGAATGGTGAGCGAGCGGAAGCTGTCGCTTTCGGCGATGTTGTAGGCCTGCTTCCAGCGCGCGATCTGGAAGGTCTCGCAGCCCAGCCCCACCATCAGCACCGCCCCCATGTTGGGATTGGCGGCATAGCCCCATTGGGTGCGCTTCAGAACTTCGTAGCCTTCCCCTTTGCTGTCCATGCCGCAGCCATGGCCGTGTACCAACGGGATAACACCATCAATTTGCGGATAGTCGTCCAGCAGCCCCCGCTTCTCCACTTCGCGGGCGATGAAACGCGCCACCGTGGCCGAGCAGTTCACCGAAGTAAGAATGCCCAGATAATTGCGGGTGCCGAAGCGCCCATTGGCGCGCCTGAAGCCCTGGAAGGTGGCGGGCGGCACGGCCGGCGCAGGATCGCGGGCATCCACTTCGAATTCGTAATCGCGATCCACGCTGTGAAAGGCCAGGTTATGCTCATGGACCCAGTCGCCGGGCGCGATATCTTGGGTGGCAAAGCCGATGATCTGGCCGAACTTCAGGGCCGGGGCGTCCTTGGGGATGGGCCGCACGGCCGCCTTGTGGCCGCGGGGAATGCGGCGGCCAATCCTGACATCATCCACAATATCGCCGGGGCTGAGATCTGAGATTGCCACCACGACATTGTCGGTCGGATGCAGCCTGAGAAACGCGGCCATGATTGCTCCGGGCAGGGAAGATGGCTTTATATAATGTGTGCGCCTGCCGGAGAGCAACCAATGAGCCGCCGCCTTTGCTTCGCCCTCGACCTGGTGGACGACGCCGCCAAAATCGCTGAATACGAAGCTTACCACGGCCCCGGCCGGGTCTGGCCGGCGATCGTGGATGACATCAAGGCACAAGGCTTTGAGGGCATGGAAATCTGGCGCAGCGGCAATCGCATGGTGATGATCGCCACCGTGGCGGATGATTTTCCCCGCTCCCGGCCTATTCCGCCTGACTATGACGAATGGGAAACGCTGATGTGGTCGTTCCAGCAGGCGTTGCCCCATGCTGAGCCGGGGCAGAAATGGGTGCCGATGACGAAGATTTTCGATCTGGCGGAACAGACGGGAGGGAAAGGGTGACGGACCTGAAGATAAAAAGCGTCAAGACCCGCGCGGTGAATGTGCCGCTGTCGGCGCCTCATCCCACCGCCGGCGGCACGGTGACTTCGGCGCCGCTGGTGCTGATTGATCTTGAGACCGACGGCGGCGTCACCGGCCGCACTTATCTGTTCTGCTATACCGCCTTCGCGCTGAAACCGGTGGCGGCCCTGGTGCAAAGTTTTGGCGAGCTGATTGCCGGCGATGCCTTGGCGCCGCTGGAGATTTATAAAAAACTGCAAGGTCGTTTGCGCCTGTTGGGGCCGCAAGGTCTTACCGGCATGGCGGCGGCCGGCATTGACATGGCGGCCTGGGATGCTCTGGCGGTGGCGAATGGGACGCCGTTGGCATCGCTGCTGGGTGGCAAGCCGGGCACGGTAGCGGCCTATCATTCCTGCGGCATGGGCGGGCTGGAAGCGGCGGCGAAAGACACCGAAGCGTCGCTGAAGCTGGGTTTTGACACCATCAAGTTCAAGATCGGCTATGGCGACGTGGCGCAGGATCTTGCCGTACTGAAAGCGACGCGAAAGGCCGGCGCCCGCAAGCTGCTGGTGGACTACAACCAGTCGCTGGATGTCACCTCCGCCATTGCGCGAGAACGGGTGCTGGAAGAAATGGATTTGGTCTGGATCGAAGAACCCACCACGGCCGATGACTATGCCGGTCACGCGACCATCGCCGCCGCCGCCGCGACGCCCATCCAGATTGGCGAGAATATGTGGGGCCCCACCGATTTTGAGAAGGCCATCGCCGAAGGCTTCACCGACGGCATCATGCTGGATGTGATGAAGATCGGCGGCGTCACCGGCTGGATGAAGGCGACGGTCCTGGCCGAGATTCACGGCATCCGCGTTTCCAGCCACCTCTTCCCCGAAGTCAGTGCCCAGTTGCTGTCGGTGACGCGCGGCGCGCAATTGCTGGAATGGCAGGACTGGGTGACGCCGGTGCTGGCCGAGCCGCTGATACCCAAGGCCGGCATCGCCCATGCCGGCACGGCGCCGGGCTGCGGTATTGCCTGGAATGAATCCGTCGTCGCCAAGTGTCTGGTGTAAGGTTATTATTGTCTGAGGAATAGAAACGGGCGGGGCGGACATGAAAAAGCTGCTGTTGGGATTGGCGCTGCTGGCCTTGAGCGGGGTGGCATCGGCGCAGGCGCCGGTTTCCATTACTGTTGATCTGGCGAAGAAGGTCGGTCCCTATAAGCCGATCTATGCCTGGTTTGGCTATGACGAAGCCAATTTCACCACCATGGCAAACGGCAAAAAGCTGCTGCGGGAACTGTCGGCGCTGTCGCCGGTGCCGGTGCATGTGCGCACGCATTTCCTGCTGGCCTCCGGCGATGGCGTGGCGGCGCTGAAATGGAGTTCCACCAACGTCTATTCGGAGGATGAAAACGGCAAGCCGGTCTATGATTTTCGCATCCTTGACGGCATCTTTGACGAATACCGCGACGCCGGCGTGGTGCCGATGTTCGAACTCAGCTTTACGCCAAAGGCGATGGTGAGCGGTACCGGCACCTATGAAGACCATTATCCCGAAAGCTCCACCGGCGGAACGGTGCATACACCCCCTAAGGACCTGGGCAAATGGCAGGAGATGATCCGCACAATCACCGCTCACATGGTGCAGCGTTACGGCCGCGCCACCGTTGCCAAGTGGTATTTCGAAGTCTGGAACGAGCCCGATATCGGCTATTGGAAAGGCACGCCGGAGCAGTATTTCGATCTTTATGACCACACCGTTGCCGGTGTACGCGCCGCATTGCCGGAAGCCAAGGTCGGCGGTCCCGCCACCACCGGCCCGGGCGCGGCGCGGGCAGCCAAATTCCTTGACGATTTTCTTGCCCATGTGGCGGCCAAAAAATCGCCACTGGATTTCATCTCCTTCCATGCCAAGGGCCAGCCGCGCATCCAGGGCGGGCAGGTGGTGATGGGCGTGGGCAAGGAATTGAACGACGTGGACAAGGGCTTTGCCATCATCGCCAAATATCCGCAGTTCAAGAAGCTGCCGATCATTCTTTCGGAAGCTGACCCGGAAGGCTGCGCCGCCTGTTCGATGAAAGTGAATCCGGCCAACGCTTACCGCAACGGGACGCTTTATCCCGCCTATACCGCCGCGGCCTATAAGCGCCTGTTCGAACTGGCCGACGCCCATGGCGTCAATCTGCTTTCGATGTTGAGCTGGGCTTTTGAGTTCGAGAACCGCGATTATTTCGAAGGCTTCCGCGACCTTTACACCAACGGCCTGGACAAGCCGATCCTCAACTTCTTTCGCATGACGGCGTTGATGCACGGCAATCGGGTTGCGGCGTCGAGCGACGGCGCCCGCGCCACCAGCGACATCATCGCCAATGGCGTGCGCCAGGCGCCCGACATTGACGCCATGGCAACGGCCGACGCTCGCGGTGCCGCCGTGATGTTGTGGAATTATCATGATGAAGAAAAAGCGGCCCCCGCTTCACCGGTTTCGGTCAGCATCAAGGGCTTGCCGAGGGCTGCGACCCGGGTTCGGCTGACCCACTATCGGATAGATGACACCCATTCCAACGCCTACACCGTTTGGAAAGCGATGGGCTCGCCCCAGAACCCGACGCCGCAGCAATTGGCTGACCTCAAAGCCCGTGACGGCCTGGAACTGCTGGAATCGCCTCGCTGGCTGGCGGCTTCCGGCGGCGCGGTCAGCGTCAGCGCAGAGCTTCCGCGCCAGTCAATTTCCCTGATGCAACTGGACTGGTAGGCTTCTGCTGCACCGCACAAAAGGGCCATGCAATCGAGGCTCGCGCCGCCCGGCGGGACTCTGCTATAGGGTTTTGTCGGAGGAAAGCTGTCGCCTCCCCCTCAGCGCCCGAAATAGATAACAACTGGAAGAGTTTGATGCGCCGTTTTCTGCTTGCTGCCCTGTTCAATTGCGCCGTGGCGCCCGCCTTTGCAGCCAGCGCCCCGCTGGATAAGCAGTTTCACGATACGGTGCAGCCCTTTGTCGGCAAATATTGCGCCGGCTGTCATTCCGGCAAGACCCCGGCCGGGGGCCTGGATTTCAAATCCTTCGACACACTGGACTCAGTGACGGCGGAATATGCCCGCTGGTCGCTGGCGGCTGACCGCCTGGCGAAAAATGAAATGCCGCCCAAGCCGATGGCGGCCCCGCCGCAGGAATTGACAAACCAGATCGTTGCCTGGGTGCATTCGGTAAAGGCCGATGAACTGCGCCGCCATGGCGGCGATCCCGGTGTCGTGCTGGCGCGGCGCCTCAGCAATGCCGAATATAACGACACGATCCGCGACCTCACCGGCCAGGATCTGCAGCCGGCGCGGCAATTTCCGGTTGATCCCGCCAATACCGCCGGCTTCGACAATTCCGGCGAAAGCCTTATCATGTCGCCGGCGCTGCTGAACAAGTATTTGCAGGCGGCACGCGCCACCGCCGATGACATGTATCTGGTGCCGGAAGGTTTTGCCTTCGCTCCCCATCCCATGAAGGTGGAGACCGACCGCCTCAGCTATGCCATCCAGCAAATTATCGCCTTCTATCAATCCCAGCCCACCGATTATGCCAAGTATTTTGAAGCGGCCTGGCGCTATCGGCATCGCGCCCAGTTGAACACCCCGAAAGCGACGCTGGCTTCCATTGCGGCCGAAATGAAACTTAGCCCGAAATATCTGGGCATGGTCTGGGGTATTCTGAACGACAAGGAGGCCATTGGTCCCGTCGCCAAGCTGCAAGGAATGTGGAATGCGCTGCCGGATGCTGACGTTGCCGCGGTGCAGACGCAGACGGTGGCGATGCGCGACTGGGTGCAGAAGCTTCGGGCGGATACCGCCATGCAGTTTGCCGCGCCGCGCGTGCGTGGCTTGCCCGGCCAGGCGCAGCCCCTGCACAATTGGCGGCTGGAGGAATATGCCCAGAACCATCGGGGCAGCGACCCGGCCGCGCTGCGTGCCGACAATGACCCGGCGCCGAAGCTGGTTGAAGTGCCCAAATTCCCGGGCCTGCATGCTGATGCCACGCCGCGCTGGCTGATTGTCGTCGGCAATGCCCGCGCCAAGGACACCGATCTGGTTTATCCCGCCGGCCAGAAAGACAAATACCAGAAAGCCTTCGCCCGCTTTGCGTCGGTCTTTCCCGACACTTTCTATGTGAGCGAGCGCGGCCGCTACTGGCCTGATAATTCCGAGGACCAGGGCCGCCTGCTGTCGGCCGGTTATCACAACACCGCAGGTTACTACCGCGACGACACCGCCCTGCAGCAATTGATCCTGGACGATAAAGGCAAGAAGGCGCTGGACCGGCTATGGTTCAATTTCGACTTTTATGCCGACCAGACCGCTTTCACCTGGGAGCAATATTATCTCAACAATGCCGGCCAGGTGGACGGGTTGGGTGCTGAATCCGGTCTGCCGCGTCCCGCCAAGGGCAATATCACCGACACGTCCATCATCATGATGCTGCGCGACAAGCATCTGGCCAAGGCCAAGGCGGACCCCCGCAATGATGTCGCCGACGCGATCAAGGCCATCAATTGGCACTTTGCCCTTAAGGACGCCACCATCCGCAAGGTGGAAAAGGCCCGTACCGCCGCCGAGCCGGTGCAGATCGCGGCCCTGGCGGGCTTTGCCGAACGTGCCTGGCGCCGGCCCCTGACGGCGGCGGAGAAAGCAAAGCTGATCGCCGATTACAAAATGGTACGGGCCAAGAACCAGCTCAGCCATGAAGATGCCATTCGCGACAGCATTGTCAGTATCCTGATGGCGCCGGATTTCCTTTACCGTTTCGATCTTGGCGGTGGGAAAATGACGGTGGCGGCGAAGGGCCGTGCTTACAGCGCCCAGCCGCTCTCCAACATCAGTCTGGCCAGCCGTCTCAGCTATTTTCTCTGGTCCTCGATGCCCGATGCCGAGCTGTTGCATCACGCCAATGCCGGCGATCTTAATAATCCGAAGGTGCTGCTGGCGGAGACGCGCCGCATGCTGAAGGACGGGCGGGTCCAGAACGGCCTTGCCACGGAGTTTACCGGCAACTGGCTGGGCTTCCGTCTGTTCGAAAGCAACAATTCGGTGGACCGCGAACGCTTCCCCGCCTTCAACGATGATTTGCGCGAAGCGATGTTTCAGGAACCGATTCGCTTCATGCAGGATACGGTCAGCAATGATCGCCCGGTCACCGATCTGGTCTATGGTGATTATACTTTCGTCAATCCGGTGCTGGCCAAGCATTACGGCATGCCCGCGGTTGAGGGCGGCAACGATCATTGGGTGCGGGTTGACAATGCCGGCCGCTATAATCGCGGCGGTCTCTTGCCCATGGCGGTGTTTCTCACCCAGAATTCGCCCGGCCTTCGCACCTCGCCGGTCAAGCGCGGGGCCTGGCTGGTGGAAAAGGTTCTGGGCATCAATATTCCGCCGCCGCCGCCGGTGGTGCCGGAATTGCCCAGCGACGAAGCGAAGATGGACCTGCCGGTGCGCGAAGCCTTGGCGCAGCATCGCGCCAATCCGCTTTGTGGCGCCTGCCATGCCAAGTTCGATCCCCTGGGGATGGCGTTTGAAGGCTTCGGTCCGGTGGGCGATGCCCGTGCCAAGGACATGGCCGGTCGCCCGGTGGACACCGCCTTCAGCTTTGGCGGAAATTTCCAGGGCAATGGCGTTGCCGGCCTCAAGGACTATATCAAGGCCAACCGCCAGGATGTCTTTGTGGACAATCTCAGCCGCAAACTGCTGGCCTTCGCGCTGGGTCGCTCCCTGCAACTGTCGGACGAAGGTCTGATTGACCAGATGAAGACAAATCTGGCCAAGGATGGTTACCGCTTCCGTGCTTTGATTGAGACCATTGTACTTAGCCCGCAATTCCGCGACCGCCGCGCCGCGCTGGTGACGGCGGCGACAACGCCGCCACCGGCCAAGGCCGGCCTTAACAAGATCAATTTCCAGAAGGGAGCCCGCTAATGCACCCGAACAAGCCAAATGCCTTTTCCCGCCGTGCCGTTCTGCGCGGCACCGGCTGCGCCATGGCGCTGCCCTGGCTGGAGTCCGTAAGTGCCATCGCCCAGCCCGCTGCGGCCGACTTCCCCAAGCGCTTCGGCGTCGTCTTCTACGGCTGCGGCATCCACGAAGATCACTGGAGTGCCACCGGCGCGGGCGCCGACATGGTGCTGAGCAAGACGCTGCAGCCGCTGGAGCCGCTCAAAACCAAGATCAATGTCATTGACGGGCTTTATGTCCCTGAACTGGTGGGGCAGGGCATCCATCCCGGCCAGACCGGCTCGTTGCTGTCAGGCGCGCATATCACCAAGGGCGCCATCGTCCATTCCGGTATCAGCGTGGACCAGATGATCGCCGCCCGCACCGGCGAGGATTCGCCGCAGCAAAGCCTGGTGCTGGCCTGCGACCAGCCCATGACCGGCTATCACGAAACCAATTTCAGCCTGGCCTATTCCTCTTATATTTCCTGGCAAACACCGGAAACGCCAGTGCCGCTGGAAGTCTATCCCTCGCTGGCCTGGGACAATCTGTTCGACAATCGCGGCGCCCTGCTCAATCTCAGCGTGCTGGACCGGGTCAAGGACCGTGCCCAGGACCTTTCGCGTAAGATAAGCGCCACCGACCGCTACAAGATGGATGAATTTCTTACCTCGGTTCGCGATGTGGAAAAGCGCGTCGAGGTGATGCGCGCCGCCAAGTCCGATGCCGATGACGCCGCCAAGGCCAAAAACATGCCGGCGGTGATGATGGAACGGCCGGCCAGCGGCCTGCCGGAAGACTTGCGCGAGCACACGAGGCTGATGTGCGACATCATTGCCATCGCCTTCCAGACCAACAAGACCAAGGTCGCTTCGCTGATCACCACCCGCGACCTTTCGGCGATGTACTATCCCTTCCTGAATGTGAAGGAAGGCCATCACGCCGCCAGTCACAACAACAATTCCGACGATTATGAGCGCATCGCCCGCTTCCATCTTTCGCAATATGCTTATCTGGCGCAAAAGCTGGACGGCATGAAGGAAGGCGAGGGTACCGTGCTGGACAATAGCTGCCTGATGTTCCTCTCCAACATGTGGATCGGGCGCAAGCACGACAACACCCGCTTGCCGCTGGTGCTGGCCGGCGGTCTAGGTGGTACGCTCAAGACCGGCCGGTCGCTCAGCTATCTCGGCCAGCCGGACGAGAAGCGTCGGATGCAGAGCCTCTATCTCTCGCTGATGGACCGCTATGGCGTGAAGCTTGACCAGTTCGGCGAGTCCAGCGAGCGCCTCGAGAATATCTGACGCCTCTGTGAAGCTGCCGTAATGTGCCCGGCGCTTCGGCGCGGGACAGCCGGGAACTCGCCTCGCGCAGGGAACTTTTTGCTCCCGGCATCGGTTATCGAAAGAGGCAAAATTTCGATTTTTTCCGTGATTTTCAGACGATCCTTGCTGGGTGATCTGCGGCCCATCCGTTCGGAACTGTTCGGCCTTGAGCGGCTGGAAGAGCATGCGCGCAGCCTTGCCAAGGCCCAGGCGGTTGGACGGGCGGGACGTGCCAGTCCGGCGCTGCCACGCCGGCTGCGGGAAAATTACGCGGCGCTGGGCAACCATTTTCGTCTCCTGGCCCAGGCTGCCAAGGCCGGTATCGCCGTTACCTCTGCCGGCGAGTGGTTTCTCGACAATTTTCACATTGTTGACGAACAAACCCGCGCCGCCCAGCGCGACCTGCCGCACAGTTTCTATCGCGAGTTGCCGCGCCTTACTTCCGGCCCGCTGGCGGGCTATCCGCGTGTCTGGGGAATTGCCTGGGCACTGATCGCCCATACCGACAGCGCTTTCGACGAAGAAAAGCTACAGCGGTTTCTCGTCGCTTATCAAAGCGTGGCGCCACTTACCATCGGCGAGCTTTGGGCCGTACCGATCACCTTGCGCATTGCACTGGTGGAAAATCTGCGGCGGCTGACCGAGCTGGTGATTGCCCGCGTCGCCGAGGCGGCCCGTGGCGATAAGGCCGCGCGGCGTCTTTTGGCGCAGCCGCAGGCCACAGTGGCGGGGCTGCTGCACCACCCAAGCCCGGCTTTCCTGGTGCGGCTGGAACAGCGGCTGCGCGCCCAAGGCGACGGCGCCGATGCGGCTCTCAGTGACATCACCCAGGGCCTGCAAGTGCGAGGCCTGAACGTCCACGCGCTGGCTCAGGAGGAGTATCAAAACCAGGCGGCCGACGATGTTTCAGTGCGCAATGTCATTACCGCTATGCGCCTGGTTTCCAACATTGACTGGGCCGACTTGTTTGAGGAGGTCAGCCTGGTAGAGCAGGCGTTGTTGCGGGCGCCCGGCTATGGGGAAATGGATTTTGCCAGCCGCGACCGTTATCGCCGGGCCGTCGAGCGCTTGGCGCGTCACTGTGGCCGATCCGAAATCAAGGTGGCGGAGGCGGCGGTGACTCGGGCGCAGGGCGCCAGAGATGTGCGCAGGCGCGATGTCGGCTGTTATCTGATCGCTGAAGGCCGCCGCGAATTTGCGTATATTCTCGGCTGCCGGCCATCACCGCCTCAGCGGCTGCTTGCTGCGCTCGCCGCCACCGGCCTTGCCGGTTATGTCGGCGCGATCACTTCGTTGACGGTGCTAATTGCTGCAATCATGGCCCTGCTCGAACATGGCGAGGGCGCTACCGGCTGGGCGTTGGTGCTGGCGGCTTTGCTGGCGCTGCTGCCGGCCTCAGATCTGGCGATGGCGCTGGTCAATCGCCTGGTGACTCGCCAGCGTGAACCGCAGCCGCTGCCCGGTCTCTCCCTGAAAACCGGTATTCCGCCGGACTCCCGCACGGTTCTGGTGGTGCCGATGATGCTGGTGGGGGAAGAAGATATTGATACCCAGATCGAGCGGTTGGAGGTGCACTATCTGGCCAACAGCGATGCCGGCCTGACCTTCCTGCTGCTGTCCGACTTTACCGACGCGCCGGCCGAAAAGATGCCGGAGGACCAGACATTGCTGGAACGGGCCCGCACCGGCATCGCCGTCCTCAACCGCCGCTATGCCGGCGATGGCCCGCCTCTTTTTGTCCTTCTGCAACGCCGTCGGCTTTTCAATCCGGCGCAGAATTGCTGGATGGGATGGGAACGCAAGCGCGGTAAGCTCAAGGAATTTAACCGCCTGCTGCGGGGCGCGGCCGATACCAGCTTTCTGGCACCGGAAGATCCGCTGCCCGCCGATGTGCGTTATGTCATCACACTTGATTCCGACACCCGCATGCCACGCGGTGCTGCCAGGCGTCTGATCGGCAAAATGGCGCACCCCCTCAATCGCCCCGTGTTGGACGGGGCGCATGGCCGGGTGGTGCGTGGTTACGGCATTTTGCAGCCGCGGGTAACGCCGTCCTTGCCGGTGGGAACGGAAAGTTCACTTTTTCAATGGGCGTTTTCCGGACCCAATGGTCTTGATCCTTATGCCTTCGCTGTCTCCGACGTTTATCAGGACCTTTTTGAGGAAGGCTCCTTTGTCGGCAAGGGCATTTATGATGTTGATGTTTTTGAGCAGGCGTTGGAACAGCGCATTCCCGAGAACAGTGTTCTAAGCCATGACTTGCTGGAAGGTGTCTATGCCCGCTCCGCCCTGGTTTCGGATGTCGAGTTGGTGGAAGAGTTTCCCTCCCGATACGATGTCGAACTGGCCCGCCAACATCGCTGGATGCGGGGCGACTGGCAGTTGCTCCCCTGGATTCTTGGCCTGCGCGGCGCCATTTCGCCCCTTGGCCGCTGGAAGCTGATAGACAATCTGCGCCGCTCGCTGGGTGCCCCCGCGCTCCTGCTCGCTTTCCTGCTGGGCTGGATTTTGCCTTTACCCCATGCCGGTTGGTGGACGCTGTTCCTGCTCACGGTGATGGCGCTGCCGCCTTTCCTGCCGGTGCTGACCGGCGTGTGTTCACCCCGCGGCTGGCGTTTGGGCAAGGGACATCTGCGGACATTGCGACGGGAAGGCGTGATGGCCAGCCTGCAACTGCTTTTCACTTTTGCCTTCCTCGCGCGCGTCGCCTTCCTGGCGCTGGACGCCATCGTGCGCACGCTGGTGCGGGTGGGCATTACCCGCAAGCGCATGCTGGAATGGGTAACCTATGCGCAAAGCGCCTATTCACGCCGCGCCGGGCTGAAATCATTAGCGCTGCAACTGGCGGGCGCGCTGGCTATGGCGCTGATCATGGCAGGCCTGATTTTCTCTCAGGCCCCCCACAATCTTGTGAAGGCTGCACCTTTCCTTGTGGTTTGGGGTTTTTCCCCCCTGATCGCGCGCTGGGCCAGTCATGCCCCCGCGGTTGAGCCCCATCGGGCGCTGAATGCCCGGGATCGCGCCGCCTTGCGCTTAGCGGCCCGCCGCACTTGGCAATTTTTCGAGGCCTTTGTCACCGCGGAAGACCATTGGCTGCCGCCCGACAATTTCCAGGAAGATCCCAATCCGCTGGTGGCGCACCGCACCTCCCCCACCAATATCGGGGTCTATCTCAATGCTGTGCTGGCGGCGCGCGATCTGGGCTGGATTGGTGTTGTCGAATGTCTGGAGCGGCTGGAAAACACATTGGCCGGAATGTCAGGACTGCAGCGTTATCGCGGCCATTTCCTCAATTGGTACGATACCCGCAATCTTGCGCCGCTTGATCCGCCTTACGTCTCCACGGTGGATAGCGGCAACCTTTTGGGCAATTTGCTGGTGGTAAAGAGCGCGATGACGGAGATTGCCGCGGGTCGCAAGCTCGACGACTGGAGCCGGGGCGCTGCCGATGCGGCTGCGCTGTTGAAAGCCGAGTTGGCACCGCTCAACCATTTGCACGGCGATGCATTGGCGCGGCTGAAAGTACTGGATGCTCCTGCCGCCGATGGCACTGAGGATATGCTCGGCCGCATGGCGCAGGAAAGCGCGGAGATTGCCGCGCTGCTGACCGGCACTCCGGCGGGGCGGGCAGCCATGGCCCTGAAAAGCTGCCTCACCAGCCACGCCCGTGACCGCGAACTTGATACTGCCGAGACCGAAAAGCGGGCGTTGGCTATCGCCCGTCACTGCACAAGGCTGGCAGAGGAAATGGAGTTCGGCTTCCTCTTCCATGAGGAGCGTCAGCTTCTGGCCATCGGCTATCGCGTTGACGATCAGATGCTGGACCCCAATGCCTATGACCTTCTGGCATCGGAAGCCCGGCTGGCCAGCTTCCTTGCCATTGCCAAGGGTGACATCCCCACGCGGCACTGGTTCCGGCTGGGCCGCACCCTGATGCCGTTGGGCCGCAGCGTGGCGCTGCAATCCTGGTCCGGCTCGATGTTTGAATATCTGATGCCATCGCTGTTGATGCGCGAGCCGCCGGGCAGTCTGCTGGCCTTTTCCAATCGCGCCGCGGTGCGGTGCCAAATCGCCTATGGCCGCCAGCATGGCGTGCCATGGGGGATTTCGGAATCGCAATACAATGCCCGCGACCGGCAGATGAATTATCAATATTCCGGATTTGGCGTGCCGGCGCTGGGGCTCAAGCGGGGGCTGGCAGAAAATCTGGTAATCGCTCCTTACGCCACCATGCTGGCGGCAATGATCGCACCGGTGATGGCGCGCGCCAATTTGGAGCGGTTGACGGCATTGGGCGCGCTGGGAAGCTATGGCTGGTATGAAGCCATTGATTTCACCCGCCAGCGTCTGCCCGGTGGTCTCAGTCGTGCGGTGATCAAATCCTATATGGCCCATCATCAGGGCATGGCCATTCTGGGTTTGGCCGATGTCCTGCAGGACGGCCGCATGCGCGAAAGGCTGCATGCCGAGCCCATGGTCAAGGCAGCGGAGTTGCTGTTGCAGGAACGCATGCCGCGCGATGTCGTATTGGCTGAGCCGCCCCCGACTTTGCGAACCGGCGCTATCACCCACCATCAGGAAGCGCCGGAAGGACCGCGCCTTTCCCATGATCCTTTTGGTTCGATGCCGCGCACCCATTTGCTGTCTAATGCCAACTATACGGTGATGCTGACCGCGGCCGGCGGCGGGTATAGCCTGTGGAAAGGTCTGGCCATCAGCCGCTGGCGCGAAGACGCTGTGCGCGATCCCTGGGGCAGCTTCCTCTATATCCGCGACCTGCGCACCGGCAATGTCTGGTCGGCCACGCATAACCCCATGGGCGCGCTGGGCCAGAATTATGAAGCCGCTTTCGCCGAGGATCGCGCTCTCTTCAAGCGCACCGATGGCTCCTTGCAGACGGTGACGGAAATTTGCGTGTCGCCGGAGGACGACGCCGAAGTCCGACGGGTTTCCATCACCAACACCGGCTCGCGTCTGCGCGAGATCGAAATTACATCTTATATCGAACTGGCGATGGCGAGGTCGAGTGATGATGCCGCGCATCCCGCTTTTTCCAAACTGTTTGTCGAGACCGAATATCAGCGCGAGACCGGCGCCTTGATCGCCGGTCGCCGGCCTCGTTCCAGCAGCGACCCCGCTATCTGGGCGGCGCATGTCAGCGTGGTGGATGGCGATTCCGTGGGCGACGTTCAATATGAAACTGATCGCGGCAAGTTCCTGGGACGGGGGCGTGATGCCGCCACCGCGCAAGCGATAGTCGAGGGCTGGCCGCTGACCAACTGCGTCGGCGCAGTGTTGGATCCCGTCTTTAGTCTCCGGCGGCGGGTGCAGATCCCAAGAGGCCGTACGGTCACCATCGCCTTCTGGACCATGGTGGCGCCCAGCCGTGAAGCGGTGCTTGATCTGATTGACCGGCATCATGATGGCCGCGCTTTTGATCGGGCGAGCCGTCTTGCCACCACTTATAGCCAGACCCAGCTGCAATATCTTGGTCTCTTGCCAGGCGAAGCGCAGCTCTTCCAGCAGCTTGCCAATCATCTGATTTACGCCGGTGAGGCGCTGGCGCCACCGGCGGACATTGCCGCCGCTGCTGCCCCGCGCGCCACGGCGCTGTGGCCGCATGGCATCTCCGGGGATCTGCCGATCCTTTTGGTCCGTGTGGCAGAAGAGGAAGACGTCGCGCTGGTGCGCCAGTTGGTGCGGGCGCATGACTATTTCCGCGGTCGTCATTTGGCGGTGGATTTGGTGATCCTCAATGAACGTCCGGCGTCCTATGCGCAAAGCCTGCAGCAGGCATTGGATGGCCTGGTGGGCGCCAGCGACCGACCGCAGGAAGCCGCCATCGGCCGCATTCTGTGCTTGCGGGCTGATATTCTAGGGCCTGATGCCTGCCGCCTGGTCAGAGCGGCGGCGCGGGTGGAATTGAATGCGCGCCGGGGTGATCTCTCCAGCATTCTGGCCGCCGTCACCCACAGGGAAGAGGAAGCGGCAGCCTCATTCACGCCACCCGACCGGGCGCCGCGGCCCAATCTGGCTCCGCTCAAGCCGCCGCAAAAACCGGTGCTGGAAATGTTCAACGGCTTTGGCGGTTTTGCCGAAGACGGACGTGAATATGTCATCACCGCAGAGGCTGGAAAAACCCCGGCCCCTTGGATCAACATCATCGCCAATCCGCAACTGGGCTTTCAGGTCTCTGCCGACGGCGCTGGTTTTACCTGGGCACTGAACAGCCAGCAGAATCAGTTGACGCCCTGGTCGAACGATCCGGTTTCCGATCCCGGTGGCGATGCGCTCTATTTCACGGATCTGGACAGCGGCGCGGTGCGGTCGCCAACGCCATGGCCGGCCGCTGATAGCGCCGCCGCTTATCTCTGTCGTCATGGCCCGGGCTATTCCCGCTTTGAACATGCCGGCGGCGGCCTCTCAACCGCGCTGACAATGTTCGTGGCGCCTGACGAGCCAGTCAAGCTGTCGCTGCTGAGCTTGCACAACAGGGGCAGCGCGCCGCGCCGGCTGGTGATCACACATTACGTCGAATGGCGCCTCGGTCCCGCCGGCAGCGTCGCACCCTTTGTGGTGACAGAGCGCGATGAAAGTGGCGCTCTTTTCGCGCGCGGGGGATTGCATCCCGATTTTGGTGAACGTGTTGCGTTCCTCGACATGGTCATGGACGGTAATGGAGCCGCCACCGCTTCGACGTGCGACCGGCGCGAATTTATCGGCCGCAACGGCAGCCTGGCACAGCCGGCGGGCCTGGCGAAGGACGCCAAACTTTCTGCCCGCTGCGGCGCCTTGCCCAGCGCGTGCGGGGTGCTGCAAACCACCATCAGCTTGGCGCCGGGCGAAAGCCGCGACCTGATTTTAATGCTGGGCCAGGAGCGGGACCAAGCCCAGGCCCGCGCCCTGATTGCGCGGCTGCGCGCCGCTGATCCGCAAGATCTGCTGGCAAAAGTGAAACAGCAATGGGATGAAATTCTTGGCACGGTGGAAGTGCGCACCCCCGACCGCAGCCTCGACCTGATCGTCAATCGTTGGCTGCTCTATCAGACGCTCTCCTGCCGCATGTGGGGCCGCGCCGGATTCTATCAAGTCTCGGGCGCCTATGGCTTCCGCGACCAGTTGCAGGATTCCATGGCACTGTGCGCATCCCGACCGGACCTAGCCCGAGCGCAATTGTTGCGGGCGGCCGGGCGCCAATTCCCGGAAGGCGATGTCCAACATTGGTGGCTGCCGGAAAGCGGCAAAGGCATTCGCAGTCGCATCAGCGATGATCGCGCCTGGCTCGCTTATGTCGCGGTCCATTACATCCAAACCACCGGCGACGAAAACGTGCTGGAAGAGCAATTGCCTTTCCTCACCGGCGATCCGCTTAAGCCCGACCAGCACGACGCCTTCTTCCAGCCCGGTGCCACCGAAAACACCGCCACGCTTTACGAACATTGCGCCCGCGCCCTGGATCAGGCTCTGGCCACAGGTGCGCACGGCTTGCCACTGATTGGGACAGGCGACTGGAACGACGGCATGAACCGGGTGGGCGAGCATGGTCAGGGCGAAAGTGTCTGGCTGGGCTGGTTTCTGCACGCAGCACTCACCGGTTTCGTGCCTTATGCCGAAAGCCGCCGTGACAGCGCCCGCGTCGCCCGCTGGCTTGTGCACATGGACGCCTTGCGCCAGGCGCTGGAAGAACATGGCTGGGATGGGGACTGGTACCGGCGCGCCTATTTTGACGACGGCTTTGCTCTTGGCTCATCGGCCAATCGCGAATGCCGGATTGATTCCATTGCTCAATCCTGGAGTGTGCTTTCCGGGGTGGCGCCGCCTGACCGGCGGGCCCGCGCCATGGAAGCGGTGATGAAATATCTGGTGCGGCCCGAAGACCGGCTGATGGCGTTATTCTCACCGCCCTTTGTCGCCACACCGCACGATCCCGGCTATATCAAGGGCTATCCCGCCGGCATTCGCGAGAATGGGGGGCAATATACCCATGGCGTGCTCTGGGCGGTGGCGGCCTTCTGTGTCATGGGCGAGGGCAGCAAGGCCGGCGAACTCTTCGCCATGCTCAATCCGGTCAATCATGGCGGCAGCGCGGCCATGGTGCAGCGATATCGCGTCGAGCCGTATGTTGCGTGCGGCGATGTCTATTCGGTGGCGCCGCATGTCGGGCGCGGCGGCTGGACCTGGTACACCGGCTCGGCCGCTTGGATGTACCGGGTGGCGGTGGAATACATGCTGGGGCTGCATTTCGCCGGCGACCGCCTGCACCTGAAGCCGGTAATCCCCGCGGACTGGCCGGGCTTTGAAGCGACAGTGCGAAAGGACGGATGCGTTCTGAAAATTTGGGTGGAAAACCCGGACGGCTTGAGCGGTGGCGAATATGCATTGACGCTCAATGGTGTCGCGGCAAACGCGGAAGACGGCATCGTCCTGACGCCGGGCGAACACGAGGTGCGACTGGTAATCAAAAGCCCCCGTTACGCGCGCGCTGGAGTGCGCGCGCTGCGCCAAGGGACGCGCTAGAGCAATGGTGTCGAGCTTCGGCCGCCGCTCTCATGCTTCGACAAGCTCAGCATGAGGATTTTATTCTATTTTTCTCACCCTGAGCCTATCGAAGGGTGAAGCCGTTTTGCTTCCGTCTAAGATTAAATGGCTCCAGCTCAGCGCGGATATCCCTTCCAGGTCCATTCCAGCGCATCCGGCAAAGTCTGCGCGATGACGCCGGCATTGCAGTGGCTGGCGCCAAGGGCATAGACGAAGCGGTAGTCATAGCCTTTTGCCTTCAGCGCCGCGGCCATGCGCTTGTTTGCCATGGGCCAGTTGTGAAAGCTCTGCTCCGGATCGTCAAAATGCAGGTCCTTTTCCGCCACTTCCATCCAAATGCGAATTGGCTTCTTGGGCGAGTTGGGAATAAGGGTCTCATGATATTCCCAAGCGCCGCGGGGCGTTGCCGCCACCTGCGGCGACGCCTGGTTCACATAGGTGCCCGAATAGCTCAGCACCCGGTGATACCATTCGGGATGATACCAGGCCATGCTCAGAGCCGCCGCCGCGCCCGAGCTGCAGCCGGCAGTGGCGCGCCCTTCGGGATCGTTGGTGAAAGTGATGCCGGTCTCCTTGGTCACGCGCGGCAGAACTTCGCTCTGGACGAATTCTGCATAGCGGCCATCCATGGTGTCATATTCCAGCCCGCGCTGCGAATTCTGCGCGTCGCTGCCGCCGGAATTGATGAAGATCACGGCAATGGCGGGTATCTTCTTGGCGGCGATCAGGCTGTCCAGCACCGGCACCATGCGGGCGACATAACTGATGCCGTCCTGCACCACCATGAAAGGAAGCGGCGCGCGCGCTGTACCGCGTCCCACACCGGGCGGTGCCGGCGGTAGAGATGGCACATAGACAGCGACACGCCGCGAATAAGGCTGC
>JAFAVT010000020.1 GCA_019242275.1 Alphaproteobacteria bacterium
ACAAGCTGCAGAACACCAATATGGCCGATGCCGCTACCCAACTGTCCCTGAACCAGACCGCGTTGCAGGCGGCGTTGCAGGTCACCGCGACGCTTAACCAACTGTCCCTGCTGAATTATCTGCCGATTTCGGGCCGCTAAGCCACGCTTTTGGTTGCGGGCTTTGGCGCCCGCGCCTATTAGAGCGCCATGTCTGCCACGCGCCGTATTGTTGTCGCCATGTCGGGCGGCGTCGATTCTTCTGTTGCCGCCGCGCTGGTGACCCGCGCCGGGCACGAAGCGGTGGGCGTCACCATGCAGCTTTATGCCGGCACGGCCCAGCGGAAGGGCGCTTGCTGTGCCGGCCAGGACATTGCCGATGCAAGCCGCGTGGCGGCCGCACTGGGCATACCGCATTACGTCCTCGATTACGAGGCGCGCTTTCGCGAGAAAGTCATCGCCGATTTCGCCGACACTTACGCGCGCGGCGAGACGCCGGTGCCCTGTGTGCGCTGCAATGAGCGGGTGAAGTTCGCCGACCTGTTGCAGGCGGCGAAGGAACTGGGCGCCGATGCCCTGGCCACCGGCCATTATGTCCGGCGCATCGAGGGCGCGGTCGGCCCCGAACTGCATGCGGCGGGCGAAAGCGCCCGCGACCAGAGCTATTTTCTCTTCACCACCACGCCGGCCCAACTGGATTTCCTGCGCTTTCCGGTGGGCGACCTACCCAAGCGTGAGGTGCGCGCCATCGCCGCCGAACTGGGTCTGGTCACCGCCGACAAGCCCGACAGCCAGGATATCTGCTTTGTCCCTGACGGTCGTTACACCAATGTGATTGACCGCCTCCGCCCCAACGCGGCGCGGCCGGGCGAGATCGTGGATGTAAATGGCCAGGTGTTGGGGCGCCATGACGGCATCACCCATTTCACTGTCGGGCAGCGGAAGGGCCTGGGCCTTTCCGGCAATGAAGAGCCGCTCTTTGTGCTGAAGCTGGATGCGGCCAACGCGCGCGTCGTGGTCGGGCCGCGGGCGGCGCTGGCTGCCGGCGCCATCACTTTGCGTGAGGTCAACTGGCTGGCGCCCACAAAAGGCGCGGTGGAATGTTCGGTAAAGGTGCGCTCTATGCGCCCGCCGGTGCCGGCACGGGTGATCCCGCTGGACGGCGGCGCGGCGCGGGTGGAGCTCAAGGCGCCGGAAGAAGCGGTGGCCCCGGGTCAGGCTTGCGTCTTCTATGACGGCAGCCGCGTTCTGGGCGGTGGCTGGATCGCCGCCGGAACAGCCGCGGCGGCAGCTGCGTGAACCTCACCATCCGTTTTGGCCTGCCCGCCGAACGGGCGGCGCTGGAAGAATTGCAGCGCCGCGCCTCGCTGATGTGGGCGGAATACCGGGCCTATCTCATGGCCAACCCCGAAGTGATTGAACTGCCGCTGGCGCAACTCACGCAAAGGCACGTGCGCGTGGCGGAATGGGAAGGCCGCGTCGCCGGCTTTGCCGCGCTGTTGCCAAGGGATGGTTTTTGCGAATTGGATGGCCTCTTTGTGAAGCCCGATCTGTGGAACCGCGGCATCGGCCGCGCCTTGATCGGCGACGCGCTTGCCATCGCCCGCGCCACTGGGGCGGCGGCGATCGAAACCGTCGCCAACCCAAGAGCCGAAGGCTTTTATGGCAAGCTGGGCTTTGCCGTTATCGGCCGGACGCAAACGCAATTCGGCGCCGCCAACCGGATGCGCCTGCCCTGTATCGAGCCGGCCTCATCCTGAGCCTGTCGAAGGATGGCCGGCGAGAGACAAGCCGATTTTCCCGCCATTTCCGCGCAAACTTGACAGGTCCCGGCCCCAAACCCTACATCGCCGCCCTCGTGTGGCACCGTAGCTCAGCGGTAGAGCAGGGGAATCATAATCCCTTGGTCGGCGGTTCAAATCCGTCCGGTGCTACCATCCGCTTTCGTTTGCGTTGCAAACGAAAGCGGATGCCAAGGCGCGGCTAGCGACAGCGTAATGCCGCGCCGCGGCAGGCGAAGACAGTGGGCTCTCCAGCACGGGCTCATGCCCCGATATGAATGACAAGCGCGCATAGGGCGCGCCAGCGCCAGCGTAACAGCGCGCGCGTCATGCACGCGCGACAGGCGAAAAGCCAATGTCCCCGAAATTTTGATCGCGGCCAGCCCAAATTAAAGGCGGCACCATTATGGATCGGGCGAGGATAGCCATGGAAAATTTTCAATCGGTTCAATGGGCCGTGCGTGGATAGCGAAAGGAAATCTCTTCTTCCTCTTCTCTTTTGGGCAAATCGCCCTACCTTTCACGCTCCGCGCGATTAGCGGACGATGAAAGGATTGGATGAAACGAACGATCACCTGCGCAGATTTTTATCCGAACCCTGCCGCACGCCCTAAGCGCCGAAGAAGAGGGGAGGGGTCGGCAAAAAGTGCAAAACGAATAATTGCGTCTGTCAGGCTTTTCAGGGGCTTGGCATTTTGCGCGCATGACCAACCACCAGACATCGGGGAGGGTGGGGGAAAATTTCGCCCCAAATCAGCCGCGGAAATCATGGAAAAACGCTCTTCCGGCAGGCGGATAAACCCATGAGGACCCATTCCGTCACTAGCCCTTTGACCTTGGCTGACATCCGTGCCGCCGCCGACATTAACCTTGTGAGCAATAACTCTGCCCGCTCACGGCCGGGTTGTCCCATTATGAGACATGCCCAAGAGCGTGGCCCAACTGACCGGCGTGATCGTCACCGCGATCGTGACCTTCGGAACCGACCTGGATGCAACCTGGTCGGTGCCGTTCGGCATCTTTGCCGGGGCGCTGGCGGTGTTCTTTGTCTCGCTCTCCGAGGCGCGCGAAAACGCCCGCCGCTGGCAGAAGTTTTAGACTCCAAATTCCAGGAATCTCGAGCCCGGCATTTCGCCGGGCGGCTATCCGCTTGGGCAAAGGCCCGCCTCCCCCTTGTGCGCGTAGCGCACTCAAAGGGGGAGGTGGTCGTAGCTAGCGAGCCGCCGGCGCCCGGCGCGCTTCGCGCGCCAATTGAACAATTTGCGGCGCTGCGCGCCGCGGGGCCAGCGAAGGGTGAGCGTGGCTGCCAAGCCACGCGAACGCCAAGCGCCGTCAGGCGCGCAGGCCGGAACGGAGGGGGTTCAGAAAACAAAACGGATCAAAGCGCTCAAGCCGCAGTTCAATCACCCAGCGTCGGGTGGTATCGCCGCTATCGCCGCTTCCATTTCCTGAAAGGTCGGCTGGTGTTCGCCCGGCACGCTGCCGCGGCCGATCTCCACCGAGACCTGGGCCGCATTGCCGTGCAGATGCGCCACCAGGATGTCGCGAATGACGTGATAGAAATGGCCATCCTCGTCGATCACTGCCTTGAGGCGGTTGCCCATCGGACCCACCAGCCCATAGGCCAGGAAGACGCCCAGGAAGGTGCCAACCAGTGCGCCGCCAATCATGCCGCCCAGCACCTCCGGCGGCTCGCTAATGGCGCCCATGGTCTTGATGACGCCAAGCACGGCGGCAACGATGCCTAGCGCCGGCAAGCCGTCGGCCATGGTCTGCAGTGCGTTGGCGCCAATCAGGGCCTCGTGATGGTGCTTTTCCAGCTGCTTTTCCATATTGGCCTCGACCTGGTGCGGGTCTTCCAGGCTCATGGTCATCATCCGCAGCGTGTCGCAAATGAAGTCCAGGGCGAAGTGGTCCTTGCAGATCTTCGGATAGCGCTTGAAGATGCCGCTTTCCGCCGGCTTTTCGATATGGGCTTCCAGGGCGATCAGGCCCTTGGACTTCATGGTCTTGGTCAAAAGGAAAAGCAGGCAAAGCAGGTCGCGATAATCGGCCGGCTTCCAGCGCGGGCCGGAGATCACCTGGCTCAGCGAACCGGCAATTTTCTTCAGGTTGAACATGGAGCCGCCGATCAACATGGCGGCAATGGCAGAACCGAAAATGGTGGCAAGCTCATGCGGCGCCGCCTCTATCAACGTGTTCAGCGAACCGCCGGACACAATGAAGGGCACAAAGACGCAGATGATGAGAAAGACGATGCCGCCGATCTGGAGCATGAAGAAAACGCCCTGCCGATTGAGCGTTCATTATTAAGAAGGGCGCTTAAGGAGGGATGAAGAATGCGATGCAACACGGCCTTCAGAGGTTAATGCCGCTTAACGCTTCACCCGCGCTTGCGCTGGCTGGCTTCGGCCAATTTGCGTGCCGCCAGGCTCGCCAATTCGCGCACCACAGCGTCTGCCGCCTTGCCGCCCTGGTCAGGGTCGCGACTGGCGCGGCCGATGGCATGGACATGCAGGGCAATGACGGCGGGCTCCGCCGGCATTTTAAGCTCCAGGCTGCGTTCCAGGTAATGGCAAAGCCCATCGGCGATGCGGGCGGTGGCCGGCAATCCCGCCGTGTCGGCAAAGCCCTTGATCTCATGCGCCTTGTCGGAAACCATGACATAGTCGGGTCCCGCTGCTTCCAGCTCGGCGACATAGCCCAGCAGCGCCTCGCGCAAACTGTCGGCGGAATCCTCTATGATGCGGGTCGCCTTCACTTCGGTAATGGCGCTGCGCAGGGTCTTGCTGAAAGAGGCAGCCTGAGCCTTGCCCATCATCTGGGGATAGGCATCGGGCGTAATCATCTGGGCCTTTTTCTTCATTGCTTTTCCGCGATTTCGAAATCGTCATGACGCCGCCACGGTCCGCCATAGCTGTCGAGCTGTTTGCGGCGGCGGTCCGGCCCAAAATAATTTTCGGCCCGTACAAAGGCACGGGGGCGCTCCACGATTTCGGTGATGCGCGCATAGAGGTTGCCCGCGGTGATGGGTTTGGCGAGGAATTCGGTGACGCCGGCATCACGGGCCGCTTCGACCCGGTGTTTTTCGGTGTGGCCGGTGACCATGATGATGGGCACAAAGCGATTGGGACTGGCGTCGCTGTTGCGGACATGACGGGTGAATGCGATGCCGTCCATCGGTGCCATGGCCATATCCGACAGGATCAGGTCGCATTTGCGGTCGCGCAGCACAGTGATGGCAGCCTCGCCGTTGGCGGCTTCGCTGACTTCCCGGATGCCGACAGAATTGAGCAATTCGCGCAGCAGGACACGCATATGCGCATTGTCCTCGACGATCAGCGCTTTCAGGTGGAATGTCGTCTCTGCCGTCATCGGGGCGCGCCAAAAAAGCCTGTCCAAGCTAAGGCGTCGTGGTTATTTATCCGTTACAACGGGGTTCGGCGGAAGGATTGAGGAATTGTCAACTTTCGCGAGGTCCCTGCCGGAAGCCTTGTTTCTCTGGGCCAAGTCGGGACCTTCTTCGCTGGCCAGAGGCGCCGTCGCCCTGGTTCTGGACGGGCAAGGCAAGGTGCTTCTGGTGCGCCATGGCTATGCCCGCGGCTGGCGACTGCCCGGTGGCGGCATTGATCCCGGCGAAAGCGCCGAGGCCGCGGTCCGGCGTGAGCTCGCGGAAGAACTCGGTCTGGAAGGCGGGCGCCTCATGGTGGTAGGCGAATATCACCAGCGGGTACTCTGGGTGCAGCATGTTGTGACGTTGTTCCGAGCCGAGGATACCCGTATTGCTTTTCGCCCCTGTTGGGAAATACCGGAAATACGCTGGGTGGAGCCCACGGCGCCACCGCCCGATACCACGCCAGCCACCCTACGGCGGCTGGCGGAATTGCTGGGCGCCCCGATAACTGGTGCGTGGTAGCGCTTGCCTTTGCGGCATGAGTTCTTTAGCGGGACCTGATGTCCGAAGCCGCCTGGCAGATCCGTCCCGAGCGCCCCGCCGACGCCACCGCCATTACGGCGCTGAACGCGGCAAGTTTTGGTCCCGGCCGTTTCGCAAAGTCCGCCTATCGCCTGCGCGAAGGTGTGGCCCCAGTGGCAGGGCTGGGTTTCGTCGCCATGGAAGATAATACCCTTTTGGGTTCGGTGCGGTTCTGGCCCATCTCAGTCGGTGGCCATGAAGAATTGTTGCTGGGCCCCCTGGCGGTGCACGGCGATCAGCGGGGCCGCGGCATCGGCATCGCCCTGATGCAGGCCGGCATTAGTGCCGCGCGGCAAGGCCCATGGCGCGGCATCCTTTTGGTGGGGAATGAGCCTTATTATGCCAAGGTTGGTTTCTCGCGGCTGCCGCCGGGACGGGTACGGTTTCCGGGACCGGTGGACCAGGACCGAATTCTCGGACTGTCATTAAAAGGTGGCGAGATGCTGTCGCTAACCGGTCAAGTGCGCCGGGCGCAAATTGATGCGCCGGTATGTGCCGATGGGGCTGCGCTGGGCTAGCGTCCCTCAACCCTCCATGCCAGCAGCAGCACGCCCGCAAGAATAAGAAGCGTTGCCCATTGCGGTAGCAGCGGCTTCTGGGTGAGCGACGTGACGCGATAAGCGTTGTTGCGCACCATGCCGAGCCAGTTGGAGCCGTAAGCCGCCGAATCCGAATTCACCTGCCGTACCTGCGGCATGCCGTCGGCAAGCCAGTGCACGCTACCGCCGGTAGCATCGGCCAACGGCTTGAGAACTTCATCAGTGGCACGCATGTCGGAGACTTCGCGAGGATTAAGCGGTCCCGCTGCCGCCACCGCCGCCAATTGTCCATCGTTCAGCCGATAAAGTCCCAACTCCGTTGCAGGGACACGTCCCGTCCACATTCCCGGCGCACTCTTGCTGAGATCGGCGGTCAGGGTTTTGCCCGACGGTGTCGTGACACTGACGGGCCGCGCCGCCGGCGCCATTGTGCGCCGCGCGATTTGCACTTCGCCATTCACCACGGAGGCCGAAAGGCTTTCGGCCTCCAGTTCCGGCTGCTTCATTAGCCAGTGGGCCAACCGGCGCAACAACTCAGCGTCAGGCCCGCCGCCTTCAAAGCCGCGCGCCCACAGCCAGGCCTGGTCGGAGAGCAGCGCCGCCACCCGGCCCTTGCCCACCTGATCCAGCACCAGCAGCGGCCGGTTGTTGGGTCCATTCATCACCGTAGTGCCGGATAGTTTGTTGGCACCGATGGCACGAAACCAACGGCCCCAAGCGGGCGGTGCCGTACCATCGCCGGCTTGCGGCAGGCCGGCAGTGACAGGATGGGCCTGGCCTTCCGCGGTCAGCACCGGCTTGAAAGGCCCGGTGACGACTTCGCCGGACGGCTGTACCGGCATAACCTGGGCCAGGGGGGTACGCGAAACGCTGGTGGGCCCGGCCAATTCAGGCCCCGACGCCACCAACAGCGCGCCGCCGGCTTCGACATAGCGAGCGATGTTCTGGAAATAAAGCGGCGGCAGGATGCCTTGCTCGGCATAGCGATCCAGAATCACCAGGTCAAAGGAATCCAGTTTTTCCAGGAACAGTTGGCGATAGGGAAAGGCGATCAGCGACAATTCATCTATCGGCGTCTGATCCTGTTTGTAGGGCGGTCTGAGGATGGTGAAATGAATCAAATCCACCGACGGATCGGCCTTCAGCAGATTGCGCCACACGCGCTCACCAGCATGAGGTTCACCCGAGACCAGCACCACCCGCAGTCGGTCGCGCACGCCTGTCACGGTTACCACGGCGCGGTTGTTGGCCAGGGTCAGTTCGTGATCGCCGGGCGCAGCGGCGATCTCCACTACATTCTCCCCTTCATGAGTGATAGGGACGCTGATCTTGCCGGGCTTGCCCACCGCGACGCTGCGATTGCCGATGGCCTTGCCATCTACCGACAGCGTCATCTCGGAAGTGCCGCCTTCGCCTCCGCCCAGATCATCAACACGCAGTTCGATGTCGGCATTCTTGCCGACAATGGCAAAACGGGCGGCGGCGGTAATGGTGAGCTTGCGGTCTTTTTCGCCGTGGCTGCCGGCGAGCAGCACCTGCAGCGGCGCCTTTAGCGCGGCATGGGCGGCATCAGGCGGGGCATCATGGACTTGCCCGTCGCTGATGAGGATGGCACCCGCCATCCGCCCCGGCGGTACATCGGCAATGGCCGCGTTGAGGGCAGCAAAGGCCTGGGTACCATTATTGTCACCGCCCGGCGTGGTCGTGACGGAAGTCTCGCGCACGATGAGGTTCGGCATCGCTGCCAGGGCGCGGCGCACGGCGTCATAGGCGGCCTGAGCCTGCTTGGTGCGGGTTCCCACCTCCATGCTTTGCGAGCGGTCGGTGACGATCACCGCCACATCGTTCAGCGGCTCGCGCGTTTCATGCACGGTGATGGGGCCAGCCAGCACCGCCAGCAGCGCCGCAAACACCAACGTGCGCGCCCAGGCGCCTTTCGCCCGCGCCAGGAAACTCCAGACAAGCAGCACCAGCATGGCCAGACCAAGCAGGATAAGCCAGTCCTGAGGAATAAGCGGTGCAAAGGCGAGGCGGGTCACTTTTCGCGCCCCAGCCGTTCCAGCAGCGCCGGCGCGTGTACCTGGTCGGTCTTGTAGTTGCCGGTCAGCGCATACATCACCACATTGACGCCGAAGCGAAAGGCGGTCTCGCGCTGCGCCTCGCCGCCGGGCACTGGCTCCGACAGGAAGTGTCGCGAGGAATCCACCGCCCAGGCAGCGGCATAGTCGTTTCCGCCGATAATCACCGGCGAGACTCCGTCGCCGCCGCGGGCGGGGGCATGATCGCCCGGTTTCTGCGGCGGCAGCGCCTCGACCCAAAGCGGCGAGCCCTGCCAGCGGCCAGGGAAATCTTTCAGCAGGTAGAAGGCTTTTGTCAGCACATGATCAGTCGGGACTTTTTCCAGTGGCGGAAAATCCAACCCCTTGGTGAGACGCTTAAGGACTTCCTGACCCGCACCCGGTGCACCGATGGAAAGATCGCGGGTGTCAAACAGGATAGTGCCGCCCTGGCGCATATAATCAGCGACGCGCGCCAGAGCCCTTTGCGAAAGCGGCTTCTCCCGCGGGTCCATTGGCCAATAAAGCAGAGGATAAAAGGAGAGGTCGTCGCGCTCCAGATCAACCCCCATCGGTTCCTGCGGCTCATAGGAGGTGCGCGCCGTCAACCATAGACCAAGACCGGTAAGGCCGGCTTGGCTGATGCTGTCCAGATCGGAAAGGCCCGTCTTCACATAGGCAAGACGGGTGTCCAGTGCTGCTTTCTGGTTCATGGCGTCATCAGCCCGCGCCTGGCTGGAAAACGGCGGCATCGTGAGCAG
>JAFAVT010000296.1 GCA_019242275.1 Alphaproteobacteria bacterium
ACCGGTTTCCAGCGCGTCGTCCAGCGCGCCGTCCTGCATGTGCAGAATTCCGGCCGCGACGAGGTCACCGGCGCCAACGTACTGGTGGCGCTGTTCACGGAGCGCGAATCCAACGCTGTCTATTTCCTGCAGCAGCAGAATATGAATCGCCTCGATGCGGTCAGCTATATCTCCCATGGCATTGCCAAACGTCCAGGCATGAGCCAGCCCAAACCGCCGCGCGGCACCGATGAAGAGGAGAATGAGGAAAAGCCGAGCAAGCAAGGCAGTGAGGCGCTGGAAGCTTATTGCGTCAACCTCAATGAAAAAGCCAAGTCCGGCCGGGTTGATCCTCTGATCGGCCGCGGGCCGGAGGTCGAGCGCACCATCCAAATTCTATGCCGCCGTCAGAAAAACAATCCTTTATTCGTGGGCGATCCTGGCGTCGGCAAAACCGCCATCGCCGAAGGGCTGGCGCGCAAGATCGTCAAGGGCGAAGTGCCGGATGTCCTCAAAGCCAGCACCATCTATGCCCTCGACATGGGCTCACTGATTGCAGGTACCCGCTATCGCGGCGATTTCGAAGAACGGCTGAAGACGGTGGTGAAGGAACTGGAAAATTTGAAGGGTGCCATCCTTTTCATAGACGAAATCCATACCGTGATTGGAGCGGGCGCTACTTCAGGCGGTGCCATGGACGCCTCGAATCTACTCAAGCCCGCACTGGCGGCGGGGACGCTGCGCTGCATCGGTTCCACCACCTATAAGGAATACCGCCAGTATTTTGAAAAAGATCGCGCCTTGGTGCGCCGCTTCCAGAAAATAGATGTCGCCGAGCCTACCCCCGAGGACGCAGTGAAGATCCTCATGGGGATCAAGAGTTATTTCGAAAATTACCACAAGCTTCGTTACACCGCCGACGCCATCAAGGCGGCGGTGGAGCTTTCGGCAAAATACATCAATGACCGCAAACTTCCCGACAAGGCCATTGACGTGATTGATGAAGCCGGCGCTTCCCAGATGCTGTTGCCGGAATCCCGGCGCAAAAAAGTGATCCATGTAAAGGATGTGGAGGAGGTGGTGGCCAAGATTGCCCGCATTCCCTCCAAATCCGTCTCAAAGGACGACGCCACAGCACTCAAGACCCTGGAAGCCGACCTTGGCCGCGTCGTCTATGGCCAGGGTGCGGCCATTCATGCGCTGGCTTCAGCGATCAAGCTCGCTCGCGCCGGGTTGCGCCAACCGGAAAAGCCCATAGGCTCCTATCTCTTCAGTGGCCCCACCGGCGTCGGCAAGACTGAAGTCGCCAAACAACTGGCCGCCATTCTAGGCGTGGAATTTTTGCGCTTCGACATGAGCGAATATATGGAGCGCCACACTGTCTCCCGCCTGATCGGCGCTCCACCCGGCTATGTCGGCTTTGACCAGGGGGGGCTGCTCACCGACGGCGTTGATCAACATCCGCACTGCGTGCTGCTGCTGGATGAAATCGAAAAAGCACATCAGGATATGTTCAACATCCTCTTGCAGGTGATGGATCACGGCAAGCTGACCGACCACAATGGCAAGAAAATAGATTTCCGGAACATTGTCCTGATTATGACCACCAACGCCGGCGCCAGCGATGCCGCTCGCGACGCGATCGGTTTTGGCCGCGGCAAGCGCGACGGCGAAGACGAGGAAGCAATCAAAAAACTGTTCACCCCAGAGTTTCGCAACCGCTTGGACGCTGTTATTGCCTTCGCACCCTTGTCACGTGAGACCATTGACAAGGTAGTGGAAAAATTCGTGTTGGAACTGGAAGGTCAATTGGCCGACCGTGATGTGACGTTCGAGTTGACCGCGGAAGCGACGCGCTGGCTGGGTGAAAAGGGGTATGACGATGCCTTCGGCGCCCGCCCGCTGGCTCGCGTCATTCAGGACAACATCAAAAAACCCTTGGCTGACGAAATTCTGTTCGGCGCTCTCAAGGATGGCGGTACGGTGCGGGTCCTGCTTGACCGCGAGAAGGATAAACTGGCCTTCGAATTCGTTCCGGCGGAAATCCGCGCCCCCGGTCCCAGAGGACGGACAAAACCGGTGCCTAAGGAAGGCGTATGAAGTTCCGGCGGATTACAGGACTGTAAAGTCACGGACAGAGATTCTTTGAGTATCCTCCATGTCATCTTCAAGAGTGAGTCCTCGCATGCGCATTCTGATCGCCGCTCTGGCCCTGTCGGTATCGGCTGTCGCCGCCCAGGCGGCCGAGCCGCTCAGTGTCATCCTGCCGGAAGGCAATGTGGTGGAGTTCGACGTACTCGCCGTGGCGGCACCCCCGGCGCTACCAGGCGTCTGCGCTGTCAGCGGCATTACTTCGAAGGTCTGGCAGGGTACGGCCTACCGCTTTGGCCAGCCGCTTCTGCTCAGCGTTCCCTGCGCTGAATATGGTCTGATCCCGGCGAACGCCCGCTTTGATGGCATATCACCGGTCAATGTCCATTCGCTGCAGCAATCGGCCCATGGCATCGCTCGTCTCAGCGATGAAGGCAAATTGTTATGGCAGGACGTCGGCCATCGCAGCTATGGCGCCTGGGGTCAGGTCGCGGGTTATCGTGTGCTGGATGCCCGCATGCTGCCGGTGACGCCGAGCTAGCGCGCGGGTACAGTCTGTTCGGCTGCCAGTAACTTTTTCATCTCCCCGGTGATCGAGGATTGCTGCGCCACCAGGTTGCCGCCCGTGTCGGCCCGGTAAAGTGCCTTGAGGAAGGCAACATCGCCCGGCATCAGCCCCTTGATGCGATTGTCGAGATCGCAGGCCGGCACCAGCAAATTGGCGATGGTCTCCATCTTCTCGCAGCGTTCAAAAGCCTTGGTTTGAGAGAGAATCACCAGCGCGAGATAATCGGCGACGGCGCTCAGTTCATGAAAACGCATCGTGTCCATGTTAGCGACGACGGTAACAGCAACGATATGGCTGTGTTTGCCGTTCCTGAGCCGGTTACCGGTATCAAACTCATGGCCGCAATAGCGTTGCAGATCCAGGTTGGCTTGGCTGAAGCGGGCCGGGTCGAATCTTAGCCCACCATTTTTCAAATCACCGGGGGCGCCGACCATGGTCGTGGTATCAACGCTGCCGCAAAGCGCCGACTGCTCCTTGCTGTCCACCACATTGATGCCCTTGTCGTCCTGGGTCTCGGTGGCATACCAGGCCTGGATCGGAAAGCGGATTTTGGCCAGGTCCTTGGTCTGGGCGATATCATGCGGCCCCAGCAATTCCTGGTGATTGGCGGCAATATCATCCATGACGCCTTGAGGATCGGCATCGAAAATCACCACGCTGTTGAGATTGCAGGGTTGCTTTCCTACCGGCGCTCCCACTTGCTGGGCGATTTCCAGGATGCGCTTGCTGACCGCCTCGCTGAGTTCGCGCGGCAAGCCTTGTGTCTTGAGACATATACCCGTGAACCAGCGAGGTATCTTGCCGCTCAATTCCGATGGTGCAGTAAAGGTTTTGACGAAGCCGGTGATGGCGGAATCCGGTATCGGGGCTGCCTGCGACCTGATGGTTTCAACTGAGGAAGAGGGGGCCGCCTGTTGGGCGAGAACCGGGACAATGGCAAAAAAGGCGATGGCCGCGGGGGCGGCCAAGATGAGCTTTCTCATGGCATTTTCCCGCTTTGGGAAGCCCACTATAGCACCGGATGAACGCGAATGTAGGGGGCTAACGCGCCCGCTGTTCCTGAAGACTGCGCTTCATGGCACCGATGATTCGCTGGCGTTGCAGCACTTCCGGACGCTCTTCAGAGGCGTAAAGGCCGGTCAGCAAGGCAATATCAATGTCGGACAGGCGCTCAACATGATTGGCGGGATCGCAGTTCTTTAGCATTAGGTTGGCGATGCTTGGCACCGGCTGGCAGCGGCCATTCATCAGGGTCTGGGTCATGGTCTGAAGCGCGATGTAATCGGCCAAGGTTCCCAGCTCCATGCCGGTCACAGCCCCCGCATTCACCAGAACGGTGGCGGCACCCATTTCGGCGGTTTGGCCGGTGGACAGACGGGAAAGCTGCGCCGGTACATAAGGGGGCCCGTCCAGGCCCGCATCCTCCCAACTCTCGTCCAAGCTGGCCTTGCCATTATAATCGCGCAGCAGCCCGGCATACCAGGTCTCCACCGGATACTCGACTTTGGTCCGCCTGGTGCTGGAGATCACCAACTCCGGCGCACGGGCGGCAAGCGAATCGAAGCTCCTCTGCGGATTGGGGGTGACAATGATACCAATATTGGGCGTACACGGGTCGTTACGGTCCACCGGCGCGCCCACCTGCGCTGCGATTTCCTTGATGCGGTGTTCAACCAGCCAGGCTGCCACCGGCGTCAGGCCATAAACATGAGGGCAGACCGGTGCCTTCCAGCGGGCGAATTCGCCCTGCATGGATTGTGATTCCGCCAGGAGCGCCCCCACCGCCGTGCGCGCCACACTGTCGTCCTGAGCCCGCTGGGCTTCGGAGGTGACGGTTTCAATCGGCCCGTTTGGCTGCGGTTGGGCCAAGGCCGCGGTTGCGGCGCCAAAGAGCAGGAAGGCAACGATAAGTCTGCGCATGAAAGGCCCTTTCGATGGCCAAGTTTAGCTTGGCGTCTGTCGCACAAAAATCCCCAAATTGTACCGGAAGTGAACAGATTTTTTGCCTGAACGAATTTGCAGGGTTGCACGGCTTTGTCGCGGGCAGAGCCGACGGCAGTAAATGCGAAAACTATCGTCCGTACGAGGACAAAGTGGTGACACGGTTCCATCCTCCTGCGACAGGGCTGAGGTTTAATGCCAGCATAGAAACCGAACGGAGTATTCCTATGAGCACTCAGAACCGCATCGTCGCCATCGTTGTCGGCCACAGCGAAATTGCCAATACCGCCTTTCAGGTCGTAACCATCGCCGTCATGGCGTTATTTTCTTTCCTTGCTGTGCTGCATACCGCTGCCCAGCTCGTCTGAGCCATGCACTTGTGCCGACAACAACAGGCGGCAAAGGTCGGCCTATAACGCCGCCCGGATTTTCAATGCCACCGGCTCCAGCGTCGCGGCTTGCGCCATCACTTTGCCATGCGGGGCAAGGGAGACACCTTCCCAGCGCGGCACGACATGGAAATGCACATGGAAGATGCTCTGGCCCGCCGGGGCACGGTTATATTGCTTAAGCAAAATGCCGTCCGGTTCTAGTGCTTTGTCCACCGCCTTGGAAACACGCTGGACTGTCGCCATCATGGCGGTTAGTCCGTCAGAGGACAAATCAAGAATGTCCTGGGCATTTTCCTTGGGCACCACAAGGACATGACCTTCGGCTTCAGGCATCACGTCCATGAACGCTAGAGTTTTCTCGTCTTCAAAAACTTTCACACAGGGGATCTCGCCGCGCAGGATTTTGGCAAAAATGTTGTGATTGTCGTAGGACATTTTCTGTACCTCAATTCGTCATGGCCCGCTTTAATCGGGCCACCCAGTTTCGCGGCGAACAAACTGGATGGCCGGACGAGCCGGGCCCTGACGATAGGTGGAATTTAGAAGACCGTCACGCCTTCCTGAATGGCGCATGGCGGCTCAATTCTTCCATATTCTCCGCCACCGCCGCCCGCTCGCGCACTAGATAATCGTCCACCGCCCGCCGCAAACCGGTGTGCGCAATGCGATGTGCGCTATAGGTGGGCACCGGTAGGTAGCCACGCAACAATTTGTGCTCGCCCTGGGCCCCAGCCTCAACGCGTTTTAGCTTGCGGGCAATGGCGAAATCTATTGCTTGGTAATAGCAGGTCTCGAAATGCAGGAAGGGGACATATTCAATGCTCCCCCAGTTGCGGCCGAACAGCACGTCTTGGTCAAAAAGGTTCAGAGCTCCCGCGATATAGCTGCCCTTCTGCTTTGCCATCACTAGTAGAGTCTGCTGCTTCAGGCCTCCGCTCAGCCGGCTGAAAAAGTCACGGCTAAGGTAGGGCCTGCCCCATTTGCGCCCGCCAGTATCCATGTAGAAATCGAAGAAGGCGTCCCAGTGTGCCTCGGTAATGTCGCTGCCGCTCAGCCAGTCGAAAGTGATGCCGGCCTCGCGCACGCTCTGCCGCTCTTTACGCAGATTCTTCCGTTTGGCAGAGGAGAGTTCGCCCAAGAACTGTTCGAAATTGGCATAGCCCCGATTTTGCCAATGAAATTGCTGGCCCGTGCGCTGTAGGTACCCGGCTTCGCCGGCCAGTCGCCATTCCGGTTCGGTCAGGAAAGTAATGTGTAGCGAGGAGGCGCCAAGTTGCGATACCGCGCCGGCTGCCAGGCCCAGCAACGCACGTTTCGCCGCATCATTCTTCGCCAGCAGGCGCGGTCCTGTCACCGGCGTGAACGGAACGGCACATTGCAGCTTGGGATAATAGTCGCCACCGGCCCGCTCCAGGGCCTCGGCCCATCCATGGTCGAAGACATATTCGCCATAGGAATGGTTTTTCAGGTAGAGCGGCATCAATCCGTGATCCGAAAGCAGATGACAGGGCTCCCAACCGGCCTCGGCACAGGCCGAACCGCTTTCCTCCAGCGCAGCAAAGAATTCATAGGTGGTGAAAGGATGGGGCAAAGTCGCGCCATCCGGATTGGCCAGCCCATTCCACCGCGTGGCCCCAATCTCCCTGGCGCTGCCGACCAGCCTGGCGGTCACTTCAACTCGAACATGGCATCCACTTCCACGGCGGCACCGCGCGGCAGCGAAGCCACGCCGACGGAAGACCGCGCATGCTTACCGGCTTCGCCGAAGACAGCGCCAATCAGCTCTGAGGCGCCGTTGGCGACTTCCGGCTGCCGGGTGAAATCCGCTGTTGCGGCGATAAAGACATTCAGTTTAAGGCAGCGCGCCACGCTATTGAGGTCACCGCAGGCGGCTTTCAGTTGCGCTACCACATTGATGGCACAGAGCCGCGCCGCCGCTTGGCCATCTTCGACCGTAATATTGCCGTCGAGACGGCCTTTGCAGGTCAGCACGCCGTCTGCCAGTGGCAACTGGCCGGCAATATGCACCAGCTTGCCTGAGATGGTGAAGGGAACATAAGCAGCCACCGGCGTCGGCGGCGCGGGCAGGGTGATGTCAAGTTCCCGGAGACGAGCTTCGATATCCATGGCGAAATCCTAGACCCTAGCGCCGGCGGTGCAAGCCCCGGCCGGTATTCACGGCGTCGCCGCCAAACTTGCCGCGGATATGGTCCATGGCCCGCTCCGCTGCCGCCCGTTTTTCGCCCTTTGTGTCAATCAGGCTAGCCGGATCGGCCTCGCCCGCGTCAGCCAAACAGGTAATGCCGACGCCCAGTAGGCGAAATTTGGTACCATCGGCCTCGCGCTTCAATGCGGCCTGCGCTGTACGAAAGATGCGATCGGCCAGTTGCGTCGGCGCTTCCAGCGAGGCGCTGCGGGTCTTGAGCTTGAAATTCGCCGTCTTGAGCTTGAGTACCACGGTGCGCCCCGCCAATCCCTTGGCTTTGGCGCGGGCGGAAACCCGCTCGGCCTGGCGCCACAAGATTGCTTCCAGTTCGGCATAGCTGGAAAGGTCGCGGTCGAACGTGGTTTCCGAGGAGATGGATTTCATCTCGCCACTGGCATCCACCGGCCGGCTGTCCTCGGCGCGGGCGACGCGCGACAGCCACAGGCCGGTGGCGCCATAG
>JAFAVT010000302.1 GCA_019242275.1 Alphaproteobacteria bacterium
GCGTGCCGCCGCCGAGATCGCAGCTGCCATCACCGGCTTCAACAAGCTGGCCGAGAATTTTCCCCGCCCGCATCTTTTGATCGTGGCGCGGGGCGGCGGCTCGATCGAAGACCTGATGGCGTTCAATGAGGAAGCGGTGGTGCGTGCCGCCGCCGCCAGTCTCATTCCCTTGATCTCGGCGGTGGGGCATGAAACCGACACCACCCTGATTGATTTCGCTGCAGATGTCCGCGCCCCCACCCCCACAGCCGCGGCCGAACTGGCGGTGCCGGTGAGGAGCGAACTGATCGCCGTGACGCTTGATCTTGAGCGTCGCGCCCTGCGCTGTTTCAGCAAGGGCATGGCCGACCGCCGCCGTCATCTCACCCAGCTTTCCCGCGTGCTGCCGAAAGCCGAAACGCTGTTCGCGCAGCCGCGCCAGCGCTTCGACACCGCGGCCGAACGGCTTTCGGGGGCGCTGCGCCGCAATCTTGCCGCCCATCGCACCGAACTTCTGGAAGCGGCGGCACTGCTCAGGCCCCGCATGCTCGAAAGCCGCTTTCACCTGATGCGCGAGCGTCTGGTGGCGCTCCATCTGCGCGCCACCCGCGCCTATGCTGCCCGCCATGCCGCCTCTGCCGGCGCGCTGGCAGCGCTGACACGGTTGCTGGACGGCATTTCTTACAAGGCCGTGCTGGGCCGCGGCTTTGCTCTGGTGCGGGGCGAGGATGGCCATTTGCGCCGCCGCGCCGCCGCCCTGACCGCCGGCGAAAACCTGAACCTGGTCTTTGCCGATGGCGAAGCTCCGGCAGTGGCAGGGGGCAAACCGGAAAAGCCGGCGCGAACGAAAAAGTCTGCTACCGATCAAGGATCACTTTTTTAAGCCCGATTGTCATGGCCCGCGATTACGCGGGGTATTGCAGCAAGTCCTCCCCGCGGAAACATTTCATTGTTGGGGAGCACGCGTGCAGCAATGTTCTCTGTTTGGCCTTCCACCAATTAGGGGGGATGTGCGCGGCGACGAATCGGTCATCTTAAATGGTGCGTGCCTCGTACGGTCCTTCACGTTGGATAGTCAGGTAGTGCAACGCGGACGGCCGAAGGCATCTGACAGTCTGGGGGTGTTCTATGCGATCTGTCGTCCTGCCCATTTTGGCTGCTGCCTTTATTGCATATTTTACTGCACCGCTCCTCGCAGCCTGTCCTTCGCGCCTAACCAACGGCACCACGGCCGACGCTGGCCCTGTGATGGATTGGTTTGACTGCAAGGCTCCCCTCAACGGTCCACTATTCACCGGCAACGTCGGCATAGGCGACACGAGCCCGGGCGCAAAGCTGTCGGTCAACAACGGCCAAGGCAACTCTACTGGCCTCACCGAGGCGCTGCGTCTCGCCAACACCGGCATCAACGCCGGTGACGGCCCCGCGATCAACTTCTACTGGGCGTCGGCAGGGCAGCTCGGGGCGCAAATTGGCATCTACCCGCAAGCAGCGGCGAGCGCCGACCTCATCTTCCTCACCGGCAACGGCTCGAGCCCGACCGAGAAGATGCGCATTAAGAACAACGGCCATGTCGGTATCGGCACGACAGCGCCGTCGCAAGCACTTGAAGTGAACGGCCAGATTCAAGTTGATTCCCTGGCCTCCTCATCAGCCACCAATCTGTGCATCGACGGCTCGAACGTGATTTCAAGCTGTTCTTCCAGCCTGCGCTACAAGGAACAGATCAAGACTGCGGACTTCGGGTTGAAGGAGATACTCGCCATGCGGCCTGTAACCTTCAAGTGGCGGGGGCGGGAGGAGCGCGATTTCGGTCTTATCGCTGAAGAGGTCGCAAAGATTAATCCTCTCTTTGCGACCTACAAGTTGGGCCGCATTGAGGGCGTGAAATATCCGCAGATGACGGCGGTCATCATCGGCGCGATCCAGGAACAGCAGAGGGAGATTGTCCTTCTCAAGACGGCCAATGCGGATCAGACCGCAGAAATCAAATCCCTGCGCCTGCGGCTGGCTGACCAACAGCAAGCCAATGCGCGAAACGCCAAAGATATAGCGACGCTGAAAGTGCAGATCGAGACATTAGGGCACAAGAAGTCAGCCAGGCTCGCGTCGAAATAGGAGCCAGGACGCCAAATCATTTCCAATGGGGAGAGACATGCCGCGAGTAGCAACTTCCTTCAGATATGCGGTCATTGCACTGCTTATTGCACTTCCCAGCGCCGCGAGGGCGGACACCTATATTTATGACAGCCAAGGCCGGCTTATTGAAGTGGACTACACCGCCGGCGGCTCGGTGACCTACACCTACGACGCCGCTGGGAATCGCACGCAACAGGTCAAGACTTCTCCTTAGGTCCGTAAGCAAGCATTTGGCGAGGTGGTCTTTTAAACCGTCTTGGGGATAAGGGCATGTCATCGATAAGCTTTACGCGGTTCAAGCTGCTTGCTTCGATCTATTGCCTCTTTTTCTTGTTCGCGATACCGAACGCAGCGCAGGCTGCGGACCCAGGCATAGATGCGCCCCCCGTGTTCGATGTCCTGGACGCCAATTACGTTAATCTGGCGTTCGGGTTTATTTCGCCACCGGGTCCGTCAATTTCGATTGGTCCTGCCTTGGGGCACGATGGGTTGACCTACAAGACCGGGGGCTTCAGCCCCATAACAAATCTAACCGGAAATATAAGCGGTGCTTCCGACGGATCATGCACCGTAATTCTTTTGGGTCAAACCTCTTCATTTGCCAGCGGATGCCCAACGTCAACAATGCCCAGCGTCGAAGACGGTCTTGGTGACACCCTCACCTACGACGCAACATCGCTCAAATACACCTACACAGGGCACGATGGAACAATCGCTGTCTATGATACCGCGTTAGCCGACCGCTTCTCAGCAGCATTTGTAGCATCGGTGACGTATGCCGACGGTGTTTCGCAAAACTACTACTATAAGCAGATCACATCTCCCGTTCTTGCCACCTTCCTCTCGTCTGTCATCAACAATCTTGGCTATCAGATAAAGTTTAACCTTGTCTGCTCCCCCGGCTGCACCGGTGAAGTGAGCCAAGTTTTCGCGATTAACAACGCTGTCGAATGGTGCGACCCCAACGCCACCAGTTGCAGCCCAACCAATACGTGGCCGACTGTGACCCATTCCAACGGAGCCGGCGGGCCTGGTTGTCCTTCCGGTGTTTTTTGGACGAAGGAGCAAAATTCCGACGGACAATCCCTCAAAACGTGCTCCACATGCGTTGACTTGGGCTGTTTGCATCTTCGCAAATGGGTGATCCAGTCTTCCGGGCGCGAACTGATTTATGATTTCGGGTACGATTTTTGGCTGAATACCTACACGGTCTATCAGGTCACGGACGGTTCTAACGCGTCACAGCACTGGTATTATTCCATTGCGCCGGACACCGGAACAGGGGATGTCACAGACCCTCTCGGACATGTGCAGGCCGTCGATTCCTATCCAGATGGTTCTCTTAAGGATGTGGATATTGACCCCTCCGGGCTTGGGCTAACGACCACCTATTATCGCGCTACCGGCAGTCAGTTGGTAACGAGGGTCGTGCTTCCAGAAGGCAATGCCGCGACAAACAGCGGTGAAATAGACTATGCGTATGATAGCCGGGCCAATGTCATAACCAGTGCGCGCATTTCCAACACCCCCGGAACGCCGAGCAACATTGTAAGAACGGCGACTTTCCCCTCCACATGCACGGATGTTCGTTCCTGCAACAAGCCTACTTCGACGACCGACGCTAACGGAAGGCAAACGGACTACACATACGATGCCGCGAGCGGGAACTTGGCGACAATAACCGGACCAGCAGATGCGAACGGAAACAGGCCTCAGACACGCTACAATTACACCGCCAAGATTGCCTGGTATAAGCAGGATGCGACCGGTGTTATCATGGCTGCCCCGACACCGGTTTACAGGCTCACCAGCGTATCCAGTTGCCTGGTAACGTCTCCGGGTCCACCAATGTGGGGTTCGGTCAGTTGGGGGACGTTTAATTGGACGTCGAGCGTTTCTTCCTGCACAGGAACGGCTCAGGAGCAGATCGTCGAGACTAACTACACGTCTGGTAGTTCCAGTGTTCCGACAAACCTCCAACCGTCTTCGGTCACGATCAAGGCCGGCGATAACAGCGTTTCGTCCGGTGCAAGCTATACCTATGACGATTACGGCAATGTCGCCCAGGTGACTGGCCCGTCAGGCGCGCAGACTGAAATATTCTACAATCTAAGTCAGCAAGTTACCGGGGTTATCAACGAGGACCCCGACGGCAGCGGATCGCTTTTGCATCCTGCAACACGCACAACCTATGATACAGATGGCCGCGTCACGCTTGTGGAGCAGGGCACGACCACCGGAACCGATATGAGCAGCTTTAGCTCAATAAACCAGGCGGGCTTTGACTATGATGCGACTTTCCGGGCGCCCAAAGTAAAGCAGACGACTTACCTGGGCGGCCTTTCCTATCCCGTGGCGGTGACCCAATATAGCTACGATTTGGCCTACAACCCCTTATGCACCGCTGCGCGTAACGATACATCTACCTTCGGTTCGTTGCCCGGCGCCTGCACTTATGAGACGCCGAGTGGCAACGGCCCGGATCAGATCATCTATAACACCTACGATGCCGCCAATCGGCTTCTCTCGATCACGGCTGGATATGGTTCGGGTGTAACAACGACCGTCAGCAAGACCTGGACGCCGAACAGTAATGTCGCCACGATTACTGATGGCAACGGAAACACCAGCACTTATACATATGACGGGCTCGACCGGCTGAGCCAAATTGCTCTTCCCGACGTGGGCACCAATCCCGGCGATGTGGAAAGCTATGATTATGATCCCAATGGGAACATGCTTCATAGATACCTTCGCAATTCCGGTGGCACGATCGCCTATACCTATGACTCCCTGAACCGGCTCATCGGGAAAAATCTGCCCAGTGGTCCTGTAACCCAATATCGCTATCGCTATGATCTCCTGGGTGACTTGACCGCGGCTTATGAGGGTTCGACCGGCACAACGGGTCTGACCTACGTCTACGACGCGCTTCAGCGCAAGCTCGTCGAAACTTCCTATGGGCATGCCATCACATCGGCTTATGATGCAGCCGGAAACCGTACTTGTTTGACCTATCCGGACGGGCATTACGTATTGTATGGCTATGACGCCCTGGACCGGATGAAGACCGTTCGGCAGGGCAACGCAACCGCTTGCAGCGCGACTTCGGCCAGTTCCTTGGCGTCCTATGACTATGATGATCAAGGCCGGGTGACGGCGATTACCCGGCCCAACGGCGCCGATACGTCTGCCAGTTATGACGCGAACGATCCCAACTGGACTTTGGCCCAGGGCGGCTCGTTGTCGCCCGCTGTGAGTTTCGGCATCAGCTACACGCCGGCGCAGCAGGTATCCGGGCGTTCAGTTTCCAACAGCGCCTATGCCTATGGCGTTTCTTCTTCCGCCACCACGCCTTACTGCCCTAACACCCTCAATCAGTATGCGGTGGTCGGCGGCAGCGGCCCAGGCTGCACAGGCGGCACTTCGTTCAGCTATGACGGTCAAGGCAACCTGACCTCTGATGGCTCGCGAAGCTTCAGCTATGACAGCGAGAACCATTTGACGGGCGCCTCGGGGACCAGCCTGAACTATGATCCTTCCGGCCGCATGGCCCAGGAGGGGGCAACGCGGTTTCTGTACGATGGCAACACGCTGGTGGCGGAGTATGACGCGTCAGGCAATGTGCTGCGCCGCTATGTTCCGGGCGCCGGGACCGATGAAACCCTGGTCTGGTATGAGGGTAGCGGCCTTTCGACGCCGATGTGGCTGCACACCGATCAGCAGGGTTCGGTGGTCGCGGCATCGAATGCTTCGGGAACGGCCACGCCCTTGGCTTATGATGCTGATGGCCGGCCCACGGCCTGGGGTGCGATAGGCAGCGATCCGCGCCTGCGTTACACCGGCCAGGCGGCGCTCCCTGATCTGCAACTCTACTACTACAAGGCCCGGATGTATGACCCAACATTGGGACGCTTTCTGCAAACTGATCCGGCGGGATATAGCGCAGGCCAGAACCTGTATGCCTATGCCAATAATGACCCGGTCAATAACAGCGATCCCAGCGGATTGACATCGGCCTGCCAGGATGCTGCGAGGGGAGGGAGTCCGCACCCGGATGCAATTGCGGGCGTCGAGGATATCTCTGTCGTTGGTAATTGTTCTCCCGATGATTACGGCTTTGTGTGGCCGCCTTCCCTATCAACTGTTTCTTCGCCGCTTGTAGCAACCCCGAACGTGGCGACGCCCACACGCGGTGCAAATGGGCACGATCCAGTGGCGTTATGCGAGTCTGAAGCTTACCTTGCGCTAGTAGGAAATCTGACGCTTGACGCCCTCGGGCTGATTCCAGGCGAGGATGCTGTTGCTACAGTTGTTCGATTGGGCGCGATGAGCTTACAGGGCGCGAATTTGGCCCTTGAGCCCAAGGTTTCCGGTGGTCTGCTATTCGCTGGTAGCTTTGGCCGTGAGATGGCCGGAGCTGCTTACTCATCGCGAGCGGCGAAGATTGCATTGACCGGTATGGCAAGGGGTTTCGTGCGCTCTCTCCCGCTTATAGGGGCAGGTTGGACAGCTCTTTCTGCCCTCAACGACATAAAAGACTATTATAAGCGAGTGCAAGCCTGCCATAAGGTTCGGTAGTCGATGGAATATGAAGATGACATTGATAATATTACTATTGGATGGAAGGTTGGATACATCGTCGGAATTTTGACGATTTATGCCGGGTTTGAGGTGTTTGCGCAAAATGCTCAGGCCATCGTTGCGGCGGGCTCATTTGCTTCCATTGCCCTGGTTGCGCGAGTTAGATGGAATTTGCGCAGATTCACTTGGTATTGGGCATTTCTGGCGGTGGCAGTTTTGATTCATTTGCTATTGATTGCAGCGTTCCATGGCACGATTGATGTCCATCCCACGATCATACTTGCTCCCTTGGGTATAGCTGACTATGCCGCACTATTTTTCTCTTTGGCATATCTTGAGAAGGCAGTTAGATCCTAGAGGTAAGATCCTAAGAATTGGGCTCTCCTTGGGCTCTCCGTAGTTCCGGCTCTCCGCCATGTTGCAATTCCGGGGACACTTTACTTAATTTGATTTTTTGCATCCCCGCCACTCGCACAAGCTCGCGGCGTTGGCTTACCCCGCAAAAGCGGCCACCCAAGTGGCTTAAACGCTATCGTTTCAGGCATCGCGTCACGCTTGTTCGCGTTCGCCCCAGCCCGTAAACTGGCGGGATGAACAAGATGGACATCAGCGGCAAGGGCGAGGCCAGGCTTGCCTATCACGACGGCGAATATGAAGTGCTGTCGCCCGGCGCCTATGTCGTCTGCGCCGTCAGCGGCGCTCATATTCCCCTGGAGGCTTTGCGCTATTGGAGCGTGGACCTGCAGGAAGCCTATGCCACCCCCGCCATCGCCACGGCGCGGATGCAGGAAAAAGGTCTGACGCCGCGATGATTGGCCGCCGCGGCTTCGTCACCGGCCTTGGCGCGCTGGCCGCGCTGCCTGCTTGTGCTGAAGACGCCCGTTTCACTGTTACCGGCGCCATGGAGCAGGGCAGTCTCGCCCTGGGCCAGGCGCCGGCCGGCTCCCGCGTGGCGCTGGATGGCCGGCCCCTGCGCGTCACCGCCGCCGGCCGCTTTGTCTTCGGCTTCGGACCCAACCAGACCACGGCCGCGCTGGTAACGGTGCGTTATCCGGATGGCGGCGGCGACAGCCGCTCCTTTACGCCCACCAAACGCGAATACGATATCCAGCACGTTAACGGCCTGCCGCAGAACACCGTGACTCCGCCCAAGGAGGTCGAAGCCCGCATCGCCAGGGAAGCCGAGACCATCTACCTCGCCCGGCTGGAAGACACGGCCGGCGACGGCGATTTCCTCAGCGGCTTTGACTGGCCGGCACCGGGAGTCTTTTCCGGCGTCTTCGGCAGCCAGCGCATTGATAACGGCGTGGCCATGTCGCCGCATTACGGTGTGGACATGGCGGCGCCGGTGGGCACGCCCATTCATGCCCCCGCCGACGGCACGGTCGGCATCAGCGCCGACTATTATCTGGATGGCGGCTTCACCCTGATTGATCACGGCCAGGGCGTTTCCACCTCATACCTGCACCAGTCGCAGCGGCTGGTGAAAAAGGGTCAGAAGGTGAAGCGCGGGCAACTGATCGGCCGTATCGGCCAGACCGGCCGCGCCACCGGCCCGCATCTGCATTGGGCGATGAACTGGTTCCAGGTCCGGCTGGACCCGTCGCGCTCGACCAAAACGCCCAAACCGCAACCGCTCTGAAAGCATCTACCCTCCCCTTGAGGGAGGGTCAAAAAATCCGATAGGATTTTTTGGGGAGGGGCCTGTGCCATTCTCAAAATCCGATGGTCTTCAGCGACGCGAACTAAAACGAGCTTTTGCCAAGACACTTCGTGCCAATCCCACGGATGCACAAAATCTTCTTTGGTTGCGCTTGCGGCGCAAAAATCTTGGCACATTGCGATTTTGCCGCCAGCAACCAATAGGTCCCTATATTGTGGACTTCTTTTGCTCATCGGCCAAACTGGTGATCGAACTTGATGGAGATCAGCACGGCAGAAAGGATGTCATAGCCTATGACGACGTTCGTGCTGGTTTCCTGCGCGAGCGTGGTTATCGCGTATTGCGATTTTCGAATCGAGATGTTCTGAAAAATACCGAGTGAGTTGTGGAGGCAATTCTCATCGCTGCCGGACCCCTCCCCGAAATCCGCACAGCGGATTTCGACCCTCCCTCAAGGGGAGGGTAAGACAAATTTCTAGTGCATGCCTTTTTGTACCGGTCCACATCGCCCAGGTACGTCTCACCCCGGAATATCCGGCTCGACCACCAGCGCCAGTTGCATCAATGATTGCTGCCAGCCCAGGTAACAGGCTTCCACGGGAATGGCGGCGGGTATGCCGGCCTGCTCGATCTGCACCTCGGTGCCGACACTGACGGCTTTGAGCTGCACCGTCACCTCCATCACCCCCGGAAGATTGGGATCGTCGAAGCGGTCGGTGTAGCGAATGCGTTCATTGGGCACCAGCTCGATATACGCGCCGCCGAACGCATGGGAATTGCCGCTGGTGAAATTGGTGAAGGCCATGCGGAAAGTGCCGCCGACCTTTGGGTCCAGATGCTCCACCTTGCAGGTAAAGCCATAGGGCGGCAACCATTTCGCCAGGGCCTCGGCATTGAGGAAGGCCCGGTAGAGTTTCTCCGGCTTTGCGGCGAAAACCCGATGCAGTTTGACGATGCCCGATTGCGCCATGATGTCCTCTGAACTGAAATTAGCTGACAGGAACAACTGTCCCCTGACGATAGCGATTCTTTGCGCCAATAGGGTGCGGACAGGCGTGGAAAATATTCAAGCCTTTCAATCGGCCTCTTGAGGATAGCAAAGGGAAATCATTTCCTCCTCTTTTTCCTTGCTGAAAACTCTCTACCTTTCGCGCGGTGCGGGTGACGAAAAGGTTGGAGATAAAGTGCGCGATGGCACAAGGCAGATACGATCC
>JAFAVT010000321.1 GCA_019242275.1 Alphaproteobacteria bacterium
TCTGATCGCCATCGATGATGCGGCCCTGTTCGTCCGCCATCACCACCCGGTCGGCGTCGCCGTCCAGCGCGATGCCGAAATCGGCGCGCACCTCGCGCACTTTGTTGCACAGGGCCTGAGGCGCGGTGGAACCGCAATCCTGGTTGATGTTCATACCATCGGGCGACGCGCCGATGGTGACGATGTCGGCGCCCAGCTCCCACAACACTTCCGGCGCCACTTTGTAGGCCGCGCCATCGGCGCAATCGATCACGATGCGCAAACCGTCCAGCCGCGCATTGCGCGGAAAGGTGCGCTTGGCGAATTCGATGTAGCGCGCCTGGCTGTCGTCGATGCGCTTGGCGCGGCCGATCTGGGCCGAGGGCGCCAGGCCCTGCTCCAGGCCGGCGGCCATCAGCGCCTCGATTTCGTTTTCCACCTCATCGGACAGTTTCTGACCATCGGGCCCGAAGAATTTGATGCCGTTGTCCTCGTAAGGGTTATGCGAGGCGGTGATCATCACGCCCAGATCGGCGCGCAGGGAGCGCGTCAGCATGGCGACGGCGGGGGTCGGCAGCGGACCGAACTGGAAGACATCCATGCCCACGGCGGTGAAGCCCGACACCAGGGCGCTTTCGATCATGTAGCCGGAAAGGCGCGTGTCCTTGCCGATCACCACCCGGTGGCGGTGTTCGCCGCGGGTGAAGATGCGGCCGGCCGCCATGCCGGCCTTCAGCGCCACTTCCGGCGTCAGGGCGGAAGAGTTGGTGCGACCGCGGATGCCGTCGGTACCGAAATATTTGCGAATCATGCCCCACCTGTAGCAATTAATAAGTGCCGCTTAGATTACACGAAAAGTTAACAATATCAACAAACTAATTGGAGAAGCAGCTAGGCAGAATCTGGGCGCGGAGCAGTTGGACTAATGAAAGAGCTTCTAGTCTCATTTAGGAATTCTTAATGGCGTCGATCTGATTATGGTTTCGGAAGTATTATCTGCCACGGCGGCGGCGATTTCGGCATGAACGCACCACTTTTAAACCGTCACAGTCAAGACGTTGCTGGTTGGTTGCGTGTATTTGCATTCTTTCATCTCAACCTTGCGTTTTCGTCTATTGAGGAAGACTGCCGTGACGAGGTCATAGCGAGATGCTACTGGCCGCTCCTACGGTTGGCAGAACGCCATCCTCACCTTGGCATTGAGATCTCCGCCTTTACTTTGGAGGAGATTGCCCGCCGAGATCCGGCGTGGATCGAACGGGCGCGGGAAATGCTTTCTGCCAACCAGATCGAGTTAATTGGATCGGGTTATAGCCAGCTGATCGGACCGCTAGTGCCTGCGCGCGTCGTTCACGAGAATTTGCAACTCGGAAACAAGATCTATCGCGAACTGCTTGGGGTCCAGCCCACTGTAGCCCTCGTGAATGAGCAGGCCTTTTCCGCCGGTTTGGTGGAACATTATCTCGACGCAGGTTACCGCGCCATATTGATGGATTGGGACAATCCTTCGGCTAATCATCCGGAATGGGACATGGAGCGGCAGTATCTCCCGCAATTCGCCGAGGGTACTAAAGGCCGCAGTATCGCGGTGCTCTGGACCAACACAGCCGCTTTTCAACAGCTTCAACGTTTTGCCTATGATGACATTTCGCTGGAGACTTATCTGCGCTTTGTTCGCAGGCGACGTTCCTTCGCCACACGAGCTCTATGCCTGTACGCAAGCGACGCGGAGATTTTTGACTTTCGCCCCGGTCGTTTTCGCACAGAGGAGAAGTTGGCTGAAATCGCCAGCGAGTGGGCGCGTATCGACAAGGGGCTGACCGCCGTCCGCAAAGAAACTGGGATCAACCTGATTGGGCCATCTCATGTCTTAAAGCTCATTGACCGCGAGGGCGGAGGCTGCAGTTTGCGTCTCGAGAGCGCTGCATGTCCCGTGCCCGTCAAAAAGCAGCGAAAATACAACCTCGCCCGGTGGGCAGTAACCGGACGGGACAATACTGCGATAAACGCTGGCTGTGAGCGAATTTTTCGCGGGATGATCGCCGGCACCCCAAACTGGGAAGACTGGCGCGAACTCTGCTACCTCTGGGCCAGCGATTTTCGCACTCACATCACCCATAAGCGTTGGGATAGTTTTTGCGCCCGGCTGGCAGCCGCAGAACAAAAATGGTCGGCGCCACTCCCACTCCTTCTCCCGGCACCCGTTGCCGAGCCAGTCG
>JAFAVT010000330.1 GCA_019242275.1 Alphaproteobacteria bacterium
TCGCCGTTCCTGCTCGGCGGCGATCAACAGCGCGGTATCCGGGTGCAGCCGCACGCCGCCTTCCGCCACCATGCGCGACAATTCTTCAGCATTCTTCACCAGTTGGGGCAGGTCTTCCGCCAGCTTGCCCAGAGCCGAGAAACCCTCCGCCGCGCGGGCCAGCCGCGCTTCCGGCCCCAGATTTTCCGTTACCCAGCGTTCGGCCACCGGCCGGGCCGCTTCCCAGATATCAAAATCGGGATCAAGACTGCGCGCGACACCTTCGACCACCACCATGGTCTTTTGCAAGAGCACCAGCCCAGGCTGGGCTGGCATGTCAAAGCGTCGGGTGGTCTCAAACAACTGCCCCAGCAATTGCGCGATGGAGATGTCGCGAGCGCTTTTGCCGAAGATCGGCTCCCCCACGGCACGCAAGGCCTGGGCAAAGGTTTCGATCGGGTGCTGCGGTGGCACGAAAGCCATCTCGTAATGGACTTCAGCCACTTTGCGATAATCGCGATGCAAAAAACCTGCCAGCGTTGCCGCCATGAAACGACGCAGCGGCGGCTCCAGCCGCCCCATGATACCGAAATCCACAGCCACCAACCGGCCCTGCGCATCCACGAACAAATTTCCCGGATGCATATCAGCGTGGAAGAATCCATCGCGCAGCGCCTGCGTCAGGAAGCTGCGGACCACGATCAAAGCCACCTTTTTCGGATCGTGACCGAGAGCAACCAAGGCGGAGGGATCGCGGATCGGCGTGCCGGCGATCCACTCCGTGGTGAGGACGCGGGCAGCGGTACGATTCCAGTCCACATGCGGCACGCGGAAATTCGCGTCAGCCTTGGTGCGCTCATAGAGTTCGGCGGCCGCGGCCGCTTCCATCCTGAGATCGAGTTCCAGCGCCACCGAGGCGGCCAGCGTATGCTTAATGGCGACAAAGCGCAGGCGGCGAGCTTCGGCTGAAAGGCTTTCGGCAACACGGGCGAACAGCTCCAGCGCCCCCAAATCGCGGGCGAAGCGCGCTTCGATCCCTGGGCGCAGCACTTTAACCGCCACCTCGGCGCCTTCACCGGTCCGTCCAGGATGCACCTGGGCGATGGAGGCGGCAGCGGTTGCAGGACCGAGTTCAGCAAACAGCGCCTCCACAGGGTGGCCCAGGCTATCGGCGACCACCATCCGGGCTTCGGCTTCCGAAAAAGGCGGCAGGCGATCTTGCAGGTGTTCCAGCGCCGCGGCGACGCAAACGCCGACAATATCCGGCCGCGTCGCCAGCATTTGCCCGAGCTTGATATAGGCAGGCCCCAACCGCTCCAACGCCCGCGCCAGCCTGGCACCAGCATCCGGTTTGCCGGCGCGAAATGCCAGCGCCGGGCCGAGCAGCAGCAGCGCCGCATGAATCAGGCGAAAGAAACTGCCCATCAGATGCGCCACGCCGAATGCATGGTGGCGATGCCACCGGAGAGGACACGCACTTTGACTTGGGCGAGTCCTCCATCATGGATCATCCGGGCGAACTTCTCCCGCGGCGGGAAGCGACGGATGCTTTCGGCGAGATAGCGGTAAGATTCTGCGTCCTTCGCCACCCATTCACCCATTTTCGGCAGCAGCTTGAAAGAATAGGTGTCATAGAGCGCATCAAGACCCGGCACTTCGACCTGGCTGAATTCCAGACAGAGAAAACGTCCGCCCGGCTTCAGCACTCGTCGCGCCTCAGTCAGCGCTTTTTCGATATGGGTGACGTTACGAATGCCAAAGGCGATGGTATAGGCGTCGAAACTGGCGTCAGGCACCGGCAGCGCCTCGGCGTCCCCCACTGTCCAGGTGATGGCAGTCTCGTCTTTCGCTTGCGCGCGCCGCTTGCCCTCGCCCACCATCTTTTCGTTGATGTCGCACACTGTAACGGCGGCCTCGCCGCCGCGGCGGCGCGCCGTTTCTACGATGCGGAAGGCGATGTCCCCGGTACCGCCGGCCACGTCAATGGTCTTCCAGCCTGGGCGTGGATTGAGCCATTCGACCATGGCGTCCTTCCAGACGCGGTGGACGCCTGCACTCATCAGGTCATTCATCAGGTCGTAGCGGGCCGCGACCGAGGAAAAAACCTCGCGGACCAGGCCTTCCTTTTCGGCCTCCGGCACCTCGCGGAAACCAAAGCTGGCGGTGTTCTTTTCGCTCATGTCGGGACACATGATACACTATCGGCGTGCGCGGCAAATTGGCTCCGGTCCGCGTTCGCTAAGCTCCTTCGGTGTTTGCGACGCCCCGCTGGCGCGACGATGGCCACAATGACAATATAACACATGCCGGAACTCCCCGAAGTCGAGACTGTCCGCTTAGGGATAGCCCCCGTATTGGAAGGTCACATCATAACCCAAGCGCAGACGCGCCGGGGCGATCTGCGCCGCCCCTTCCCGAAGGACTTTGCCGCTCGGCTGAAGGGCCACAAGGTGAAGCGGCTGCGGCGGAGGGCAAAATACATTCTGGCCGATCTTGATAGCGGCGAGACCCTGGTGATCCATCTGGGCATGTCCGGCCGCATGACGGTGCAGGCTGAGGGCAAGGCTGCCAGCAAAATCGGTACCTATGTTCATGACCAAGGCGAAGGCCTCTCCAAGCATGATCACGTCGTCCTCGAAACCGACGCCCCCGCCCGTATCCTGTTCAACGACCACCGCCGCTTCGGCTTGATGGAGCTGATCCCGACCGAAACCCTCGAAAAAGACAAGCTCTTTCGCGATATCGGCATTGAGCCGCTGTCACCGCGTTTCAGCGCCAAACATCTTGCGATGTCGCTAGCCGGTAAGAAGACTCCCATCAAGTCGGCGTTGCTGGACCAGCGGGTCGTGGCGGGGCTGGGCAATATCTATGTCAGCGAGGCCCTGTTCCGCAGTCACATCTCACCGAAACGGCTGGCAGGCAGCCTGAAAACGAACGAGATGAAGCGGCTGGTGCCGGCCATCAAAAAAGTGCTGCGCGACGCCATCAAGGCGGGCGGCTCTTCCTTGCGCGATCACGCGCGGCCCGATGGCGCGCTGGGTGAATTCCAGCATCATTTCCTGGTCTATGATCGCGAAGGCAAACCCTGCAAACTCGGCTGCAAGGATAAGGTCAGGCGCATCGTGCAGGCCGGGCGCAGCACCTTTTATTGTCCCAAATGCCAGAAGTGAGATTGAGATGAGCGTAGTTCTTACAGAAGTTCGCGGCCCCGTCGGCATTGCCACCCTCAACCGGCCCGAAACGTTGAATGCGCTGAACACACCGCTGCTGGATGCGCTGGCAGAGGCGCTCGAAACCTGGGATGCCGATCCCAAGGTTCGGGTAATAATCGTCACCGGTTCGGAAAGAGCTTTCGCTGCCGGGGCCGACATCAAGGAAATGGCGCCCAAGAGCTTTGCCGAGATGCATCAGGAAAACATCTTCGGCCGCCAACTCGACCGCATCACCCGTATTCGCAAACCCATCATCGCCGCAGTGTCCGGTTTCGCCTTGGGCGGCGGATGTGAGCTGGCGATGGCCCTGGATATATTGATCGCCGCCGACACCGCCAAGTTCGGCCAGCCCGAGATCACGCTGGGCATCATGCCCGGCCTGGGCGGCAGCCAGCGGCTGGTGCGCGCCGTGGGCAAGGCCAAGGCGATGGAACTGTGCCTGACCGGGCGGGTGATGGAGGCGGCCGAGGCGCTGGCCGCCGGCTTGGTGGCAAGAGTGGTGCCGGCGGCCGAACTGATGGCCGAGGCGGTCAAACTGGCACAGAAGATCTCCGCCCAGCCCCTGCCCGCCGCCGCCATGATCAAGGATGCCATTAATCGGGCGTTCGAAATGTCGCTGGCGGAAGGTCTCGCCTATGAGCGCCGCGCCTTCCACGCCATGTTCGCCACCCATGACCAGAAAGAAGGCATGGCGGCCTTCGCAGCCAAGCGGAAGCCGGAATTTCGAGACGAATAGAGGGTTTTGTTTGACGCCAGAGGGACCTCGCGCTATACGCCCGCCTCTTTTGCCAAGGAATGCCTGATGCCCAATATCGCCTCCTCCCGGAAGCGGGTCCGTACCACTGCCAAGCGCACCGCCATCAACACGGCGCGCAAGACCCGGGTGCGCGGCTTCATCCGCAAGGTCGAGGAAGCCATCAAAGCCGGCGACAAGACCGCTGCCCTGGCCGCTCTCAAGGCCGCGGAGCCGGAAATCATGCGCGGCGTCTCCAAGGGCGTGCTGCACAAGAACACCGGCGCCCGCAAGGTTTCCCGCCTCAGCAAGCGCGTCGCAAAACTGGCGAAATAATCAAGCCGCTGGAATCTCTGACCTTTTGCAGAATAGAATGGCCCGAAAGATAATTTCGGGCCTTTTTTATTGTTCTGTGTGCTGACAAACACCTTTTTGTCGCATTTCGGCGATGCAGCGCGAACAGCGTTTGTCCAAGCCCTTGATTTGCAAAAGCTGTCTCCAAATGGACCATTTTCCGTATACGTCACAGTTATTTAGCCGCGTTCGTAAAAGTGAAAAATTCTCGCGAATCAGACCCTGTTCGGCCTTTGTCCCTCTTGTGAGACGCCGCCGCTTGATTCTATCTTAACCAAGCGTTGGGGACGGACAGAGCCATGAACAAGACTAGCGAAAATAAATGCAAAATATTCGCGTGTCTTACCCTCAGTCTTGGCAACAGTCTCGAGTATAGAGACCGCTGAAATACTTCCACTGTGATGTTTTTGTGCTGGGGTCTGCTCCGGTAATTCCTGGAATTTTGCTGATTGGCCGCCCATGACCGCCTCATCTTCTCCCTATGCCGGCGACATCCCTCCCAAACAGGCTTGGGATCTGTTGGCCGGCACGGCGGCAGCCCAGCTGGTGGATGTCCGCACCATGGCGGAATGGAGCTTTGTCGGCCTGCCCGACCTTTCCACCTTGAAGCGTCAAGTGCACTGCATCGAGTGGCAGCATTTTCCCGAGATGATGGTCAATTCCGCTTTTGCCAGCGAGGCGGCAGCGGCGGTGACAGCGGCGGGCGCAACCAAGGACACCCCGGTATTGATGCTGTGCCGTTCGGGCGCGCGCTCGCGCGCCGCTGCCGTCGCCTTGACCGCCCTGGGCTTCACACGCGCCTACAACATCGCCGGCGGCTTCGAAGGCGATCCCGACGGGATGTGCCATCGCGGCAAGGTAAATGGCTGGAAGGCAGATGGACTGCCTTGGCGGCAAAACTGATTTCTTGAAACGGCCGGACAGGAATACCTGCCGGATCACAACAACGGGTTTGGTGAGATGACGACAATGACGGGACAGGCAAGGCGGTCGGATTGGCGGGCGGCGTGGGGCCTTGTGCGCGAGCGTCTGCGCCGCGAATTGGGCGATGCAGTGTTCGAGGCATGGATCGCACCGCTCAGCCTGGAAGGCTTTGAGCGCGATGAACTCAGCATCGGGGCTGCCAAGCCGTTCGTGCGCAACTGGGTCGCCAACCATTATGTCCCGCGCATCGAGCGCGCCTTCCGCGCCGAAGGTTTCAACCCGGCTTCCATCACCATCGTGATGGCGGCTCCCAGCATCGGCGCCAATGTCATGCCGGCGCGCGAGCCCGCAGAAACCGCCACAGTTTCCTATCTGCCGCCGCGCGAGACTGCGCCGGCCGACGACAGCGCCAAAAGCCTGTGGAACCGGATGCTGCATCCGCAGCAGACCTTTGACAGCTTCATTCCCGGCGCCGCGAACGCCTTCGGTCACGGCGCGGCACGCGATTTCGCTGAAGGTGGTCAGGCCGATCTGCCGCTGCTCTATATCCATGGCGGCTTTGGCTATGGCAAAACCCATTTGCTGAACGCCGCGGCGCTGGAATTCCGGAAGCGCGGCAAACGCACGCTGTTCCTCAGGGCCGAAGACTTCATGCGCCATTTCCTGGGCGCGCTTTATCGCAAGGACACGCTGACCTTCAAGGAAGAGCTGCGCACCGCCGAAGTGCTGATCATTGACGATCTGCAGCATATCTGCCGCAGTGCCGCTACCGCCTCGGAGTTCCTCTACACCGTCAACGCTTTTGCCGATCTGCGCCGCCGGGTGGTCATCGCTGCCGACCGCGCGCCCGCGGGCCTGGAAGGTCTGGGCGCTGACGTCAAGTCACGCCTGTCGGGTGGATTGGTGATCGCCCTGGACAAGCCGGACCGCGACACCCGTCTGGCAATTCTGAAACGCCGCGCCAGCGATTTCTGCAGGCACAAGCCGGAGGTGGTATTGCCGGAGCAAGTGTTGGAGCGCATCGCCGATATGAACGATGCTAGCCCCCGGGAACTGATTGGCGTCTTTACTAAGATCGCCACCTATGCCGACCTCACCAAAAAGCCGGTGACCCTGGAAGTGGCCGATGAGGCGGTGGGGCTGCGCACCTCACCGGGGGTGAAGACCTCAATCGAGGACATCCAAAGAAAGACCGCCGAGTTTTACAAGCTCGACGTCAAGGACTTCCATTCGCCCCAGCGCGCCCGCCGGGTGGCACGGCCCCGCCAGGTGGCGATGTACCTGGCCCGCAAGCTCACTACCCGCTCGCTGCCGGAAATCGGCCGGCGGTTTGGCGGCCGCGACCACACCACGGTGCTGCATGCCTGCCGCCGCATCGAGGCGCTGATCGGCGAAGATGCCCTGTTCCGGCAGGAGGTGGATTTCCTCTCTCAGATGTTGCAGCGGAAAGGCGATCTTTAAGAAAGATGCCCGGATAAATCCGGGCATTTTTGCTTTCGGACCCCGCCCGGCCGCCGGTGCGATAAAAGCCCGGAAATCCAGCAAAAATTCGGCTACAAAAGCCGTTTTTTCAGGTCGATTTTCTAGCTTGGGAAAGGCAGCTCTGCTAGGGTTCGGCCCTTGAGTCTTGGGGCCCTTGAAGGCTCTCCCAAACACAAGAAGTCAGGCTTCCCGGGCGGGGTTTCCGCAGTCCGGATGCTGTGTCCAACAGGTGGCTGAGAAACCATGAAGATCAACGTCGAACGCGGCGCTTTCCTCAAGGCGTTAAACCATGTCCAGAGCGTGGTTGAGCGCCGCAACACCATCCCCATCCTGTCCAATGTGCTGATCGAGGCCGGCAAGAGCGGCCTCAAGCTCACCGCCACCGACCTGGACATTGAGATCGTGGAGACTTTGCCCGCCGATATTCTGCGCAATGGCGCCGCCACTGCCCCGGCCCATATGTTTTACGACATTGTCCGGAAGCTCCCGGATGGCGCCCAGGTGCAGGTCGAACTGCTGGCATCCGAAGGTGGCCGCCTGTCGGTTTCCGCCGGCTCGTCGCGCTTCGAACTGGCCTGCCTACCGCGGGAGGATTTTCCCCAGATGGCGGCGGGCGCCCTGCCCCACAAGTTCCGCCTGGCGGCCGACGATCTCAAACGCATCATTGCCAAGACCCGCTTTGCCATCTCGACCGAAGAGACGCGGTACTATCTCAATGGCATCTATCTGCACGCCGCCAAGGACGCCAAGCCGGCGGTGCTGCGGGCCGTTGCCACTGACGGTCACCGCCTGGCCCGTTTCGAACTGGAGCTGCCGGAAGGCGCCGCCGCCATCCCTGGTGTGATCGTGCCACGCAAGACCGTGGGCGAGCTGCAGAAGCTGCTGGACGATGCCGATGGCGCCATAGACATCGCCCTGTCGGACACCAAGATTCAGTTCGGCTTCAACGGCGTCGAACTCACCTCCAAGCTGATTGATGGCAATTTTCCGCCCTATGAGCGGGTCATTCCCGCCGGCAACGACAAGGTGCTGGCGCTGGATGCCAAGGATTTCGCCCAGTCAGTGGACCGCGTTTCCACCATCAGTGCTGACAAGACCCGGGCCGTGAAGCTGGGTCTTGGCAAGGACAAGGTGACACTGTCGGTGGTCAACCCGGAAAGCGGCACTGCGACGGAGGATGTCGGCGCCACCTACAGCGCCGGCGCCCTGGAGATCGGCTTTAACGCCCGCTATCTGCTGGACATAACCAGCCAGATCGAAGGCAAGGAAGTACGCTTCCTGCTGTCGGACGCAGGCTCACCCGCCATTATTGAGGACGCGGGCGATACCCGTACACTTTACGTCCTCATGCCGCTTCGGGTCTGAGATTGGCGTTCGCGCCCGACATCGCCCAAAACCGCGGAGCGTTGGCTTCCCCGCTGGCGGTGACGCAATTGCGCCTCAGCAACTTCCGTTCCTATGTCAGCGGCGCATTGATGCTTTCGGGGGCGCCGGTGGTCTTGGCGGGCCCCAACGGCGCCGGCAAGACCAACATACTGGATGCCATCTCGCTTCTGTCACCCGGCCGCGGCTTGCGCGGCGCCAAACTCTCCGAGCATGTTCACAAAGGACCTGCCCCATCGGAGGGCGCGCTATGGGCGGTGGCGGCAACGGTGACGCGAGGCGGCACTGATTATGAGATCGGCACCGGGCTGACGCTATCGGCCAATGGCGGCGAAAAGCGTCATGTGCGGCTGAACGGCGTGGAAGCGAAGAGCTCTGCCGATCTGGGCGACGTCGTGCAAATGATCTGGCTGACACCAGCCATGGACCGCATCTTCATAGAAAGCGCGGGTGGACGGCGGCGTTTTCTGGATCGGCTGGTGCTGGGTTTTGAACCTTCCCATGCCCGCGCTTCCACCCGCTATGAGACCGCCATGCGCGAGCGGGCACGGCTACTGAAATATGGCCCTCGTGATCCGACCTGGCTGGATGGACTGGAAAATGAGATGGGCGAAGCCGGCATTGAGATTGCCCGTGCCCGCGCCACCACGCTGGAGCGGCTGAACCGAGCCTTGAGCGAGCGCCAAGGCGTCTTCCCTTCCGCCGCGCTGGCGCTGACGGGGGAAATGTTCGATGACGCCCAAACCCTGCGCAATGCCTTGGCTGCCACACGTCTGCGCGACGCTGAGACCGGCCGCACCTTGGTGGGGCCGCATCTGACCGACCTCAATGCCCGCCACACCGCCAAGCGCGCCGATGCCCGCGACTGCTCCACGGGCGAGCAGAAGGCGCTGCTGATTTCCATCATGCTGGCCGATGCCCGCGAACTGGCCCGGGCGCGCGGCGGCCTGGCGCCGCTGCTGCTGCTGGACGAGATCGCCGCCCATCTCGACACCATGCGCCGCACCGCCCTGTTCGCGGAGATTTCGGCCCTGGGTGCCCAAGCCTGGATGACCGGCACCGATCTTTCGCTTTTCGATGAGGTAGAAGCACAAATTTTCGCCGTCGAGGATGGTTGCTTTCGCGAGGTGCCACGATGATCCCGCTACACGGCTGGCTGCTTTATATCGGCCTTTATGCCGTTGCAGTCGCAACGCCGGGACCCGGCGTCATCGCCATTGCGGCGCGGGCGTTGGGGTCGGGCTTGCGTGCCACCATTCCTGCCAGCTTGGGTATTCTCTGCGGCGATCTTGTTTTGATGACCTTGTCAGCCTTCGGACTGGCCGTGCTGGCACAGGCGATGGGCCACCTTTTCCTGATCGTGAAAATCGCGGGCGGCCTTTATCTCTTTTATCTCGCGTGGAAATACTGGACCGCGCAGGTGGAGGAAGCGGTCGAGACCGCCCCCCAATCCGCTGGACGCGGCTTTATCGCTTTTCTTGGCCTAACGCTGGGCAATCCCAAGCCCATCGCTTTCTTCGTGGCGCTGCTGCCGGTTGCGGTTGATCCTCGCATGCTGAATGCAACCGGCTGGCTGCAACTTTGCGGCGCTACCGTTTTGGTGATCCCCACGATCACCTTGACCTATGCCGCCCTGGCTGCGCGGCTGTCCAAATTCGTCGCTTCGCCGATCGCTCGGCGGCGTGTCAACAAGGGAGCGGGCGCCGCCATGGCGGGCGCCGGCGCTCTCATCATGGTGAGTTGAATGGCTGAACCCCTGCCTGTGCAAAATGAATACGGCGCCGAAAGCATTAAGGTCCTCAAAGGACTGGATGCTGTGCGCAAGCGCCCCGGCATGTATATCGGAGACACCGATGACGGCTCGGGCTTGCACCACATGGTCTATGAGGTGGTGGACAATGCGGTGGACGAGGCTCTGGCCGGCCATGCCGATCGCATTGATGTGATATTGAATGCCGACGGCTCCTGTACCGTGCGCGACAATGGCCGGGGCATTCCTACCGACATCCATAAGGAAGAAGGGGTTTCAGCCGCCGAGGTCATTATGACCCAACTTCATGCCGGCGGAAAGTTCGAGCAGAATGCCTATAAGGTTTCCGGCGGGCTGCACGGCGTCGGTGTCTCGGTGGTCAATGCCCTGTCAGAATTCCTCGACTTGCGCATTTGGCGCAATGGCGAGGAACATTACATGCAATTCCGGCATGGCGACGCCGTGGCACCGCTCAAGATTGTCGGTGAAGCCCCCGGAAAGAAGGGAACCGAAGTCACCTTCCTGCCCTCGCCGCAGACCTTCACCAAAACCCGGTTCGACTTCGCCACGCTGGAGCATCGTCTGCGCGAATTGGCTTTCCTCAATTCCGGCGTCACCATTGTGCTGGCTGACAAGCGCGGCGTCGAGGCCAAGGAAGTCTCTCTGCATTATGTCGGGGGCCTGAAAGCCTTTGTCGAATATCTTGACCGCGCCAAGCAGCCTTTGATCCCGGCCCCGGTGATGATCCTGGCTGAGCGCGACGGCATGACCGTTGAAGTGGCGATGACCTGGAATGATTCCTATCATGAGAGCACGCTGGCCTTCACCAACAACATTCCACAGCGCGACGGCGGCACTCATGTCGCCGGTTTCCGTGCAGCCCTGACCCGTGTCGTCACCAAATATGCCGATGAAATGCCATCCGCCAAGAAGGACAAGGTGGCATTGTCGGGCGATGACTGTCGCGAAGGCTTGAGCTGTATTATCTCGGTCAAGGTCCCCGATCCAAAATTCTCTTCCCAGACCAAGGACAAGCTGGTTTCCAGCGAGGTCCGACCGGTGGTGGAAGGGGCGGTGCTGGATCAATTGGGCGCCTGGTTCGAGACCCACCCCGCCGAAGCGCGCACCGTCGTCGGCAAGGTGGTGGAGGCCGCCACCGCCCGCGAGGCGGCGCGCAAAGCCCGCGAGCTGACTCGACGCAAAGGCGTGCTGGACGGCGCCTCCCTCCCCGGCAAGCTGGCGGACTGCCAGGAACGCGATCCGGCCAAGAGCGAACTATTTATTGTCGAGGGCGACAGCGCCGGCGGCAGCGCCAAGCAGGCGCGCAACCGCGAGAACCAGGC
>JAFAVT010000027.1 GCA_019242275.1 Alphaproteobacteria bacterium
TATGGCCAGTTTGCCGAGCATCTGGGCCGCGGCATCTATGAAGGCCTCTGGGTAGGACCCAGCAGCAAGATTCCCAACTTCCGCGGCTATCGCAAGGATGTGGTGGCGGCGCTAAAGGCCATCCATGTGCCGGTGGTGCGCTGGCCGGGCGGCTGCTTCGCCGACAATTATGACTGGCGCGACGGCATCGGCCCCCGCGCAAAGCGTCCCGTCCGCATCAACGTCAATTGGGGTGACGTCACCGAAGACAACAGTTTCGGCACCCATGAGTATTTCGACCTGATGGAGCTTCTGGGCGCCGACGCCTATCTCTCCATCAATGTCGGCTCGGCAACGCCGCTGGAGGCGCAGCGCTGGGTGGAATACATCACCTCCAGCCAGGCGGGTTCGCTGGCCAATGAACGGCGCCGCAATGGCCGCCAGCAGCCCTGGACTCTCAAATATGTCGGCATCGGCAATGAGACCTGGGGCTGCGGCGGCAATATGCGGCCCGAGGTCGCCGCCGCCAACAATGCCCGCTATAGCGGCTATATCCGCACGCCGGACGCCATGGGCACCATCAAGGTGGCCAGCGGCAGCACCGGCAATCTCGACCGCTGGCAGGACTACAAGGCCTTCACCGAAGAGATGATGAAGAATGGCGGCCCCACCTTTGGCGGGTATATGCAGGCCCTCAGCTATCACTATTATTCCATGCCGCCCAATCTTGGGCCCAAAGGCCCGGCCACCGGATTCAGCGAAGATCAGTGGGCCAAACAGTTGGGCTATGCCCTGGACCTGGAACGCCAGCTGCGCGACGTCACCGCCATCATGGATCGCTATGATCCGGCCAAGCGCACGGCCCTGTTCGTAGATGAATGGGGCTCCTGGTACCAACAGGAGCCGGGCAGCCATCCGGGCTTTCTCTATCAGCAGAACACCATGCGCGATGCCGAAGTGGCGGCGCTCAGCCTCAATATCTTCCACCGCCATACCGACCGGGTGAAGCTAGCGGCCATCGCCCAGATGGTGAATGTGCTGCAGGCCATGATCCTCACCGACAAGGACAAGATGGTGCTGACGCCCACCTATCATGTGTTTGACCTCTATCAGCCTTTCATGGAGGCGACGCCCTACAAGGCCATGGTGTCGAACGCCCAATACAGCTTTGGCGGCACAAACTTGCCGCTGGTGGATGTTTCAGCGGCGCGGGCCAAGGACGGCAAACTGGTACTCGCCCTTGTCAATACCGACCCGCACCGGGCGGTGACGGTGCGCACCAATCTTTCCGGCAGCGCCAGCGGGCGCATCCTGGCGGGCGCGGCGATGGATGCGCACAACAGTTTCGACAATCCCAATGCCGTGCATCCCGTCGCATTCAGCGGCACGACGGAAAACGGCAAGCTGGTCTTTCGCATGCCGGCCATGGCGGTGGCGGTGGTGACGGTGCAGTAACCATTGCTTGGCAGGAGGACGCTTCCCACGCTCGACGGGAAAGTAAAAAACGGTTGAGAAGCCTTGTGCTATAATCAAGGCGCCGGTCCGGTAAACACGATACAGGTGAAGCCGGCGACAATGAGTGGGCGCACATTGCAAACAACCCTCGAACAAGCCAAGCGCCTTCATCAGCAGGGCCGACTTGCCGAGGCAGCGCCATTGTATCGCCAGGTCCTGGCGGCAACACCGGAAGACACCATGGCCGGATATCTTCTCGCGCTTCTGCTTAATCAGCAGAATAATCCGGCTCAGGCGCTGGATTGCCTCAACGAGGTTTTGCGCAGGGATCCCACATTCGCGGAAGCGCTTATATTACGCGCCACCATCGGGTACCGGATAAATCCCAGGCAGGCACTTGAGGACTTCGGCGCGGTTACGTCGCGCCAGCCAGGCAATTGCGACGCATGGTATAACCAAGGCGTTCTTCTTGCGGAGCTTGGCCGCAATAGAGAAGCGATCAGCGCCTTTGAGCGGGCGCTGCAAGTTCGGCCCCATGCGGCAGCGTGGAATAACAGGGGAACGGCCCTGTTGGCCGAGGGACGGGCAGAAGAGGCGGAAACCAGCTTCTCTCAGGCATTGACCTTACAACCGGACTATACAGCGTCGCTTTACAACCGGGCGACGGCGCGCTTGCAATTGCAGCATCATGCTGACGCCGTGAATGATTTTGACAGCTATTTAAAGCACGCACCGGATTCCTTTCAGGCATGGAATAATCGCGGCATTGCCTTGCAAGCTGTGGGCCGTCTCGACGAGGCGTTGGCGAGCTATAATCACGCTACCAGAATACGGCCCGACTATGCTCCTGCCTGGAAGAACAGCGCCCTGGTCCTCACCGACTTAAAGCGGTTCGCCGAAGCTGTGTCAGCGTTTGACCGGACCCGCACGCTTTCGCCGGCCGATCCGCAAATCTTGCGTGGTCAGGCAAGCGCCCTGAGCCAGCAAAAGCGCTTCAACGAAGCGGCAAGGAGCCTGGCCCAGGCCGTCACGCTGGAGCCCAATGATGCCGGGCTGTGGGCCCAGTATGCCTCGGTCCTGCGGTTCGACCAGCAATTCGACGCGGCCCTCGCGGCGGCTGAAAAGGCCGCTATTCTATCGCCAAGCAATCCGGAAGTGCTCGCCATGCGCGGCGGCCTGCTGTGCGAGATGAATCGCATCCGTGAAGGGATGGAATGCTATGCACGTCACGGCGCGCTAACCTATAGCGATCGGCCACAGCACGATGCCGGTGAGCCCGCCCACAAGATCAGACATGACCTTGAACAGCGAGCGTGGTTGGCCGGCCAAGCTGTTGTTGTTCCGGCGGGGACTTATCATCTTATGGATGGGGACCGACTGGCCGGCAGAGCTGTCAATGGCTTCAATAGCGACGCGGTTACCCAACAATGGTTGAGCAACCATCCCCAGATCGTTGTTATTGACGATCTGCTAAGCGTGGAAGCATTGACGGCACTGCGCCGCTTTTGCTGGGGCTCCACCGTCTGGAAGCAGCCTTATCCGGGCGGTTATCTCGGGGCCATGCAGGAACATGGATTTAGCTGCCCGCTCCTGGCGCAGATCGCGGAAGAATTGCGCGATACCTTTCCTTCTATCTTCCGGGGGCATGGCCTGGTTCGCCTTTGGGGCTTCAAATACGACTCAGCTCTTTCCGGCATAAGGCTGCATGCGGATCAGGCCGTCGTAAACGTCAATTTCTGGATCACGCCGGACGAAGCCAACCTCGATCCGGCCCACGGTGGTCTGGTTCTTTGGGATAAAAGCGCGCCTCTGGACTGGGATTTCCAACGCTATAACTCGGATGAGCCTGCGGCTCGCGAGTTTTTAAAGCAGGCCGGCGCTAACTCCGTGATTGTGCCGCATCACGCTAATCGTGCCGTTATTTTCGATTCTGATCTTTTTCATGAAACCGATGCGATTAACTTCAAGGACGGCTATCTGAATCGCCGCATAAATATCACGTTGCTTTATGGAAGGCGCACCTTCGACGGGAGTTGATCGCGCCGTGGAGTATTTCCGCCCAAGCGGCGAGGGACAGCAGCGATCGCGACTTGCAGGTGCCCTGGTGTGTCGAACCGAAGCAACGCCTTTATTGGCTACCGGCTCTGCTCGTCGTCCGCGTTGACGCTGGCGCTGGCCGTCTGTTCGTTCTGCGCCTGCTTATCCTCAGAGGCCTGATTGTCTGACTGTTTGTTGCAGTCCTTGTCGTTCTTCGCCTTACTGTCGCATTTCTTTTTGGACGAGCCTTCCACCACCTTACCCACGGCGCCGCCGACGGCGCCGCCCACCACGCCGGTGACGGCACCGACGATGGGACCACCGACAGCCGTGCCTGCGGTTGCGCCGGCGACGCGGCCGGCCGCCTCGCCGGCTTGGGCGACGATGCCGGGGCTTTCCTGGTTTTGATTTTGATTTTGCTGCTCATCTTCGGCAAAGGCGGCGCCTGCGGCCAGGCAGATGGCGGCGGCGGTGGTCAGAAGCAATTTCGTCCGCATGCGCTTCTCCGTCCGTTTCCCTATCGCCACTATTGGCTTGAGGTGGAAGTGGATTTCACCGGTTTTTCTCCGGGGACATGGGCCATGGTTTTGATGCGGCAGTCGGTGTTGTGGCAGACGGTGTGTGATTTGGAGAAGGTGCCGCCGTCATGGGCTTGCGCCATCGCCTGGCCGTTGAGGTTGTTATTGCCATGGACGGCGGCCCGTGCCTGTTGGTGGCTGCCGCCGGCCGCGGCCGCACCCATGCCCAGTGCGGTGGAGGTCTGATTTCCGCTGGTTGAGCGGGCTCCCACGCCCAGGGTGGAGGCCGAGGTGCCGTTGGAAGAAGCCGTGCCCCCCGATCCGCCGGTGGTGTTGGTTTGTGCCAGGGCCGGGCTAACCGCCAGGGCGGCGGTTGCAGCAAGGACTATCGCAAGCTTCATGGCTTCCTCCTTTTCGAAGCTACCGCTGCTTTCTTTTTGACCGCCTTGTTGCAGCCGAGTTCCTGCACCGTACCGCCCGGCGAAGCGGCGCCGCCCACCGCGGTGGTGCCGTTGGACGAGCTGACGGAAACCGATGCCGAGGAAGCTCCCCCTGCCGAGCGGGCAATGATGCCGCGGCTCGGGCAGGGGGTTGAGGAACGGCGCATGTCGCTGGCGCCGGCAATGGCCTGGCCGTGCAAGGGGCCTGCGGTCACATCCACCTGTTGCCCGGAAACCGGGCCAAGACTCATCAGCCCCATGACGGGCAACAGAATGGATATGGCCTTACGCAGCGTCATGGAGCCTCAGCGGTCATCGCGGTCGTTGTCGCCTTTGTGCTTGCGCGCTTTGGCCGGATGTTTTGTGCCCCGCTCGGAGGCCGAGCGCTCATTGGCGGCGACATCCTGGCGGCGGTTGGCGGTGCCGGTCTGCGACGCGCCGGTCCCCATGGTGCTGCTGGTGCGCCCGCTGCCGCTGCTGCTGCCGCCGGCTGCCATGGTCGAAGAGGTGCGGCTGCCTGAGCCTGCCGACGACCCGCCGGTGCCCAAGGCGGTGCTGGTTGAGCCGTGCCCTGCCGTGGCTCCGCCCACCGCCAAGGTGGAGGACGAACCGCTGCGGCGGCCCGAACCGGAGGACGAGCCACCGGTTCCCAATGCCGCGCTGGCGCTGCCATTGCCAGCCGTGGCGGCGCCCACGCCCAGCGTCGAAGAGGAACCCGAACCACTGCGGCTGCCGGAGGACGAACCGCCGGTACCGATCGCGGTGCTGGCGCTGCCGTTTCCGGTGGTGGAACTGCCGGCGCCGACGGTGGAAGAGGATTGCGCAAAGGCGGCGGGACTGGCGAGGACGAAGGCGGCAACGGCCGCGGTGATGAGCAAGCTGCTACGGTTTAACATGGAGACTCCCTGACAAGTGAGACCAACAAAGAACCATCAGGGCATTGGGACGTTCCGCGTCTCACCGTACCAAGCAGAGGTCATTAGCTGGTTCCAGGAACGCCAACCGCATACGAGCCGTTTTCCGCTGGAACGTCAGATGGAGACTTCCATGGCAGACAAGATCATCGAGACCGGCGGTTCGGGAGGCGGCAACACCGTATTGGCCTTCCTTTTGGGCCTAGTGGTGGTGGCGGTTCTGGCGGGCGGCTTTTTCTATTTGCATGGCGGCGGCGCCCCGCAGCATACCGCTTCCGTCCAACTGGATGTGAAGGGCGGAAAATAAAATAGCGGTTCCTGTCACGATCCAGCGCCTTGACGGCACTTTATCCCGCCATGGGGCGTTGTGATCGGACATGGCGCAGCCAAGGCTGCGGCATCTCCCCCGGAACGCCCGGCTGCTCAATTGCCGGGCGTTTCTTTTGGGCGAGTATGTAGAGCTTACATCACCGCTCTCATGCTTCGACAAGCTCAGCATGAGGATTGCTTTATTTCCTCACCCTGAGCTTGTCGAAGGGTGAGGCGGCCGCTTCCGTCTGAGATTAAAATGCGCTAGGCCAGCTCCACCGCCACCACTTCATGCAGGCGAATGCGCGGCACTTCCACCACCAGCCGCCCACTCACCATCTTCGTCTTCGCCACGGTGCCTGACTCCAGCAACTTGACGCCGCCCACCTTGGCGCCGTCCGGGAGCGCCAGCGAGACGGTGTAGGGACCGGCGGGCAGCATCTCGCGATAGGGGCCTTTCATGAACATGGGGTTGTTCATGTTGACCAGATGCGCCGCCAGCGAATTCTTTTGCCGCCAATAGGAAATGTCCACCAATCCGGGCCCGGTCACCGTCATGGGCTGAGGTTCATCCATCGCCCACAGCACTGCGTTCTTCAGCAGCAGCAGATGGTCTTCGTGCAGCACTTCCCAGAAGGTGCGGTCAATATCCATGGGGAAATAGACCACCCGGCCGCGGCCGACTTCGCGGCAGAACACCATAGGAATGCTGGTATCTTCCTGGTCGGGGAAAACCCGCTCCATCGGCAGGTCGGGATAGGCCGGCACCAAAGTCAGCGGCTGGCGCTGCGTATCATGCGGCCTTACCGTCAGTTGCTGGGTGGCGGCGATGATGCGGGGCGCGTTCTCCAATCCCCGCACCAGGGGATGGGGATGGCGGGGTGTCAGATAGGAATTCTTGAGGCCGCTTTCGGTCTTTACGTAATCGCAGCCGAACAGATCGGCCAGACCGAAATTGGCGCGCTTTTTTCCCACTTCGTCATAGAGCGAAGTCTCGCCAGTGGCGACGAGGCGCCCGCCGGCCATCACGAAAGCGCGCAATTGCCGGCATTGCGCATCCGACAGGGCCGCCACGTCGGGCAGCACCAGCACGCGATAACGGGAGATGTGCTGCGGCTCCATCTGGCGGTCGTCCGCCATCTCAAAAGGAATGCGGGCCTCGACCAGCGCCTGGTAATAGCCATTTTGCGCGTCCGCCACGCGGGCGGCGGCGCGGATGCCATCGCCGGCTTCCGGCGCCACCCCGCCGGCGGTGAAGGTGCCGCTTTGATAGGAGTTGAGGATCGCCACCTTCGCCAGATTGGCGGTGTTGCGCATGTATTTGTCGTGGGCGTGGTGCCATTCAAAAATCCTGGTCACCGGCGCCACCCAGCGCGGATCAAAGATGCGAGCGTTGAACTTGCAGTACCAGGGGCGAAAGCCCTGGGCGATGCCGGCATGGGCCCAGGCTTCCAGTTCGGGCCCGCGCTGCACGCTGTCTTTCCAGCGGTTGGTATCCTCGATGCCGACATTGAACAGGCCATAGACCGGCAGATTCTGCATATAGGCCCGCACCTGCTTGGCATATTTGCCCATCATCCAGAGTGGGGTGGTGCCGCTGCGGCCCTGGCGATCCACCGCCACCAGCGGATGGACGACAGTGTTGGGATCGTTGAGGCCACCGTTGGGACTGAAGAAACAATCCTTCTTCACCGCCGCCACCGTGTCGTTCCACAGCTTGAACTGCTGGCTTCGCATCTGGCGATCCCACAGGATATAGGCGGCCCGGCGCGGCTCCTGCGGGTCGTTGCCGGTGGGAAGCTCAAGTCCGGTGGCGGCGCGGAATTTGGTGCGGCAGGTAGCACACCAGCACATGCCGCTGCCGGCCCAGCGGTTGCCGAAAAAGCCTTCCGGGCCATAAAGCTGGGTAATCTCTTTCAGTACGGCGGGCATGAAGTCGAAATAAAAGCCGCCATTCTGGCAGGTCACCCACATGTCGGCGGCCGCCCAATGACGGCGGGGCTTGCCGTCAGCCGTGCAGGCGGCCCATTCGGGGTGGGTGGCATAGGCCTCTTCGCTCATGGCGTGGGGATCAACCCGGCAGACCACGCTCATCTGCAAGGCGCGGCAGCCCTTGATCATCTCGCCCAGCATGTCGCGGTCGCCCAGATCGCGAGCCCGCTTATGCAGCGGTACCTTGGTCGGATAGAAGGCGATGTCGCCGCCGGCCGACAGCGTCACCGCCTCGATATGGGTTTTTTTGAACAGGTCGAACCAGAAATTGGGGTCATAGCGAGGCGGGTCTTCCTCGGTGAAGGCGACTTGGGCCCAGCGCATGGCATTGTTGGCCCAGGCAAGGCCGGCCATGTCGCCCACGGCGGCAAAAGCGTGGCCGCCGCTGAGAGCCTCCACCGCGCCGGCCGCTGCCAGGGCGCCGAGACCAAGACCCAAGGCCTGCCGTCGCGTTGCGCCGTCCTGATCCATGCCCGCCCCCTTTTATCGGCGGAATAGTCGCGCGGCTGGGGACACTTGCCAAGACCGGGAGAGGGCGACATGCTCCCGTCCTGCAACGCATTTCATCCCGTAAAGCAAACAAAATCCTGGGGGAGGATGACATGGCTTCGCACGACAATATGGATTTGCATCGCCGCGCGGTGATTGGCGGCATGGCGGCATCGGCGCTGGCGGCGGGCCAGGCCGAAGCGGCGCTGGACAAGGTGAGCTTTGCGGTGCCCGCCGGCGCCTGTGACTGTCACCATCACATCTATGACAAGCGCTGGCCCTACGCCAAAACGGCAGTGCTGAAACCGCCGCCCGCGACGCTGGCGGATTATCGCAAATACCAGGCCAAGCTCGGCACCAGCCGCAGCGTGGCGGTGACGCCTTCCACCTATGCCTTCGACAATGATCCCGCCGCTGATTTCATCGCCGCGCAATGGCCCAATGCCCGCGGCGTGGCGGTGGTCAAGCCTGACATTGACGCGGCCGCCTTGAAGAAGCTGCATGCCGCGGGCTTTCGCGGGGCGCGGCTACAGACCGGCGCCGGCAATCCCCTGACCCTGAACGACCTGATGCCGCTGGCCCGCAAGATCGCCTCGCAGGCCTGGCACATGCAGCTCAATCTGAAACCTGAAGAATATGTCCAGGCGGAAAAGATGCTGCTGAGCCTGCCGGTGGATCTGGTGGTGGATCACATGGCCGGGATTCCCGGCGAACAGGGCGTGAAATCGCCGGCCTATACCACCCTGCGCCGCCTGATGGATGTCGGTCATACCTGGGTAAAACTGTCGAGCCCGGATTCGGGCTCGAAAAGCGGCCCGCCCGGTTATGCCGACCGCATCGCCATCGCCAGTGCCCTGGCGAAGGCGGCGCCGGACCGGTGCCTGTGGGCTTCCAACTGGCCGTTCCCCAGCGCCGATCCCAAGGCAAGGCCCGATCCGGTGCTGATGCTGGAGATCATGAAGACCTGGGCGCCTGATCCCGCCTTGCGCCAGCGCATCCTGGTGGACAATCCGGAGCGCTGTTACGGCTTTGACTCCAGGAAGCGGCCCAACCCGCCGAAAACATAAGCATGAAGGCATGAGCATGAAACGCCGGATTGCCGCCCTTGCGCTTTTGTTTTTACCGGCGCTGGCGTCGGCGCAGGTGCCCGCCATACCAGGGGCGGTGCAGGGCAATCGCGGCATCAATCCGCCGCCCCTGCTGAAGGAAGGCGCGACAATCGAAACCTGGTCGCCGGAGCTTCCCAGCGACGCGCCCTTGTTCAAGGAACAGACCCGCGCGCCTTATCACGCCAGCGCGCCCTTTAAGATCACCACGCTTACCGACCAGATGCACGCGCCCTGGGCCATTGCCTTTTTGCCTGACGGGAAAATTCTGGTCACCGAACGGCTGCCGGGAGCGCTGCGCATTATCAGCCCGGACGGCAAGATGGCACCGCCGGTGACGGGCGTGGCGGCGGTTTCGGCCTCGCGCGAGTTCGGCCTTTTGGATGTGGTGCTGGACCCCAATTTCCGTCGCAACCACCGCATCTTTTTCACCTTCTTCGAGACCCGGCCGCGCCAGCCCGGCCCCGGCATCACCAACAGCAACACCTATGTTGCCCGCGCCGTGCTGGACGAGGCGACCAACAGCGTGCGCGATGTCACCGTGATCTTCCGCACCATGCCCGCCTGGCCGTCGGAGCGGCTGGGGGCCAAGACCGGCGGGCGCATGACTTTCGGCCGTGACGGCAATCTGCTGGTGGTGATCGGCGACCGCGACGACAATCCGCAGCAGACCGTGCCCGACTGGCTGAGCGCGCAGAAGCTGGACAATGACCTGGGCAAGATCATCCGCATCACGCCTGATGGGGCGCCGGCGCCGGACAATCCTTTTGTGAAGACGGCAGGGGCGCGGCCGGAAATCTGGTCCTATGGCCATCGCAGCCCGCAAGGTTTGGTGTTCGCGCCCGACGGCAAATTGTGGGAAGCCGAGCTTGGCCCCCGCGGCGGCGATGAAGTCAATGTCATTGCCAAGGGCAGGAATTACGGCTGGCCGCTGATCACCCACGGCATTGATTATCCGGGCACCCTGATCAGCAACGGATTGACGCACCGCGACGGGCTGGAACAGCCGGTTTATTATTGGGACCCGTCGCGCGATCCTTCCGGCATTGCCTGGCATGACGGAAAGCTTTTCCCGCAGTGGCGCGGCAGCCTGTTCGTGGCCATGCTGAACGGCAAGTTTCTGGATCGTCTCACTATCAGGAACGGCAAGGTGATGGCGGAAGAGCCGCTGCTAACGGATTTGGGCAGCCGCATCCGCCATGTCGCTGAGGGCCCGGATGGGGCGGTGTATGTGCTGACCGACACCGGCGGCTCCAGCATGGCCGATGACACGCCGATTGGGAGCAAGCTGCTGAAGCTGACGCCGAAGTAGTGCGCTTCCCTCTGATTGTCATGGCCCGCGAATGCGGGCCACCCAGGTGACGCGCACTCCATTACTGGCGATTGTGCCTTTGCCCTGGATGGCCCGCGCACCCCGGTCCGCGCTTCGCGCGGCCGGAGTGTAAACTCAGGCGGGCCATGACACGTTGGTGTTATGCGTCCGCCAGTGCCGCTTTCAACGGCCCCAGAAATTCCTCATACGCCCGCGCCCGGCCCACCGCGCTGCCGTAAAGTGGTCGGCGGACCTGCGCCACCGAAGCGGTGCGGACCGGCCGTTTGTTGGTGTGGAAAGAAAGACAGCGTTCGTCCCACTCCAGGCCGCAATGAGCAATGATGCGGTGGGTCTGAATTTCCAGCTCGGCCACCACATCCTCATAGCGCACATCCAGGATGCGCCCCGGCGGCAGGACGCGGTGCCAGTGCGCCATCAGCTTTTCATAGCGGCGGTAAAAACGCCCCAATTCACCAAGGTCATAGGTATAGGGGTGATCCTCGGTGAACAGTTTGGAGAAGCAGGAAACACAAGTGTCCACCGCATCGCGCCTGGTGTGAATGATGGCGGCGTTCGGGAAGGCGAGATGGATCAGCCCGGTCCAGAAGAAATTGGCCGGCATCTTGTCGGTAACGCGGGCGGCGCCGGGGGCCAGCCGCTCCAGTTCTGACAGATAGGCCCGCGCCAGTTCCTGCAACGCCGCGCTTTCGAGGCCAGGGACATTGTCAGGATAACCAGGCGGCGCCAGGCGGGTGAAGGCCGGCAATTCGCCGGCGCCGTGCACGGCGGGATGGCTGGCCAAAATTTGCTCCACCAGGGTCGAGCCGGAGCGCATCATGCCGATGATGAAGATTGGGCGCTTTGAAGCATTGCCCATGTTCGCTTTCGCCGTTAGCAGGGCCGGGGTGAAAATTTGTTCGATGCGGTCAAAAAAGGCCATGGCAGCAGCTTCGTCGTATGGCGTCCTTGCCCGCTTGAGGGCGTTGGCTTTGAGCAGATGTTCAAAGCTGTGCCGGGGCTCGCCCAGATCGGCATAGGCCTTGCCCAGGGCGAAATGCAGTTCCAGCCGCGCGGTCTCGTCTTGCGTGGTTTGCAGCAGCGCTTCCATCTTCGCCGGCAGGGGATCGCCCGGCATGATGGTGACGCTTTCGGTATAGTCGAGATAGGTGGCGCTGCGCTCCGGCGCCAGCGTCATGGCGTGGAGCAAATCGGCGCGCGCTTCGTCAAAGCGTCCCAGAAATTGCAAGGTGCGGGCCCGGTTGCACCGCGCCACCAGAAAATCCGGCTCGGCCGCCAGCGCCGCGTCATAGGCGGCCAGCGCCTCCTGATAACGGTTGGCGTCCAGCAACAGCGCGCCGCGCCCGTTAAAGGCCGGCGCATGGCCAGGCTTCAAGGCCAATGCCCGCTCATAGGAAGCCAGCGCTTCGGCCGGTCGGCCGGCGGTCTTCAGCACCGCGCCCTGATTGCACAAGGCCTCGACATGACCCGGATTGC
>JAFAVT010000242.1 GCA_019242275.1 Alphaproteobacteria bacterium
CGGTTCGAAGGGTTCAAGATGAACACCCAGGCCGGCCTGTCGACCTATGGCGACGTGGGCAACATCCTGTTTCAGGCCGCTGCCGGTACCACCTTTGCGGGCGGCCGCGGTCACTTCGAAATCGCCACCGAATATCACTATCAGGACGGCCAGGTCGACCTGTCGCTGATCCCCTCGGGCCTGGTCCAGCGCGTCGACGTCGTGACCGGCGGCGCTTCCGCCGCCTGGGGTTCCGATGCGGTGACCGGCGTCATCAACATCGTCATCAACAAGACCTATGAAGGCTTCAAAGGCAACGTCACCTATTCCAACAGCACCGAAGTCTCCAACCCGGTCTATAAGCTGTCGGCTGCCTGGGGTACCTCCTTCATGGGCGGCAAGGGCCATATCGTGGCCGCGGTGGACATCACCCACGCCGACGCGGACCTGTTCGCCGGCGATGTCTGGCGTTCTCACACCCCCAATGGCCGCGGTCTGGTTTACAATTCGGCCTATTGCGCGGGCGCCATTGTCTATGCGTCCGGCACCACCAACGGCACCTGCTCTTCCGTCGCGGTCGGCCAGCCGGCCCTGATCTATGCCTATGGGTTGGGTAATACCCAGACAGTTGAAGGCGGCCTGATTGCTTCCAATACCAATGGCACGGCCGGCTCGCCGATTGCCAACGCAGGCAATGCCAGCGGCGTGGCCCCCGGCGGCAATTATCTCAAAGGCGTCTATTTCCAGGCCGACAACAAGAATCCGGTGCAGTTCAATTACGGCACCCTTTATGGCAGCACCACCTGCTATAATGGCTGCACCAACAACCAATTCGGTACCGGCGGCTGGGGTCCCTCGACCAACCCCTACCATGTCGGCAACTATTTCACCTATGTCAGCTATCAGGTCCTTCCCGATGTGAAGGCCTCAATCCAGTTGAACCTGTCCCGCCTTACGACGCGCATTTCGGGCAACACCATTTCGGGTACCAACCGCGTTATCTATGCGGATAACCCGTTTGTCCCCGATCAGATCGCGCAGGACTTTGTCTGCGCTGGCCCGGGCGGTACGCCCCCCGGTACCGGCAGCCCGGGTACTGCGCCGGCGGGTTCTGCTCCCACCGCGGCTTGCGGCACGGAACTGTCGAACGGCTATAATCCTTATACGAAGCAAAACTACACCAACAACCCCTCCGGTGCGGTCGGCGCTACGCCTCTGACCTTGCAGCAGATGCAGGCCCGTCCGACCCAGACTTTCACCACCAGCTTCGAATTCTCGGGCAATCGCGAGAATACCAGCCCCTCGGCCTCGAACGGTGTCGGCGTTTACAACGATGCCACCAAGTTCACCTGGCAGAAGAAGTGCGCCGCCCTGTACAACAATTGCGGCTGGGCCAATAAGGTGGTGCAGCGTGGCGTCTTCACGCTGGACGGCAGCCTGGGCGATGACTGGACCTGGACCGCCTACATCCAGAACAGCGAAGCCCGCATCAAGGAAAACGTGCTGCAGGTAATCCAAGTGCGCGTCAATAATGCGCTGGACGCGGTGCGCGTGACCTCGGGCAATGTCGGCACTTCCGGTCTGCCGATCGGTTCGATCCAGTGCCGCGCCCTGCTCAATCCCAGCCAGAGCACTCTGTCCGCCACCCCGAGCGCCGCCACTGGCGTCACCGGCATTGCCGGCCAGGTTCCCGCCAACTCGTTGGGCATCAGCACGGCCGGCGAACTGACAGGTTGCGTGCCCTTCGATCCGTTCGGCAATGGCGAGATCAGCGCCGGTACCTTGGCCTATGTTTCGCCGGCCAAGTATGGCAGCCCCTTGGTTCCGCCCAGTTCCTCGCTGACCCGCATGCAGCAGGCCGCCGGTGCCTTTTCGTTGCAAGGCGTGCTGCCCTGGAAGCTTCCGGCCGGTGATGTCGGTGTCGCCTTCGGTGCCGAATGGCGCCTGGAACGCCAGGGCCAGTACAATATTGACCCGCGTTCGCAGTTGAACAGTTACCCCTCGGGTAACATGGGCTCCAACTGGGAAGGCCGTCTGCATGCCGAGGAAGGCTTCCTCGAAGTGGATGCGCCTATCCTCAAGAACCAGTGGGTGCAGTCGCTGGACGTCAGCCTAGCCGGCCGCATGACCAACTACTCGTTCAGCGGCCTGGTGGAAACCTGGAAGCTGGGCGCGACCAGCCAGATCAACGACGACGTCAAGCTTCGCGTCACCTGGTCTTATGACATCCGCCAGCCGGATATCTGGGACCTGTATGCGCCGGGCGCGAACTCGGGCAATACCTGCGGACGCTTCGTCACCAACAACCTGGCGATCCCGGCGACCAACCAGTGCTTCAACATCAACGAGGGTAACCCGAACCTGGTGCCGGAAAAGGCCCAGACCATCGCGGCCGGCTTTGTGATGACGCCCACCTTCCTGGATGGTGTCACCGCCTCGATTGACTGGTACCAGATCCACCTGCATGGGGCGCTCTTCACCCCAGGCCAGACCGAGCCGATCGGCCGCTGCCAGAATGGTGACCTCAGCTATTGCGCCAACCTGGTGTTTGCAAACCAGGGTACGTGGCCGGGGGCGGCGGGCTGCGGTACCGTGAATGGTGCCAACAACCCGAACCGTAACGGCTGCCCGGGTCAGGCCGACACGCTGAGCTCGATCATCTATGTCCATACTTCCCCGCGCAATGCCGCCCTGCTTCGTGCAGCCGGCTTCGACTTCGCGCTGGCCTATGGCTTTGATCTGTTCACCGGCTCGGCTGATGTCAGCTTCAACGGCAACTACGCCTATGACTTCAGCCGCGTGCTTCCGACGCTGGTCGGCGCAGCTGGTGCCACTACTTCGGCGGCCGGGCTGTTCTACCCGGGCTGCACCGCTGCCTGTATTGTCAATGTGGACTTCCAGGGTGCCGGTTCTGCGGGCGGCTATTATGGCGGTGGCAACAAGTTCCGCGGCACGCTGAACTTCAACTACCGTGAAGGCGCCTGGTCGTTCGGTGCGCAGGCACGCATCAACGGGGACTCCCGCATGAACATTGACCAGAATGGCCTGATCCCCGAACAGCGGGCCAATTATGCCTGGCTGGTGCCGCTCTCGACCATCACCTTTAACCAGATCAATGGTCAGAACGTGGCTCAGCTTAATTCCGGGCAGAGCGGTTATTTGCAGTTCACCAACTATAACCGCTACCAAGTGGACCTGGATTTGCGCGCCAGCTATCGCTGGAGCAACAACATCACGCTGTTCGGCGCGGTGGATAACGTTCAGGATCTGCCGTCCTTCGCCAATGGCGGCCAGCGCCGTCAGTACCGCGCCGGCATTCGCTGGAACTACTAAGCGGAAATACCTTCTTGCAATCAGGCCCCGGGATCACCCCGGGGCCTTTTTGTTTGTGGAGCGGTGTTCGCAGCGCGACAAATCAGCGGATAGTGCTTGCCGCCTTCCCACACCGTCACTGCTTCTGTATGGGAGAAGCATGGGCGGCAAGGTTCAGCGGATTCCGGGCAAGATCGCGCAGGAAGTGGGGGCCGAGATCGTTTCCGGCCGCCTCAAGCCCGGCGCGCTGCTGGCCGACGAGATTACCGCCAGCGGCCGGCGGCGGGTCTCCCGATCGGCCTATCGCGAGGCCATTCACATCCTCGCCGCCAAGGGTCTGGTACAGTCCCGGCCCAAGCTGGGAACGCGGGTCAGCCCGCTGGCCGACTGGCACCTGCTCGATCCCGATGTGCTGGCCTGGATGTTCTCCGGCGAGCCGCAACAGGGGTTGCTGGTCAATCTGTTCGAGTTGCGCAAGATGATCGAGCCGGAAGTCGCCGCCCTGGCCGCCGAACGGCGCAGCCTCAAGCAGCTCAACGAAATGGGGCAGGCGCTGGAAGTGATGGCGCGCGAAACCCTGCACAGCCAGGAGGGCCGCGACGCCGACGAGGCCTTCCACGCCAAGCTGATCGAGGCTTGCGGCAATCCGTTCCTTGCCAGCCTCAGCGCTACCGTCACCACCACCGTGATCTGGAGCACCATCTTCAAGTACCGCATGGAGGGCCTGAAGCGCGATTCCATGCCTGAGCATCTCAAGGTCCATGAAGCCATCGCGGCGCGCGATTCAGCCGGCGCCCGGGCGGCGATGGTGGAGCTGATTGATCTGGCGCTGGGCGACATCACCCAAGCGATGGGGCCGCGGCGCAAGCGCCGGAAATAACGCCCGCACGGCGCGTCCCCTCCGGCCCGCGACTTTCGATTGATCGGATCGCGCCCGTCCTTTTATATTGTCTGAGTTATCCTCTTTTGGAGCCTGACCATGCGCATTGCCGTCCGCCTGGCGCTGCTTGCGGTGCTGGCCGCGCTGCCGGCCTCAGGCCAGCAGCCGCCGGCCCCTGCCGTGGATGTCACGATTGATACCGGCGCTGCCGGTGCGGTGATTGACCGCCACATCTATGGCCAGTTTGCCGAGCAT
>JAFAVT010000318.1 GCA_019242275.1 Alphaproteobacteria bacterium
AAAGCGTTCCTGATGGCCGACGGTAAGGACGCGCCCGGTTTCGGCGGCAATGGCCAGCAGATCGGCCGCTTCCTCGCGACTGGCGGCGATGGGCTTTTCCACCAGCACATGGGCGCCGGCGTTCAGGAAGGCCTTCACGATCTCGTAATGGGTGACGGCCGGTGAGCAAACGCTGACCAGGTCCACCTTGCCCAGAAGCTCGCGCCAGTCGGCGGTGACCACCACGCCCTGGTGGCGGGAAGAAATGGTGGCGCGCGCCTCTGCACCCGGATCGGCCACGGCGAACAGCACCACGCCCTTGTCGGCCATGGCGGCATATTTGGCGGCATGATGCCGGCCGAACGCGCCCGCCCCGATGACGGCAGCTTTCAGCGGTCCTGATTCAGGCACCCGACGGCGGAGAAACAATGGCAGCCCCTTTAGGCAGTGATTTTGTAACCGGGAGTAGGCCCCGCGAGACCGCAAAGGGCGACTGATAAGTTATTGCGGCTTGTTACCATGATAACCCATTGAATTATAAAACGAACAAGCGAAATTTTTAGACTTTCGTTAACCCTTCCGGCCTCCTCGCCAAATGGCATGAATCTGGATTGGACTTGGGCGGACCCAACACCAAGGCCGGGCTTTCCGGTCAAAAACGGACACAAGTGTACCGCCATGAGCCAGCCCCAGGCCCGGCGCAACTGTGAAGTGGCCATTATTGGCGCAGGCCCTTACGGCCTGTCGCTGGCCGCCCACCTCGCTGCCAGCAACGTCAGTTTCCGCATCTTCGGCAGGCCGATGGAGCTGTGGCGCCATCACATGCCGGAAAAGATGATGCTGAAGTCCAATGGCTATGCCTCAAATCTCAGCGCTCCCGATGGCAAGGCCTCCAGCCTCAAAAGTTTCTGCCGTCAGACCGGCAGGCCTTATGGCGACCTCAACGTTCCGGTCCCGGTGCAGACTTTCATTGACTATGCCGACTGGTTCCGCGCCCGCCATGTCCCCCAGCTCGACCAGAGGATGGTGACGGGCCTTGACCGGGACGAGCAGGGCTACATCCTCACCCTTGAAGATGGCGAGCAGTGCCATGCCGCCCAGGTGGTGATGGCGGTGGGCATCACCAATTTCCCGCACATGCCGGCCGCACTCAAAGATCTGCCCGGCCATCTTGCTTCTCATTCCTTTGATCATCGCAATGTGGATCACTTCGCGGGCAAGCAGACCGTGGTGCTGGGCGCCGGCGCCTCCGCCGTCAATCTGGCCTATGAACTGCACGAAGCCGGCGCCGACGTCACCATGCTGGCCCGCGATCCGGTGATCGAATATCACGACTTGCCGCACCCCAAAGCGCAGTCGCTGTGGCAACGTCTCGTCAATCCGCCGGCGCCATTCGGTCAGGGCTGGCGCTCACTGCTGGTGGCACGCCTGCCGCAGCTTTTCTACCATTTGCCGCGTCACCTTCGCCAACGTGCGATCAAGAGCCACATGAAGCCCGCTGCCGGCTGGTTCATGCGCGGCAAGATCATGGGCAAGGTGCCTGAGATCGTGGGCCAGGGTATCGCCAACGCCTGGGAAGAAGACGGCAAGGTCCATCTGACGCTTTCCGGCGGACGCAAGCTGATCTGCGATCATGTTTTTGCCAGCACCGGCTACCGGGTGGACTTGAACCGGCTTTCCTTCCTTGCCCCCAGCATCCGTCACGCCATCACCCACCCCGGATGCGCCCTGCAGCTTTCCTCCAGCTTCGAGACCGATCTTCCCGGGCTTTATGCCCTGGGTGCGATGGCGATGGAGAATTTCGGCCCGCTGCTGCATTTTGTCTGCGGCACCCCCTTCGCCACCAAACGCCTGGCGCGGGTGCTGAAGCGCCGCGTGCTGCTGGCGCAGATCGAAGAAGGGCTGCGTGGAGTTACGCGAGCGGCGGCCCAAAAACTTCAGGAAGCGTTCGCCTAAGCTCACGCCTCCGGCGCGCTGGCCAAAAGCGACGCCATCGCCGCCACCACCAGATAGGCCGTCATCAGGGGTGCCAGACCGGTCAAGAGCGCGCCGGTGATGTCGAAATAGGCGCGGCACTCCAGCAGAGGAAAAACCGAACCCATCACCAGGAACTGAATTGCTGCCACTGCCACAGCGCCAAAGATAAAGGCACGCAAGGCGGGGCCGATGATCTCCGGCTTCTGGCCCTGTTCCAGCCGGATCAGGCCGGCCTGCAGTTTCAGCCGCGAGCAGGCGGAAGCAAAATAGATTGCCGCCAACAACCATGAGAAGGCCGCGGCAAAAACGCGCCCGCCATCCATGTTACAGGCATCCAGCGCCCTGACCAGCGCCAACTGCCCCGGAATGGCGAAGGCGACGGCGCGCTCCAGCGCCTGCGCCGCCGGGATCGCCAGGGTCAGCGGCGCCAGCACCACCTGCACCACAAAGCTCATGGCGACAAAGATCAGAAAGACGATCTCGTTGAAGCCGGGGAAAAAATGATGCGGCTTTGTCCACAGCCGCAGCGGCGTGCCCGGCAGACCACCGGAAACGCCAAAGCCGCCGATAAAGAGCAGGCCCATGGCGGCAAACAGCAGGACACAGACGGGAATGGCGAGCCAGGCTTCGACGGCCGGCGTGCCGGCTTCCAGCGCCAAGTGCAGCGCATGGCCGCCTGCCACCAGGCAGAACAGCAGCCAGCCCTTGGCAAGAAGACGCGCTATGCCCATTTTTGGTTCGCCCGGCGCGTGTTCACTGGCTCGCTTCGCTCGCGGCGGACCCACGCCGGGCTCGTTTTTCCAGTGCGGTCCAAACGCGTTCCTCTATGCGGAGGCAGCCAGCCCCGCGCTCTTTATCCGCTCGTCGCGAATCCCTTGCGCCAGCAGGAAAGCCAGTTCCAGCGCCTGGCTGGCATTGAGGCGCGGATCGCAGGCAGTCTGATAGCGGTCCTTCAGGTCCACTTCCTTCAGGCCTTGCGCTCCGCCCAAACATTCGGTGACATCCTGGCCAGTCATCTCGAAATGTACACCGCCGGCATGAGTGCCTTCGGCGCGATGCACGGCAAAGAAACTGCGCACTTCTTCCAAGATACGGTCCACCGGCCGCGTCTTGTAGCCGGATTTGAGCTTGATGGTGTTGCCATGCATGGGATCGGATGACCAAACCACCTTCTTGCCTTCGCGTTTGACGGCGCGGACCATGGGCGGCAGCTTCTCGCCTACCTTTTCGGCACCGAAGCGAGCGATCAATGTCAGGCGGCCGGGAATATTCTGCGGATTAAGCAGATCAATCAGCCGCAGCAATTCGTCGGGCTCCAGGCTGGGGCCGCATTTGAGGCCGATGGGATTTTTGATGCCGCGCATGAATTCGACATGGGCGCCGTCCGGCTGGCGGGTGCGATCGCCGATCCACAGCATGTGGGCGCTGGTGTCGTACCAGTCGCCGGTGGTGGAATCCACGCGCGTCATCGCCTGCTCGTAATTCAGCAGCAGTGCTTCATGGCTGGTGTAAAAGTCGGTACCCCGCAACTGTGGCACCGACCCGGAGTTGATGCCGATGGCGTCCATGAACTCCAGCGTCTCTGAAATGCGCTGCGCCAAACCCTTATATTGTTCGCCGGCCGGCGAGTCCGCGATGAAGCCCAGCATCCAGCGATGGACATTGTGCAGGTCGGCATAGCCACCCTGGGCGAAGGCGCGCAGCAGGTTCAGCGTCGCCGCCGACTGGGAATAGGCGGTGAGAAGACGCTGCGGATCGGGCACCCGTGCTTCGGCCGTGAAGTCGCCGCCATTGATGTTGTCGCCCCGATAGGATGGCAGGGTGACGCCGTCACGGGTCTCGCTGTCTTCCGAACGCGGCTTGGCGAACTGGCCGGCGATGCGACCCACTTTCACCACCGGCACGCCGGCCGCAAAGGTCAGTACCACCGCCATCTGCAACAGCACGCGGAAGGTGTCGCGGATATTGTCGGGGTGGAATTCGGCAAAGCTTTCGGCGCAGTCGCCGCCTTGCAGCAGGAAGGCCTTGCCTTCCGCGGCCTGGCCCAGGGACGCCATCAAATTGCGGGCCTCGCCGGCAAAGACCAGCGGCGGGTGGGTCTTGAGGGTGCCCAGCACGCGCGCCAGCGCCGCCGGCTCCGGATAGGTCGGGACCTGACGGATCGGCTTGTCCTGCCAGGATTGCGGGGTCCAAGACTGGGCCACGGGCATGCGACTCCTCAAAACAGGCGGCGGATATAGGGGAAAGTGCCCACTTTTACCAGAAGCCTCCGGCACAGGCACAAATGCCAGAAAGCGCCAGTTTGATCAGAGGCTTGGAGCCGTTCAGGGCTTTCTCGAATAGGCTTTCGTCCGCATCGTTACCAGTTCTTCGGCCGCCGTTGGATGCAGCGCAATGGTGCGGTCAAAATCGGTCTTGGCAGCACCGAGGCGCAGGGCAATGGCCGCGGTCTGCACGATCTCGGCGGCATGGTCACCGAAAATATGACAGCCCAGTACCCGCCCGGTAACGGCATGGACGATCAGCTTCATCAGGGTGCGGACCTCGCGCCCGCCCAGCGTGTGGAGCAGCGGCCGGAAGGTTGATTTGTAAACATCAATCGGGTGGCCAAGCCCGAGCGCCTTTTCCTCGGTCAGTCCCACCGCCGCCAATTCCGGCGTAGTGAAGACGGCGCTGGGAACATGTTCATGGTCCGGGCGGGTGGGATTGTTGCGAAAGGCAGTCTCGACAAAACACATCGCTTCATGGATCGCCACCGGCGTCAATTGCAGCCGGTCGGTCACATCGCCCACCGCGAAAATGTTGGGCGCGCTGGTGCGGGAATAGTCGTCCACCACCACTTCACCCTTCTTGCCCAGTTCGACGCCGGCTTTCTCGACATGCAAAGCCATCGTATTGGGTCGCCGGCCGATGGCGACCATGATCTGGTCGCAGTCAATCTTGCCGCCCTGGTTGGTCTCGGCATGCAGGCAATTGTCGCGCTTTTCGATCTTGGTGAATTCGCAGCCCAGCAGCACCTCGATCCCACGTTGCTGCATGGAAGCGCAAAGGGCATCGCGCATATCATCGTCAAACCCGCGCAAGGGCTTCTCGCCGCGATAGACCAGCGAAACCTTGGCCCCCAGACCATGGAAGATATGCGCGAACTCCAGGGCGATATAGCCGCCGCCGGCGATCAAGATGCGCCGGGGCAACTCCTTCAGGTGAAATGCCTCATTGGAAGTGATGCAAAGCTCGCTACCGGAAATAACATGACTGGCGCCCAGATCGCGGGTGGGCGTGTTGCCGGTGGCGATAAGAATTTTCTCCGCCGTCACCAGCTTGCCGCAATTAAGCAGCCGCAAGGTGTGCGGGTCTTCAAAGACGGCGCGGTCACCTAGGACGGTGACGCCTGCCTTCTCGACCGCGCCGCGATAAAGTCCTTCCAGGCGGGCAATCTCACGGTCCTTGTTGGCTATCAAAGTGGGCCAGTCAAAACGACAAGCGCCAAAATCCCAGCCATAGCCCTTTGCGTCCTGGATGTTTTCGGCGAACTGGCTGGCATAGACCAAGAGCTTCTTGGGTATGCAACCGCGAATGACACAGGTGCCGCCCAGACGATCTTCTTCGGCCAGGGCGACGCGGGCGCCGGCGAGGGCCGCCATGCGCGCAGCGCGCACGCCGCCGCTTCCTCCACCGATGACAAAGAGGTCGTAATCGAACTTGCTCATGGCGGCCGCCGAAAATGAATCTCAAGTGTCATGGCCCACTTTACGTGGGCCATCCAGGGTTACCAGCACCGGTGTTTGGGGCCCTGGATAGCCCGTCGCCAGGCGCTGGCCGCGCTCGCGACCTCTTTTGATGGGAAGAAGGCCGGGCCATGACAAGCAGGAAATGATTGAATAGCCTCACCCTATGCCGCTCACAATGCGTCTCGCGCTGAGATTATTGTTGCAAAGCCTGACGCCGGCAGCGGCGGCACTGTTGCTGTCCGGCTGCGTGCTGTCGGATTCACTGCGCCAAAACAACATCTTTTCGGTCTGGAGCCGCCCGCTGCCGCCCCGCGGCGTCTTTTACGTCACCGACCGTGAACCGGACGGTGCCGGCTTCTCGCTCAGTTGGGGCGGCGGCGGCGCCCATTGCGGCCGCTCACTTGTTACCATCGCTAATGCGGGCAGCCCGGCGGCGCCTGATCCGACACTGAATCCCATCCCTTGCGACGGTGAGGCCGCCATGGCTGCCTTCGCCGCCGAGGTGGCAGCGGCGGCAAAACCATGCGGCCGCGTCCTCATCATTGTACACGGCTACAATTTGAGCTTCCGTACCGCTCTGCTGCATGGCGCCCAGGCGGCCGGCGACGCGCAATGGCGCTGTGCCACCATCCTGTTTAACTGGTCAAGCGAAGCGCTGTTCAACCGCTATGCCGCCGACATTGAGCGCAGCGGCTATGCCGTGCCGCTGATGCTGCAACTGATGCGGGCGCTGAACGCGGCCGGGCTGACGCCCGACCTTCTGGCTCACAGCATGGGGGCGCGCATCAGCCTCAGTGCTCTTTCGGCGCTGTGTGCCGCGCCGCACCCGGTCGCCGGTGAACTGATCCTGGCGGCGGCCGATGTCAGCGCCGATCCCGGCGATGACGATTTTGCCCGCCTCTTGACACGCAACGCGCGCTGCGCCCGGCGCACCACGCTCTATGCTTCCGACAACGATTTGGCGCTGATCGCCTCGCAAAGTGCCCATGGCGGCATCGCCCGCGCCGGCGCCAATCCGGAGCGGGCCCTGACTTATATCAGCAGCAATCCGCGTGTGGAGGTGGTGGATGCCAGCCTGGCCACCGGCGAGATTTCCGGCCACGCCTATTTTGTTTTCTCCTATGAGATGCTGGACGATCTGATGTGGCTGCTGGATGGCGCGTCGCAGGACAAGCGCGCCGGATTGGGAACGCTCACCTGTGCCGACTGGAGTGGTGGCACCTGCGCCGCCGGCAGCGGCCGCTATGCCCTGAAGGTGGACCCGGCGCGCCGGCCCGGCTTTGACCACAAGCTGCTGCGCGCCATCCTGCCGCTGCTGCTGCCGCTGCAGCCGAATTGAAGCCTTCATGTTCCAACTTCAATCACTAACTGTCATCCCATGCGCGGCGCAGCGTGAAACGGTGCGACGCAGACACGGGACCCATGGGCGCGGCACAATGGGTCCCGGATCAGCACCGCACCACTGCGTGCTGCGGTGCGTCCGGGATGACAGATGTGAATATGCCAGCAAACAAACGCTCTAACGCGTAATCACTTCCACTTCGCCCGGCCCCGCGATCAAGAGCGTGGTGGCGATGGCGATGAAAAGCCCATGCTCGACCACGCCGGGCACGGCCAGGATGGTGGTGGCAAGTTTGGGCGCATCTTTGATTTGCCCGAAAGCGCAGTCAAAGATGACGTTGCCGCTATCGGTCTTGAACACCGCGCCGTCCTTCTGGCGCAAAGTCATCGGCACGTTGGCATAGCCCAAGGCGGTGAATGCGGCGGCCAGGCGCAGGGCCGTGGCCTTGTGGCCGAACTCGATCACTTCCACCGGCAGGGGATATTTGCCCAGTCGCGGCACCAGTTTGGATTCATCGGCAATCACCACCATCGCCTTGGAAGATGCCGCGACGATCTTTTCCCTGAGCAGCATGCCGCCACCGCCCTTGATCAGGTCGAGGTTGCGGTCGGCCTCATCGGCGCCGTCAATGGTGAGGTCCAGCGGCGCCAGATCGTCAAGCTGGGCCAGCGTGATGCCCAGCTTCCTGGCATAGCTGGCGGTGCGCTCTGAGGTGGGCACACAGAGCAGCTTCAGCCCGCCCCGGATGCGGGGCGCCAGCAGATCGAGAAAGACTTCCGCCGTGGTGCCCGAGCCCAGCCCCAGCGTCATGCCGTCACTGACATAGTCCAATGCCTTAGCGGCAACGGCTTTCTTGAGGGCGTTCTGGTCGGTCATGGGGATTTATAAGAGGAACCACCCTCCCCTTGAGGGAGGGTCGAAAAATTCGAGCGAAGCGAGAGTTTTTCGGGGTGGGGTCGAACGCGCGGAGCGCGTTCGCCGGCAATCCGCAATATCGTTTCGACGACGGCGTGCGGGTCGCGAAAAACTTCGTGGTTCGGAACACGCAAAACGCGATAGCCGCGGCTGTTTAAGAACCGGGTACGGATTTCGTCGTAACACAGAATTGCGCTTTCACCGTGCTGATCTCCGTCAAGTTCAACAATAAGGCGGGCGGAGGCACAGAAGAAATCAGCGATGTATGGACCCACAGGCTGCTGCCGCCGAAAACGGATATTGGAGCGCCGGTCCCGCAAAAGCGACCACAGCAGACGCTCGGCGTCCGTCGCGTTTTGCCGCAAGGTGGTCGCAAAATCGCGCCTACATTCCTGGCGGCGGAGGCGCGTCACCGTGCGGACTACCGGCATAGCGACACTGGCGCGCTGCGCGCGCACCCCTCCCCGAATTGCTTCGCAATTCGATGTCGGTACGCTGTCGCTACCTCCGCCCTCAAGGGGAGGGTGAGCATGCGCTTAAGGCCGTTCTGGTCGGTCATGAGGAGACGATAGCGGCAGGCTTTGACTCAAACCACCCTCCCCTTGAGGGAGGGTCAAAATATTTCGAGCGCAGCGAGGAATATTTTGGGGAGGGGTCGAAATCCACAACGTGGATTTCGAGTTGGCGACCGCCCGCTGCTGCGCAGCGGACCCCTCCCCGAATTGCTTCGCAATTCGACCCTCCCCCAAGGGTAGGGTAAAAAGGCGCGCGCCAGTTACTCCACCGTCACGCTCTTCGCCAGATTGCGCGGCTGGTCCACGTCGGTGCCTTTCGCCAAAGCGGCGTAATAGGCCAGCAATTGCACCGGAATGGCATAGAGCAGCGGCGTGATGAAGGAATCCGTGGTCGGCACCGTGATCGAAGCCCACACCTTGCCCGCCTTGGCCACACCTTCGGCGTCGGAGATCAGCAGCACCTTGCCGCCCCGCGCCATCACTTCCTGCATGTTGGAAATGGTCTTTTCGAAATGAACATCGTGCGGGGCGATGACGATGATCGGCACGTCCTCGTCAATCAACGCGATGGGCCCGTGCTTCATTTCGCCGGCGGCATAGCCTTCGGCGTGGATATAGCTGATCTCCTTCAGCTTCAGTGCCCCTTCTAGCGCCAGCGGGTATGAGGCGCCGCGGCCCAGATAAAGCACGTCGCGGGCGCCTGCCACGTCCTCAGCCACCATCCTGATCTGTGCTTCCTGTTGCAGCAGTTCCGCAATATGGCGCGGCGTTTCCAGCAGCGAGGCGCAGAGCTTTCTTTCATCCTCGGCACTCAAATGCCCGCGCGCCACCCCGGCGGCGATGGCAAAGCTGGCAAGCGAGGCGAGCTGGCAGGTGAAGGCCTTGGTCGAGGCAACGCCGATTTCCGGTCCTGCATAGGTGGGCAGCACGATATCGGCTTCTCGCGCGATGGAGGATTCCGGAACATTGACGATGGCAATGATGGTCTGGCCCTTGGCCCTGGCGTCGCGCAGCGCCGCCAGCGTGTCGGCGGTCTCGCCCGACTGGGAGATAAAGAGCGCGGCGCCGTTTTCGGGATAGACCGGATCGCGGTAGCGCAGCTCGGACGCGACATCAATCTCCACCGGCAGCCGCGCCAGCTTCTCGAACCAGTATTTGCCCACCATGCCGGCATAAAATGAGGTGCCGCAGGCGCAGATGGTCAGCCGCGTCGCCTTGGTAAGAGCGGGACGCAAGCCCACACCCAGATGCCGCACCACCGGACCTGCCGGATCAAGATAATGCGCCAGCGTATGGCCGATCACTTCCGGCTGCTCATGGATTTCCTTGGCCATGAAATGGGCGTGGCCGGCCTTGTCCACGATGGCGGCGCTGGCAGAGGTGATGACGATCTGCCGGTTGGCGGGGCGGCCGGCCGCGTCAAAGATGGTAACATCGGTCCCCTGGATCACCGCGACATCGCCTTCTTCCAGATACGCGACGCGGTTGGTGAAGGGCGCCAGGGCAAAAGCGTCAGAACCGAGATAAGTTTCAGTTTCGCCATAGCCCACCGCCAGGGGCGAGCCCTTGCGGGCCCCCACTAGCATGCCTTCATGGTCCTTGAAGATCATGGCGATGGAATAGGCGCCGGTCAGCCGCGCCACCGCGGTCTTGGCAGCTTCGGCGGGGACGAGGCCCTGATCGAGATAATCAGAAACCAGATGGGCCGCCACCTCCGAGTCGGTCTGGGATTCAAACACATGCCCCTTGGCGGCCAGTTCGGCTTTCAGCTCGCGAAAATTCTCGATGATGCCGTTATGGACAATGGCGACGCGCGGCGTGGCATGAGGATGGGCATTGGCCTCGGTGGGCGCGCCATGGGTGGCCCATCTTGTGTGGCCGATGCCGGTCTGGCCCGGCAGCGGCTTTTCGTGCAGCACCGCATCCAGCCGGTTCAGCTTGCCGGGCGAGCGGCGGCGCTCGATCCGGCCGCCGACCAGGGTGGCGACGCCGGCGGAATCATAGCCGCGATATTCCAGCCGGCGCAGGGCCTCGACCAGAATGGGCGCCACTTCGCGCGTGCCCGCGATGCCGACAATGCCGCACATATTCTAAACTCCCGTCCTCATGCTTCGACACGCTCAGCAAGAGGATAGAATAAAATCACCTCACCCTGAGCCTGTCGAAGGGTGAAAATCACTTCTTCTTCGACTCGCGGAACGCCGCCGCCCAGCCGGGTTTGACCACCTGTTGCCCGCGGGCAACCGCCAGCGCATCGGCTTCGACATCGCCGGTAATCACCGAACCGGCGGCGGTGATGGCGCCCGCGCCCACCGTCACCGGCGCCACCAGCGCGGTGTCCGAGCCGATAAAGGCGCCGGCGCCAATCTCGGTCTTGTATTTGCCAAAGCCATCATAATTGCAGGTGATCGTGCCGGCGCCGATATTGGCCTTCGCCCCCACCACTGCATCGCCCAGATAGGTGAGATGATTGGCCTTGGCGCCGGCGCCGATCTCGGCATTTTTCACTTCCACGAAATTGCCGATATGGGCGCCCTCGCCGATCACGGCGCCCGGGCGCAGGCGCGCATAAGGCCCGATGATGGCGCCGCCTGCCACCCTTGCCCCTTCCAGGTGCGAATAAGCGCGGATTGTGGCGCCGCCGGCCACATTGACGCCGGGGCCAAAGACCACGAAAGGTTCGATGGTGGCGTCGGCACCGACCTCAGTATCATGGGCCAGATACACGGTTTCGGGCGCCGGCATGCCCACGCCGGCTGCCAGCAGACGGCTGCGCAGGCGCTTCTGCATGGCGCTTTCCGCTTCCGCCAGTTCGGCGCGGCTGTTGACTCCCATCACGTCTTCTTCCGCGGCAAAGGCCAGGGCACATTTGACGCCGGCGCCCTTGGCCAGCTGTGGCACATCGGTGAGGTAATATTCCTTCTGGGCGTTGTCGTTGGAAAGCCGCGACGCCCAAAGAAAAAACTTCTGCGCATCGGCGGCATAGCAGCCGCCATTGCACAAGGTAATGGCCCGTTCGGACTCGGTCGCATCCTTGTATTCAACAATACGGTTCAGATACCCGTCCGGCGTCATCAGGATGCGGCCATATTGGGTGGGGCTGGCGAAATTGCAGGCCAGCAAAGCCAGCCCGGTGCGTTTTTGAGCTTTCAGCACGTCGGAAATCACGTCCGCGGTGATCATCGGCATGTCGCCATTGACGATCACCAGCGTGCCGTCAAACCCGGCCAGGGCAGTCCTGGCCGCGGCTGCGGCGTGGCCCGTACCCAGTTGCTGTTCCTGGATAGCGTTTTCGCAACCCAGCGACGCGCTATAGCTGCGCACCGCTTCGGCCGCCGGTGCCGTCACCACCACAATGCGTTCCACGCCGGCGCTGCGCAGCGCCTTTACCACATGGCCCAGCATGGGAAGGCCCGCCACCTTGTGCAGGACCTTCGGCAGAGCGGATTTCATCCTCGTTCCTTGCCCGGCAGCAAGGATGATGGCGGCAATCGTCATGCGGCCTCGGTAAAGTTATGGAGGAAAAAGGTGAAGTGACGAAATACGACGCTATATTGCCCTGATTCTAATCCCGGATTCCTTAACTCCGATGGCCTCCCCTGCCCTGATTTTCGACCTCGACGGCACCTTGGTGGATACTGCGCCCGATCTTCTGGGCGCCACCAATGCCGTGATGGCGGCAGAGGGCCTCCCCCTGATCCCGCCGCAAACCTTGCGTCACATGGTGGGGTTCGGCGCCCGCTCCCTGATCGAACAGGCGATGGACGCGGTGGGCCGGGTGGCGACGGCGGAAGAACTGCCGCGGCTGGTGGATATTTTCATGGCGCATTATCGCACCCATATCGCCGACGCCAGCATTCCCTTCCCCGGCGTGCGCGAAACCCTGAGCACCCTCAAACAGGACGGCGCCCGGCTGGCGGTGCTGACCAACAAGCCCCATGACTTGGTAGCGCCCCTGCTGACCCGGCTCGGCCTGCTGGATTTCTTTGCCGACATCTACGGCGCCGGGCGCATGAGCTATGTCAAGCCCGATGCCCGCATCTTTCATGACGTGGTGCGCGACATTGGTGGGCATGACGGCGGCGCAGTGATGATTGGCGATTCCATCACCGACCTGAAAACCGCGCAGGCGGCCGGCGCGCCCTGCATTCTTTTTTCCTATGGCTACACCCCGATCCCGGCCCGGGAATTGGGCGCCGATATCGTGCTGGATGAATTCGCGCAATTGCCTGGGGCTTTGCGGTCGCTGAAACTGCTCTGAGAGGGCATGACATCGTTTGATTCAAATCGCGCGCGGCAAGCTTTTTGTTATTTTCGCTGCTGCGCGCTGCTTTACCCTTGTCTTTTCCGGCAGGATGCCGTGAATCGCGTCTGAGGGGCATTGAGTCGGGGGAAAAGTGCCGTTCGGTCCAAACTCCGCGACGCGTCAAGTGTTGCTGGCCGCGATTGCCGGGTTGGGCTTTTTTCTGCTGGGCTGGGGCGGCATCGCGCTTTGGGGCGGCAATGGCCATACCGGAACCCCGATCTGGCCGGCCACCGCTTTCGGCCTTTGTCTGATCCTGCGCCAATCGCGCTCCCGTACCGACGATATCGTCATGCTGGCGGCCGTGCTGCTGGCCGGGCTTGCTGCCAATTGGCTGGGCGGCGCTGACCGCCCGCTGATCATCGGCTTCAGCCTGATCAATCTGGTGGACATTTCGGCGGGGCTTTTTGCCATCCGCCGGCTGAAGCTGCGCCGCATTACCACCTGGCGCAGCGTGGCACGTTTTGCCGCCGCTGCCGCCGTCAGCCCCGCCCTCTTGGGCGCCATCTGCGCCGGCCTTCTGGTGCGCTGGCATGGCGGTAATGGTGGCAAAGAAGTGCTGGAATGGTTCACCACCAATTTTCTTGCCGTCTGCCTGATTTTTCCCCTCGGCATGACGATTTCCCATCGGCAATTGGCCAAGCTGCGGCTGGGCAAACGCCTGCCGGAAGCCGCCTTGGTATTTGGTGGGGTCGCCGCGGCCACCCTGCTGACGTTCCAGTGGACCGCCTTTCACATGTCATTCCTGGCGCTGATGGCGGCTGCCATTGCCGGCGTTCGCTTTCGTCTGTTGGGCGCCGGCGCCGCCCTTCTTATTCTGACCGCCGGCGCTCTGTCGGCTCCCCTCCACAGCATGAGCGTGCTTCAGGTCGAGCTGATGCAGCTTTTCCTGGCGGTCTGCAGCATTGTTTCGGTGCGGGCGGCGCTGCTCTTGAACGAGCGTGACATGCACATCGCCATCATCGAACAGCGCCGGCGCCGCGCCGCCCGCGCCTCCCGCTTCAAGAGCCAGCTACTGGCCCATGTCAGCCATGAAGTGCGCACGCCGCTTTCAGCCGTGATCGGCTTTTCCGGCATGCTGGAAACAGGCGCCCTCTCGGCAGAACGGGCGCCGGAATTTGCCAGCATCATCGTGCACAATGGTGAGTTGCTGAAACGGCTGCATGACGATCTGCTTGATCTGTCGCGGGCTGAAGCCGGCGCCCTTTCCATCACGCCGGAGCGGGTCAAGGTGGCGGACACGGTGTTCGCCTGTGTCGGCGGCATCCGCCTTAATACGGCCCTGGGCGGCAAGAATCTGGTGGTGGATCCCATCGCCGACGAACTGGCGGTGGAGGCCGACCCGGTGCGGCTGGCGCAGATCATCAACAATCTGATCGCCAACGCCTACAAATATGGCGACAATTTCTCGCCCATCCGGGTGAGCGCTTCGGCCACCGGTGACGGCTTTGGCCGGATCGAAATCGTCAATGCCGGCCCCGGCATTCCGCCGGATGAGCGGAACAATGTCTTTCGCCCCTTCAGCCGGGCGCAGAATGTCGGCCGCTCGGTGCCGGGGGCCGGCCTGGGCCTTTCCATCGCCAAGCTCCTGGTGGAAATGCAGGGCGGGCGCATTGATTTCGAGAGCGCGCCCGGCCGCACGACCCGGTTCTGGGTGGATTTGCCCTTGGCCGCTTGACGGCGGCGGGGCTGGCTCCCAGGCGGGCGGCTTGACGGGGCGCTGGGCCTGACTTTATAGCCAGCCTCCCCCAAGTGGGGCGCGTAGCTCAGCGGGAGAGCACACCCTTCACACGGGTGGGGTCATAGGTTCAATCCCTATCGCGCCCACCATTCTTCGCGGCAAAGCCGCGAAGAATGCCCTCCGAAGCCTTGGCGAAGGAGGGCCGTCGCAGTTTCACCCTTCGAACCACACCAATGGCATCCGCCACCTTTCTCCCCTACCCTGCCGCGCATGGCCATCAGCGTCATCGAATACCAGCTTATCCGCAGCTTGCGCGAACAAGACCTGCTGCCCCTGGGCGGCGATCTGCTGGAGATCGGCGAGGCCAACTGGTACGGCGACATCAGCCTCGATCTGCTGCGGGCCGACATTGCCCGCTTGGTGCCGCCGCAGCGCCAGGGCGAATTGCTGGCGTCGTTGGAAAGGGCGGCGGCCCAAGGCGATGAACGGGCGCTGCTCGATCTGGGCAAGGTTTTCTGGCATGCCTTCCTGGCGCCGGCTTCCATCACCGCGATTGATCTGGGCGGCACCGAAAAGGCCCACAAGCTGGACCTCAACCTGCCGATTGATCTGGGCCAGCGTTTTGACATCGTCCACAACAGCGGCACCCTGGAGCATGTTTTCGACATCGCCCAGGCCTTCCGCAACATGCACAACCTCACCCGGCCGGGCGGCCTGATGATTCACCATGCCCCCTTTGTCGGCTGGGTGGATCACGGCTTCTACGCCTTGCAGCCCACCCTGTTCTGGGACCTGGCCGAGGCCAACAACTATCATGTGCATGTGATGCTCTATGCCGAACTCAAGCCGCCGCGGCTGGAAACTCTGGCCGGCCGCGACGCGGTGTTGGAGATGGCGCGCGATGGCCGCATCGGCCGCAACGCCAACCTGGCGGCAGTGCTGCGACGCCCGGCTACCGAAGCCGCCTTCCGCATTCCCTTCCAGGGTTATTATGCCGGCCGCGTCTCGCAAGCGGCCGTGGATGCCTGGAGCCGCCTGCGCTGAGGCCAATATTGTTTTAATATTCGCTTTCGATGGCGCGCCGCAGCGGCTCGGACGGAACCTCGTCGAAGCGGTAGCCGCGGATGAATTCCAGTCCCATTTCCGGCGGCCGCTGCCATACCACCCGCGCCTCATAGGCAAAGCGGTTGCTGAGATCAATGAAATAGGCGTGGCTGGCGATGAAGTGCTGGTTTTCGATCTTCACCCGCGCCCCGGCACAGGAAATATCGGTGGCCATGCAGTGCAGATAGCGCTCGCCATTGAGGCTGGCCAGACGCGCGCCCCACAGAACCTTGCGCCGCACCACCTTGCGGCGGCTCTTCTGCATGCCTGAAATGCCCAATCCGTAGCCCTTTTGACAACAGCCACACTTTAGAGGGCAAAACTTGCGGCCCCTTCACCCCTGTCGTTCAATTTTTATTAAACAGCAAAAACGAAAGCGGCTTTCGCGAAAATCGCAAAAGCCGCCTCGTCTTACGGGGCAAAACTACCGCTGATAGTAATAACCGTCATAACCGTAGCGGTAGGCCGGCGGCGGCGGCGGGGGCGGCGCATAGCGATAGCCATAGCCGCCGTCATAACGGTTCTGGCTGGAAGCGATGATGGCACCCAGCGCGAACAGGCCCAGCCCCAGGCCCAGCATGGCGCCGGTATTGTTGTGGTGATAGCCGCGGTCGTAACCGCCATAGCCATGACCGCGATAGGACTGCGCCATGGCGGCGCCGCCGGCGGTGACCAGCATGGTGCCGGCAAGAGCGGTGGCAATGAACTTTTTCATGAAGACCTCCTGGTGATGTGTGTTGGAAGCGAATATGCGCCCGCCTGCCTGAACCGGTTCTGGATGCAGGATTTATCTGCCGTTCATCGGAAAACGCGGCTTTTGCGCCGGTTTTGCCGCGTTGACGGGCCACGCGGCCTTGCGCCAGTGTCGGCCGTCATGGATGAAACCCGCAAAAACCGCGCCCGAAGCTGGTTCGAAACATTGCGGAACCGCATCGTCGCCGATTTCGAGGCGCTGGAAGACGAAGCCCCGGCTTCGCTTTATCCCGGCGCGGCGGGCCGCTTTGTCAAAACCCCCTGGAACCGCGCCAGGGGCGAAAACGGTGAAGACCAGGGCGGCGGCGTCATGGGCATGATGCGGGGGCGCCTGTTCGAGAAAGTGGGCGTGCATACCTCAACCGTCTTCGGCCGGCTTTCGCCGGAGTTCGCCAAACAGATCAAGGGCGCCGGCGAGGATCGGCTGTTCTGGGCCAGCGGCATCAGCCTGATCGCCCATATGAAGAACCCGCATGTGCCGGCGGTGCACATGAACACGCGCATGATCGTCACCACGGAAAGCTGGTTCGGCGGCGGCGCCGACCTGAACCCGACATTGGACGCGGCTCGCACCCAGGACCATCCTGATGCGGTGGCGTTCCATGCGGCGATGAAGACGGCGTGCGACGATCTCGATCCTGGCCGTTACGACAAATACAAAAAATGGGCCGACGAGTATTTCTGGCTGCCGCACCGGGGCGAGCCGCGTGGCGTCGGCGGCATATTCTATGACCACCACCAGGGGCCGGACTGGGACTGCGATTTCCGCTTCACCCAGGGCGTGGGCGAGGCTTTCCGCAACATCTACCCGCAGATCGTGCGCACCCGCATGAACGAACCCTGGAGCGAAGCCGACCGCCATGAGCAAGCGAAATGGCGCGGCCGCTATGTCGAGTTCAACCTGCTCTATGACCGAGGCACCACCTTCGGCCTCAAGACCGGCGGCAATGTCGAAAGCATTCTTTCCTCCATGCCGCCGGTTGCGGAGTGGAAATGAAGATCGGCTCCCGCGGTTCACCGCTCGCCCTCACCCAGGCGCGCATGGTGGCGCAGATGCTGGGGGCCGACGACAGCGCCATCCAAAGCTTCATGACCAGCGGCGACCGCATCACCGGCCGCTTGCAGGAAGCCGGCGGCAAGGGCCTGTTCACAAAAGAATTGGACGAAGCCCTGCTGGACGGGCGGATTGATTGCGCCGTCCATTCCATGAAGGACCTGCCCACAAGATTGCCCGCAGGCATCGTACTGGCGGCGGTGCCGGCCCGCGAAGACCCGCGCGACGGTTTCATCGCCCTGCGGGCCGGTGTGCTGAATGATCTTCCCGCCGGCGCCACTGTGGGTACCGCCAGTTTGCGGCGCCAGGCCCAGACGCTGCATGCCCGCCCCGATCTGAAGGTGGAATTGCTGCGCGGCCGGGTGGAAACAAGGCTGGCCAAAATCGAAAGCGGCGCCTTCGACGCCACCTATCTGGCGCTGGCGGGCCTAAAGCGGCTTGGTCTGGAAAACCACGCCGCCAGCATCGTGGATCCCAACCGGATGCCGCCGGCCCCGGCGCAAGGGGCGCTGGCGATCACCGCGCGGGCCGATGATGCCCATGCACTGGCCGAATTGAAGTTACTGGATATCGCCGAATTCGCCGTTGCCACTTCGGCCGAGCGCACTTTTCTGGCGGCGCTGGACGGCTCCTGCCGTACCCCCATCGCGGCGCTGGCGCGGATGGATAGGGGGCGCCTTTCCTTCATCGGTGAAGTGCTGACGCCGGACGGCAAGCATCGCTGGCGCCGCGACGGCGACTGCGCGCCAACGATGGAAGCCGCCACGGCGCTGGGCAGCAAACTTGGCGCCGACATTCGCAAGGAAGCGGGGCCGCTTTACAGCGCGCACTTCGGTGACAGGGGATGGTAGTTCGTTCCCAACTTGTCATGGCCCGCGAAAGCGGGCCACCCAGGTGACGTCTGCAAGCATCGAGCAGACAGGTCACCGTTTCAATTTCAGAATTCTTGCCTCGCTTCACCTGGGTGGTCCGTCGGTATGCTGCCGCTACCGACCCGGTGGGCCATGACATGTGAGAGGTGACACCAGCGGTGAATCAATCCACCCGAAAACCCGCCGGCACTCGCACCAACTCCGGCCTCAGGTCCATCACCGTCGCCGCGCCCAGCAGCTTCATCGTGCGCAGCAGATCGGCCCGCAAAATCTCCAGCGCCCGCGTCACGCCCGCATCGCCCGTCGCCGCCAGACCATAGGCATAGGCCCGCCCCAGCAGCACCGCATCCGCCCCCAGGCACAGCCCCTTGGCGATGTCGCTGCCGCGGCGGATGCCGCTGTCCAGGAAGATGGCGCAGCGGCCTTTCACCGCCTCGGCGATGCCGGGCAGCACCCGTAGCGTGCCGGCGACACAATCCAGTTGCCGCCCGCCATGATTGGAGACCACGATACCGTCAGCCCCTTTGTCCAGGGCGCGCCGCGCATCGCCCACCGTCATCACCCCCTTGACCACAATCGGGCCGCTCCACAGTTTTCTGATCCAGGAAAGGTCGTCCCACAGGATATTGGCCCCCGCCAAGGCATTGGCGACATCGGGCGACGGCAGCGCCCGGCCGTTTTCATCGCAGACATTCGGCATCGAAGGCGAGCCGCCATCCAGCACAAAGCGCGCCAACCAGCGCGGATGCGACATGATCTCGGGCACATAGGGCAGCTTGGGCAGCCACTTGGTTCCCATCAGCGCTGCCATGCCGTTCCTGGGATCGCGCTCGCGATTGCCGCTGACCGGCGTATCAATGGTGAGGAACAGACCTTTCAGACCCAACGCCTGCGCTCGGGCAATGGCGCGTTCGGCACAGGCGCGGCCGCCGATCTTGTAAACCTGATAGAAAGTCTTGTCGTTTTCCCGCGCCACCTCTTCCATGGCGGTGCCGGCGCCGGTGGCCACGACATAGCCGGTGCCCAGCCGCTGCGCCGCTGCCGCCGCGGCATAGTCGCCGCGGGGATGCAGCAGCCGGCAATAACCCACCGGGCCCGGCATGAAAGGCACGGCAAGCTCCACCCCCAGCACGCATGTCGAAAGATCGGGCGTCGTCATCACCGCCTGGCGCGGCTGGAATTTTACTTCGGCAAAGGCGCCCAGATTGTCGCGGCCGGTGACGCCGTCATCAGCCGTGCCTTCCAGATAGTCGAACACCGCCCGCGGCAGGCGCTTTTTCGCTGCGTCACGCAGATCGGCAATGTTGACGGCGGGCCGGGCCATCAATCCACCCGGAAACCGGGCTTCAGATGCACCAGGTCGGGGCTTAATTCCTTAACAGTGTTGGCGCCCAGCAGTTTCATGGTGCGCTTCAGATCAGCGATGAGAATTTCCAGGGCACGATCCACCCCCGCATCGCCTGCCGCCGCCATCCCGTAAGCATAAGCCCGTCCCACCAGGCAGGCATCCGCGCCCATACAAATGGCTTTGGCAATGTCGCCGCCGCGGCGGATGCCGCCGTCAAAGATGATGCTGGTTTTGCCTTTCACTTTTTCGACAATGGCCGGCAGCACCCTGAGCGATCCGGCAACACCGTCCAACTGACGCCCGGCATGATTGGAAACCACGATGCCGTCGGCACCTTCATCCACTGCGCGCAGGGCATCTTCCGGCCCCATCACCCCTTTGATCACCACCGGCCCGTCCCAGGCCTCGCGGATCCATTTCAAATCTTCCCAGCAGACATGGGCATTCTCCAGCGCGCGGCCAACGTCAGTGGCCTGCAGCGGCCCGGTGTCGGTGACCACATTGGGCAGCGCCGGCATGCCGCCATCCAGCAGAAACCGCGCCAACCAGCGGGGATGGCGCATGATCTCGGGCAGGTAGCGCAGCTTGGGCAAGAGGGCCCGTGCCATCAGCGGCCCCATGCCGTTGCGATGATCGCGCTCGCGCATGCCGGCCACCGCCGTGTCAATGGTGACGAACAGGCCCTTGTAACCCAGCGCCTTGGCGCGGGCGAAAGCCCGTTTGGTCGCTTCCCGCCCGCCCATCAGATAGACCTGGAAAAACACCTTGTCGTTCTGTTCGCGCACTCTCTCCAGCGGATGGCCGGAAATGGTGGAAAGGATATAGCCGGTGCCGATGCGTGCCGCCCCGCCTGCGCCCGCCAGTTCGCCGCGGGGATGCAGCATGCGCGAATAGCCGATGGGCGACAGCAGAAACGGCACCGCCAGATCAACGCCCAGAAGACGGGTGGCCAGATCGGGATTGGTCATCACCGCCTGGCGGGGCTTGAACACCACTTCCGAAAAGGCGGCGATATTGTCCTTGGCCGTCACTTCGTCTTCGGCGGCGCCGTCCAGATAATCAAAGGCGGCATTGGGCAGGCGCTTGCGCGCCAGCGCGCGCAAATCCGCGATATTGATGACATGGGGACTGGCGAGACGGGGCATGAGCCGCTTATGCCCGAAGTTCCCGCATTCTCGCAAATGCAAAAACCCGCGCACCGGGCGGCGCGCGGGTCTTCGCGGGGCAGTACGGTTAGCCCCTGGTCGTCTGACCTTCCGGCACATTGCCGGGGTCGGGCGTCACCAGCTTACCCGAACTGGGCATCACTTTGCGGTTTTCGTCGCCGGCAAATTTGACGTCATTGAGATCGGGCGTCGCACGCGGCTGCGCCTTCTGGTCGCGCACATCTCTCAAGGTTCCAGTCATGACGATGTCTCCGGAGTTCCGAAAAGATAACGTCAGGGGCGATTTTCCGTTGCGCGGGCGCTGATCCAGGCAGCGATGTCACGTTGCGGAGCGGCGCGGTCCAGATCGCGCAGCAGCATGTGGTAGCCATTGTCGTAGCGGTGCACTTCGGCCCGCGGTCCCAGCAGCGCGATCACGGCGGTGGTCGGCGCCGGCGGGATCACCTGATCCCTGGCCCCATAGGTGAACAGGATCGGCGGCGCCCCGCTTCCATCTTTTGAATTCGTGATGCGGCTGGGCGCAGTGCGGGCTTCGTCCATCAGGTTGGTCAGCCCGAATACCGCATCAGCGCGGGTCTCATGCTGCACCAGCGGGTCACGCGCCATCGCCCGCAGCATCTCGATATTGTCGGACGGAATGACGGTGACGACATGCGAGGCGGCGCTGTTGCTGAGAATCAGCCCGGGCAGGAAATGGGCGGCTAGGAACAGGGCCACGCGATAGGAGAGCGGCATGTCGGCCCGGCTCCATACCGCCGGCGCCACCAGAATGGCACCTGTAACATCCAATTTTTGTTGATCGCACGCGCTGACGCGGTCGCTAGCACCAGCGTAGCGACCTTCGCACTTCGCGGGCGCGATGCTCCCGGGTTGCTCGAGCGCCGTCAGCACCACCGCCCCACCCATGCTTTCGCCCAGGGCAAAGACCGGTATGCCGGGCCAGCGCCGATGCGCCGCCGCCACCGCATCACGCAGATCGTCACGCATCACATCGGCGCCCGCCCACAGGCCGGGATTGGGCGCAGCCCCAAAGCCGCGCTGGTCATAGGCCAGAGTGAGAATATTCGCCTTCGCCCATTCGGCGCCCGGCATGGCGAAGCCGTTGCTGTAATCGCTCATGCCATGCAGCGCCACAATAATGGCGCGGGGATGCTCTAAGGGGCCCCAATGGCGCAGCGGCAAGACCATGCCGTCACGGGCGGTGAAACTGTCCGGCGCCAGGGCCGGCGTTGCAGGACCGGGTCCCGGCGGCGCGGTCACGGCGGCACAGCCGGTCAGCGCGGCGGCAAAAAGCAGGGTGCGAAACTTCATGTATTAAAGTTATCAGGAATTTGTTGCGATTGCCCACGGCCGCTCGCCCAAGCTCGCGGCGTTCGTCGCTCTCGCAGGTCCACCGGACCTGCTCACGCGCGAAGCGCGCCGCTCCTCACCTATGACCCCTGCCGCAGCACCAGCGAACTCACTACCAAGAGATGATCCACCGCTTGTTCCTCGCCTAACGGCAGGATGACGCTTTCGTGATGGACAAAGGCGGCATCCGGCAAATCCTCGCCCACCCAGCCGCGATAGCCCAAAGGTTCGCCGGCCGCCCGCACCATTTCGTACAGCATGCGCATGCCAAGGCCGAAGCGCGGCGCCTCGGTGATAATACCGGAAAGCCGCCGGCCGGAAAAATCGGCATTGAAACCCCGGACCAGCGCGGCCCCGACATCGCGGTAGCGGTAATCCGCACCTTCCTCCAGCACCTCGACCAGGAAACTGCCGTCACGCAAGGGCGTGGTGAGACATGAGGTCATGCGGGCGCGGCAGGGAAAGCGGGCTTCGTGCTTAAGGGCCCGCCACATCATCATTCCCGCGCGCACCAGTTCGGCATCCAGCCGCTCCAGCGGCACCAGGCTGCCCCAGGATTGCGCAGCTAACGCGGGTTTATGCATCGGCATGATGTTTTTTAGCCCGCTTCGCCGCCGCAGTCATGGTATCCGGTCAGGGAAGAGTCAAAGCGGCAACAGCCCGATCATGCAGCCAGAAAGACCCGAGGCCATGACCCCGGGCAGCAGCGCCTTCATCGCCAGGGGCACGATCTCGTCCCGCCGGTCAGGCACCAGCGCGCTCATCCCCGCAATCAAAATGCCGACCGAAGCCAGATTGCCGAAGCCGCACATGGCATAGACCATGATCTGGGTGGCGCGGGGGTCCAGCGCCCCCGCCGGCATGGCGGCCAGATGCAGATAGGCGATCAACTCGTTCAGAACCACCTTGGTGCCCATCAGCCCGCCCGCCGTCACCGCTTCGCCCCAGGGCACGCCATAAAGCCAGACCACGGGCGCGAAAACCCAGCCCAGCATGCGTTCCAGCGTCAGAGGTGCGCCGCCCATGGCCGGCAATTGTGCCAGCATGATGTTGACCAGCGCCACGAGCGCCACAAACACCACCAGCATGGCGATGACCTGGAGGAAGATGCGCAGCCCCCCTTCGGTGCCGTCGGCCAAGGCGTCCATGGTGGAGCGGTATTTGTGCCCGCCGCCGGCGCTGTCGCCGGTGTCGGCATTGCCCGGCACCATGATGCGCGCCAGCATGATCGCCGCCGGCAGCGACATCATCGAGGCCACCAGCAAATGCCCCAGCGCGCCCGGCAGAACCGGGGCAAGGATCGTGGCATAGAGCACAAACACCGAGCCGGCGATCACCGCCAGGCCCGTGGTCATCAGGATGAAAAGCTCGGTGCGCGACATCCGCGCCAGATAGGGCTTGATCAGCAACTGGCCTTCGATATTGCCCAGAAACACCATTGCCGCCGAACCCAGCCCCACCGCGCCGCCAATGCCCATGCTGCGTTTCAGGGCCCAGGCCATGGCCCGCACCAGGGCGGAAAGAATGCCCCAATGCCACAACACCGCGGCCAGGGCCGAGATCACGATGATGATCGGCAGCACCGAAAAGGCGAAGATGGTAAGATTGGCGGGATTGCTGGCGGTAAAGGGCAGATCGCCGCCGCCCAGATAGCCAAAGACAAAACCGGTGCCGGTTTGGGTCGCCTTGGTGAGGGCGGTGACCGCGCCGTTAAGGCTGAACAGGATATCGCGGGCCACCGGCACCATCCGCAGCAGAAGGGCCAGGCCCAATTGCAGCCCCAATCCACCGGCAACGATGCGCCAGTCAAAGGCGCCGCGATCCTCCGATGCCGCCCAGGCCACCGTGATGATGGTCACAATCCCCAGCGCCGATTGCAGGTGTGGAAAAATCTCGTTCATGGACCCCTTTGACGGCAGAGAAGCAGCTTTCATGGTCCTGCGCCATGACAGAAACAGGCAACGCCGCTAGAATCAGCGCGGGATGGGGACTCACAGCAGCACGAGCAAGCCTGCCACCATCGCCGCGCTGGCGGGGGCACGCGCGGTGCCGCCGCTCTTGATCGTGCTTTATCACTTCAGTGAAGGGCACCATTATTCCGGCCTGCGCCTGCTCGACCTGGTGGCAACGCGCGGTTATCTCTGGGTCGAGTTCTTCTTCACCCTCTCCGGCTTTATTCTCACCCATGTCTATGCCGCGCGGCTGCGCGAGCTGTGGACGCGCAAGGGTTATTTCGGCTTTCTCAAGGCGCGGCTGATCCGGCTTTACCCCCTGCATTTGTTCATGTTGCTTGTGCTGCTGGCGCTGGTGGTAAGCGCCCGCCTTGCCGGTCATCTCGGCGGCTATGCCTCGATCTATGACCGCGTCTATCACCCGATGGTAGATGCCAAGGGCTTTGTCCTCAGCCTGTTCCTGGTGCAGGGCTGGAATACGCTGAACTACCTCACCTGGAACGGCGTCGCCTGGTTTGTCAGCGTCGAGTTTGCTTTGTGCCTGGTCTTTCCCCTGTTTCTGAAAGCACAGCATGGCCGTCCATGGCGAGGTGCCGCGCTGGTCGCCGCCGGCATCGCCGGCCTGATGCTGCTGCTGGCCAATTCCAGCCACGGTCTTGATCTCACCTTCCACAATGGCGTGCTGCGGGGGCTTTGCGACTTTTCCATCGGTGTCGGGCTGGCGGTGCTGTTCCGCCATGCCGGCGCCATCGCCGCCCTGCCCGCTTCGGCGCATGGCGCGGCACAGGCGCTGCTGCTGGTTTTGCTGGCCTATGTCTTCACGGGGATCGGCTGGTCCCACACCGGTAACGATCTTTATATCGCCCTCACCATGCAGGCCTTTGTCTTTATACTGGCCTTCGACAAGGGCTGGCTGGCCGATCTTTTGAAATTGCGCGGCCCGCAACTGTTGGGCGACTGGTCCTATGCCATCTATCTCGGCCAGACTTTCTGGCTGCAATATATGCGGGTGCTGGAGTTTCGCTTTTATCCGCCGCGGGACGCCATGGTGCTGGGCCAGCGATTTTCCACCTTGATGTGGTGGCTGGAGCCCACGCTTCTGGTGCTGGCCTGCGCCCTCTGGGGCGGGGCGCTGGCAGAATGGGTGGAAAAACCGGCCGCGAAATGGCTGCGCGCCCGCCTTGACCAGCCGCGCCGCGCCGCGCCAGCATCAGGCATCACATAACAACCCGGAAAGCCGTCATGACCATTTCGTTCAAGGACAAAGTCGCTGTCGTCACCGGTGCCGGCGGCGGCCTTGGCCGCTGTCATGCCCTGGAACTGGCGCGGCGCGGCGCCAAGGTGGTGATCAACGATCTGGGCGGGGCGTTGGACGGCAGCGGCGGCAACTCAGAAGCGGCCGAAAAAGTGGTCACCGAGATCAAGGCCGCCGGCGGCGAAGCCATCGCCAACGGCGCCTCGGTCAGCGATGACGCCGGCGTCGCCCATCTGGTGGAGCAGGTGATGGGCGCCTATGGCCGCATTGATATCTTGATCGCCAATGCCGGCATCCTGCGCGACAAGAGCTTCGGCAAGATGGAGCTGAAGGATTTCGAGGCGGTGATGGCCGTGCATCTGATGGGCACGGTCAAGCCGGCCAAGGCGATGTGGGAGATCATGAAGAAGCAGCAATATGGCCGCATCGTCGTCACCACCTCTTCCACCGGGCTTTACGGCAATTTCGGTCAGACCAATTACGGCTCGGCCAAGGCCTCGCTGGTGGGCTTCATGCACTCGCTGAAGCTGGAAGGCGCCAAGGACAATATCCGCGTCAACGCCATCTGCCCGGTGGCGGCCACCCGCATGACCGAAAATCTTCTGCCCCCCGCCATCCAGGAAATGCTCAAGCCTGAATATGTCTCGCCGGCGGTGGCGTACCTGGCCAGCGACGAAGCACCGTCGGGCATGATTCTCACCGCCGCCGCCGGTGTTTTCGCTGCCGCGCGCCTGGAAGAGACCGATGGCATCAATCTCGGCCACACCGCCACGGCGGAAGACATTGCCGCCCATATCGGCGAAATCGCCGACTGGTCCAGCGCCAAGCCTTACGGCCAGGGCGGCGAACAGAACGCGAAGTTTCTCGCCAAGGTGCAGGAGAAACCGATACTCGGTTGACTCTTTATGTCATGGCCCGGCCCTCTTCCCATCAGAAGAGGGGCCCGGGCCATCCAGAGTCGGGAGCATCGGCACTTGTTGCCCTGGATGGCCCACGTAAAGTGGGCCATGACAAGTTGGAATGGCTTTTCCAGCAGATGAACATCACCTGAACTGCAATCCGCAGAAATAATTTTTTCCGCTGATTTCACGCTTGCACGCCGCTTGCGGCTGGATAATGCTTCGCGCATGGACGACCTCGCGCTGAGCGTCAGGCTGGCGCGGCCTTCAGATGCCGCAGACCTCGCGCGCATCTATATCGAGTCCTGGCAAGACACCTATGCCGGCCTTCTTCCCAACGCCTTGCTCGCCGCCATGTCGCACAAGGGCCAGGCGGCGCGCTGGCAGCAGACCATGCGCGGCCCCGGCGCCGTGCTGGTGGCGGAAGACAGTCATTTCGGCGCCGTAGGCCTGGCCAGTCTGGGCCCGGCGCGCGACAAGGGCCTGGGCCTGGATGGCGAAATCTACACGCTCTATGTGGACCCCGCCTTTCTGGGGCGCGGTACCGGGCGCACGCTGCTGGCGGCCTCCTTCGGGGCACTGACAGAGAAAAAATACCGCTCCTGCATCATCTGGGCTCATGCCCGCAACAATGCCTGCTTCTTCTATGAGGCGATGGGCGGCCGCCGCGTCGGCAGCCGCACCACCCGGATCATGGGCGAAGAAACACCGGAAATCGCTTTTGGCTGGAAGCGCCTCTTGGTGAGCGATAAGGTGTTGCGGTCTTAAGGCATTTTGTATCGAGCTTCGATCGCTGCCCTCATGCTTCGACAGGCTCAGCATGAGGTTCACTTTACTTTTCCTCACCCTGAGCCTGTCGAAGGGTGAGGCGGCTTGCTCCCGTCCAAGATAAAGGCGCTACAAATCCCTCGGCCTAACAAAATCCACCAGCTTGCCGGTGCCGGGCGACAAATCCTTCCAATCCGTGAGGGCGAAATCCAGCACCGCCAGCGCCGCGGTGGGGAACTTCTCTTCCAATATGTCCAGGCGATGCTGCTCCTTGGGCTTTACCGCCTCGCGCGCCAACAATGCGGCGCACTGCTCCAGTCCTGGATTATGCCCCACCAGCATCAGGGCCTTGTCGTCGTCGGCAGCGTCCTGCGCCAGCGCGACCAGTCGCCCCGGCGGAGCGAGATAGAGCGCGGCACAATACTCCACCGGCGCCGGCGTCGCTTTCAGCAGGGGCTCAATCGTCTCAACCGTACGCAACGACGTCGAGCACAGGATGCGTGCCGGTACATAACCCTGATCCGCCAGATAGCGCGCCATGGCGGCCGCGTCGGTCCGGCCCCGCTCTGTCAGGGCGCGGTCATGGTCGTCTTGCCCGGCATGGGCCGGCTCAGCCTTGGCGTGGCGAAGAAGAAGCAGGCGTCGCAAGGCGTTGCATTTCCTGCATGGCGCCGGTCCAGCCTAAAAGCTTGACCATACCCCCGCAAGCGCGCCACAAAACCTTCGCTTTTCAACAGAAAACCCATGGCAACCAACAAGAAGCCCGGCAACTGGCGAAAGCGCACCTTGGCGGTGCGCGGCGGGCAAACCCGCACGCCATTCCAGGAAACCTGCGAGCCGCTGATCTTCACAGCCGGCTATGCTTATGAGGATGCCGAGGAAGGCGAGGCCCGCTTCAAGGGCGCGCCCGGCTTTCAGTATAGCCGAATCGCCAGCCCCACCGTCGCCATGTTCGAGCAGCGCCTTGCCCTGCTGGAAGGAGCGCCGGTGGCCCGCGCCACCGCCACCGGCATGGCCGCGGTCACAGCCGTTTTCCTGGCCGGCCTGAAAACCGGCGACCATGTTGTTTCCGCCAACGCCTTGTTCGGCTCCTGCCGCTATGTGCTGGAAACGGTGCTGTCGCGCTTCGGTATCGAGACCAGCTTTATTGACGGCACCGACCTCAATGCCTGGGCGGCGGCGATGCGGCCCAACACCAAGTTGCTCTTTGTCGAGACACCATCCAATCCCACGCTGCAGATCATTGACATCAAGGGCGTCGCCGCGCTGGCTGACAAAGCCGGCGCCCGCCTGGTGGTGGACAATGCCTTTGCCAGCCCGGCCTTGCAGCGGCCGATGGAGCTGGGTGCCCATATCGTCGTCCATTCCACCACCAAATGGATTGACGGCCAGGGCCGCGCCCTGGGCGGCATGATCCTTTGCCGCCAGGATTTCTTCGACGAATATCTCAACCTTTTCCTGCGCAACACCGGCCCCGCCCTCAGCCCCTTCAATGCCTGGCTGCAACTGAAGAGTCTCGAGACGCTGGACCTGCGCATGAAGCAGCATTGCGAGAATGCCGAACGGGTCGCCGATTTTCTCGCCGGCCAGAAAAAGGTGGCCAAGGTGCTTTATCCCTTCCGCCCCGATCATCCGCAGCACAATCTGGCCCGCGCCCAGATGTCGGGCGGCGGCGGCGTTGTCAGCTTCGAAGTCGAGGGCGGCAAGCCGGCCGCCTTCCGCCTCGCCAACGCCCTGAAGCTGATTGATATCTCCAACAATCTTGGCGACACCAAAAGCCTGATCACCCATCCCGAAACCACCACCCACCAGAAGCTGACGGCCGAAGCGCGCGCCGAACAGGGCGTCACCTCCGGGCTGATGCGGTTGTCGGTGGGATTGGAAGACCCGGACGATCTTTGCGAGGACCTGACACAGGCGCTGAAGGTGGCGTGATGAGCGAACACCGCATCACCCTGAAATGGTTCAAGGGCGACGTGCCCTTCACTTACGAAGCCTATACCCGCAACCACACCATCGCTTTCAAGGATGGCACACCGCAGATGTTTTCCGCCGCGCCGGCCTATCGCGGCGATCCGTCGAAGGGCGATCCGGAAGACATGCTGGTGGCGGCGCTGTCTTCCTGTCATATGCTGAGCTTTCTGGCGATCTGCGCCAAGAAGCGCATCACCGTGGAAGCCTATGACGACGACGCCGCCGGCTGGCTAGAGAATGAAGGCGGCAAGCTATGGATGACACGGGTGGTGCTCAGGCCCAAGGTGCGCACCGATGCGCCGGCGGAAGTCCTGGCGGAGATTCACCATCTGGCCCATGAAGCCTGCTTCATCGCCAATTCGGTGAAAACCACTGTTACGGTCGAACCACGATAGCGCCAGAATCAGGAAATCCGCGGAACCCGCGCTGTGGCACCGCGGCACCATGCTAACCTTACCGCCGGCTGCGCCGAAACGTCGCTTGCGGCGGCAGCGTCCGCGCCGTCATAATTGTCCCATGCATGAACAGGAAGACCGCCGCAATTCCTCGGGCCGCCGCGCCCGCGATGGCGCGCGCTATGAGCGCGAAACCCGCCTGATCCGCGTGGCGGTGAAGCCATCCTATCTCGACGACCAGTCCGATCCCGAAGACGACCGCTATGTCTGGTCCTACACCGTCACCATCGAGAACAAGGGCCGCGAGCCGGTGCAGTTGATGTCGCGCGTCTGGCATATCACCGACGGGCAGGGGCGCACCCATGAAGTTCGCGGCCCTGGCGTGGTGGGCGCCCAGCCGGTAATCGCGCCGGGCGAAAGCTTTCAATACACCTCCGGCTGCCCGCTGGAGACCGCGTCGGGCTACATGGTGGGGCGCTATCAGATGATGAGTGCCTCGGGCGAAGCCTTTGAGGCGGAAATTCCAGCCTTCCTGCTGGAAAGCCCCTACGAACAGCGGCGGATTCACTAAGAGAAGCTGCGTTTTAGTCAGAATCTTTCTTACTCACCATGGGCGGGCCTGACCCGCCCATCCAGAGCAACAAATACCGGCGCTTGCGGCCCCTGGATGGCCGGCTCGGAGGCCGGCCATGGTGAAGTTGGGAAGATTCTACGCCCATCAACTCCGAAAGCTGTAAATCCCGCATCGGTTCCGCGGTTGAAACCCCTGTCGCGGCGGGCGACACTGCCGCCATGACCCCCACCGACTTCAGCAATCCCTGCGCCAAGACCGCGCCCGACCGCCCCAGCCGCGAGGAAGCCGAAGCCGCTGTGCGCACCCTGCTGCGCTGGGCCGGCGACAATCCCGCACGCGAAGGTTTGGCCGACACCCCCAAGCGGGTGGCGCAGGCGTTCGAGGACTGGTTCAGCGGCTATGACCAGGACCCCGAGGAA
>JAFAVT010000072.1 GCA_019242275.1 Alphaproteobacteria bacterium
GGCCGCGGCCCTAATGCCGGCGCATGGGCCGGCGCCGGACCTGCCCGAGCCTAGCACGCAGGCGGGCGATTCCGAGCGTGAAAGCGGCCGGCGGATAAGTCGGCCGCAATTAACCCGCAGCCGGGCCGCTCGCGTAGCAATCCTAGCTGTCGAGAAAGCTGCGGAGCTTGCGCGAGCGGCTCGGGTGCTTGAGCTTGCGCAGCGCCTTGGCTTCGATCTGCCGGATGCGTTCGCGGGTAACCGAGAACTGCTGGCCAACTTCCTCCAGCGTGTGGTCGGTGTTCATGCCAATCCCGAAGCGCATGCGCAGCACGCGCTCTTCGCGCGGGGTTAGGCTGGCGAGCACCCGCGTCACCGTTTCCTTGAGGTTCGCCTGGATCGCGGCATCGACCGGGATGACGGCGTTCTTGTCCTCGATGAAATCGCCCAGATGCGAATCTTCCTCGTCGCCGATCGGCGTTTCGAGGGAGATCGGCTCCTTGGCGATCTTCATCACCTTGCGCACCTTCTCCAGCGGCATGGAGAGGCGCTCCGCCATCTCCTCGGGCGTCGGCTCGCGGCCCTGCTCGTGGAGGAACTGGCGGCTGGTGCGGACCAGCTTGTTGATCGTCTCTATCATGTGGACCGGGATGCGGATGGTGCGGGCCTGATCCGCGATGGAGCGGGTGATCGCCTGCCGGATCCACCAGGTCGCATAGGTCGAGAATTTGTAGCCGCGACGATATTCGAACTTATCGACCGCTTTCATCAGGCCGATATTGCCCTCCTGGATCAAATCCAGGAATTGCAGGCCGCGATTGGTGTATTTCTTGGCGATGGAGATGACCAGGCGCAGATTGGCCTCGATCATTTCCTTCTTGGCGACGCCGGATTCGCGCTCGCCCTTCTGCACGGTCTGGACGTTGCGGCGGAATTCCGACACCGACTGGCGGGTTTCCTGCGCCAGGGCCTGGATGTCGTCGCGCAGGGCCTTGATCTTGTCGCGCTCGTCGGTGACGAAATCATGCCAGCCCAGCCCGGTGAGGCGGCCGACACGGCGGGCCCAGTTGGGATCAAGCTCATTGCCGAAATACTGTTTGAGGAAATCGGCCCGGTCCACGCCATGGCTTTCGGCCAGGCGCAGCAGGCGCCCTTCCAGCCCCACCAGCCGCTTGTTGATGCCATACATCTGGTCAACCAACTGCTCGATGCGGTTGTTGTTGAGCTTGAGCGACTTGACCAGATCCATGGTCTCGTTGCGCAGCTTCTTGAAGCGGCGTTCCTGGCCGGTGGAAAGGTCTTCGCTGGACAGCGCCGCTTCCACCGAAGCGTCCTGCAGCTTGCCCAGCTTCTTGTAGAGGCCGGCAATGCTGTCCAGTGCCGCCAGCACTTGCGGCTTCAACGCCGCTTCCATGGCCGAAAGCGGCAGATTGCCTTCATCGTCGAAATCATCGCCGTCCTGGGTGCCGTCGCCCTGTGCGGCGACTTCACCGCCATCAGCCTGTTCGCCGGCCGGCTTGGGCGGGGGCGGCGGTGCCGGCACCGGCGGCTCCGGCTTTTTGAACTGGGTGACCGGCGGGGGAATGATGGCGCCGGCAACCGGCGGGGTGCCGTCGGGATTATTGGCAGCGGCGGCCTGGGCTTCCGGCCCGCCGCCATACATCGCTTCCAGGTCAATGATGTCGCGCAGCAGCACCTTGCCTTCGTTGAGTTCGTCGCGCCAAACCGTCAGCGCCTCAAACGTCAAAGGGCTTTCGCACAGGGCGCCGATCATCAATTCGCGGCCGGCCTCGATGCGCTTGGCGATGGCGATTTCGCCTTCGCGCGACAGAAGCTCGACACTGCCCATCTCGCGCAGATACATGCGCACCGGATCGTCGGTGCGGTCATATTGTTCGCCGCTCTTGGTGGTGGCGAGTTGCTTGCCGCCTTCAGGGACAAGGGCGCCGGCGCCTTCTTCGGCTTCCTCCGCTTCCTCGCTTTCAATGACATTGATGCCCATCTCATTGAGCATCGCCATCGTGTCTTCGATCTGCTCCGACGAGGTCTTTTCGGATGGCAGAACCTTGTTCAGTTCGTCATAGGTGACATAGCCGCGCGCCTTGGCCTTGGCGATCATCTTGCGCACGCCGACATCGGACATATCCAGCAGCGGCGAGTCGGCATCGCCCGGGGTGTCGCCTTCCCCCGGCTTCTTGGCGGGGGGCTTGATCGAGCCGGGCTTGGCCGGCACGGGCGCGGGGGCAGCGCCGGCGCCCTTTTTCAGTTTTTCCGGCTTGGAAGCTTTTTCGGCTTTCGCATCGGCCTTTTTGATCTTCGTATCGGCCTTGTTTGATGCGGCTTTGTCAGCCTTGGGTTCGGGCTTCTTGGCAGCGGCGGCTTTTTTCAGGGCCTCGGCTTTCGCCTTTTCCGCGGCCTTGAACTTTTCCAGCTTCGACAATTCCTTGGGCGTCGGCTTGGCAGGCTTGGCCTTACCGGCTTTGGCGGCGGGCTTGGCCGGCGCCTTCTTCATCGCCGCGGCCTTGGCGGCAGCGGCTTTCGCCACCGGCTTTTTGGCGACGATCTTCTTGGCGGATTTCTTGGAAGGCTTGGCTACCACTACTCGATCCCAGGGGGCCGAGAGAGTGGCCCGTTAAAGTCAACGCCGCAGCCCGCCGTCATGGCCCGCTTTGCGGGCGTCGAGCAGGCGGTGATAATCGGATGTTCCATCGGCCATCTCGCGCAGGCTCTGCGCTGCGGCAAGGAAGCGGGCTTCCGGATCATCCTCTGGCGAACCAGCCTCTTGCCGTTCGCCGTCGGAGAAGGGCTCGCGCGGCGCCATGCGGGCCACGAAATCAGCCAATCCCAGACGGGCGAAATGGGTTTGAACCCCAGCTTTTTCAAGGCTGGAGCCAGCGGCCGCGAGGTTTAAGAGTTCGGCCCTGAGCCTGTCAAGCGAAGGGTCCTTGACCGGCAGCCCCGCCAGCAATTCGGCATGATGCAAGGCGATTTTGGGCTGTTCCAGCAACAGGGTGGCGAGTTCCCCTTCCTTGACCTGGCGGGCGGCGGCGGTCCCGGCCTTGACCAGACGGCTGGCCTTGAGGGCGGGCGAGACCGCCTCGGGCGTGCCCGGCAGGGGGCGGGGCGGGAACTTGGAGCTGCCGCGGAAAGAGCGTTGCCCCCGGGACGGGGCGGCGGGGGCCCGGCGCTTGTAGGCCCCAAAGACTTTTTCCCGGAAAGCCTCCCGGTAATAGGCGGCGATCTGGGCATCGCCCACCGCGGCGGCGATTTCCCCCAGGCGCCGCTCCAGCCCCGCCAGGCGCTCGGGCGTGGAAAAATCGCGGCCTTCGGTTTCGGCCCGCCAGATCAGGTCCACCAAGGGGATGGCAGTATCCAGGAGGCCGGCCATGGCGGCGGCGCCCTGATCGGCGATCAGTGTGTCAGGGTCCTCGCCTGCCGGCAGAAAAGCAAAGCGCAGCGAATGGCCGGCCTTCAGATGCGGCAGCGCCATATGGGCGGCGCGCAAGGCGGCGTTGCGGCCGGCATCATCGCCGTCAAAGGCCAGCACCGGTTCAGCGGCGGTGCGCCACAACATCTGGAGCTGATCTTCGGTGAAGGCGGTCCCCAATGGCGCCACCGCATGGGCAAAGCCGGCGCGCACCAGCGCAATCACATCCATATAGCCTTCGGCCAGGATGATGGTGCCCGACTTGATGGCAGCGGCGCGGGCGGTGGGGAAATTGTAGAGATTTTGCCCCTTGGAAAAGAGCGGGGTTTCGCCGGTGTTGATGTATTTCGGCTTGGCATCGGGGCTGAGCCCACGGCCGCCAAAGGCGATGACGCGGCTGCGGCCATCAGTGATGGGAAACATGATGCGGTCGAAAAAGAAGTCCCGCATCGGCCGGCCATCGCTGGCGGGACGGGCGAGACCGGCTTCGATCATCTCGTCCTGGGTGACGTTGTGGCCGGTCAAGTGATCTATCAGGGCTTGACCGGATGCGGGCGCATAACCCAGGCGGAATTGTTTGGCCGCCGCGCCATCGAGCCCGCGTCTTTTCAGATAATCACGGGCGGCGCGGCCGCCATCGCCGAACAGTTGCGCTTCATAGAATGCGGCCGCCAGTTCGACGATTTCATACAGCGACTTCTTGCGCTTTTCCCGCGCTTCGTCTTCCGGCGACCATTTGGGCAGTTCAACGCCGGCTTCACCCGCCAGCTTCTCCACGCTTTCAGGAAAGCTCATGCCTTCGGTTTCCATCAGCCATTTGAACGCATCGCCATGGGCGCCGCAGCCGAAGCATTTGTAGGCGCGGCGTTCATTTTCAACCTTGAAGCTGGGAGATTTTTCCGGATGGAAGGGACAGCAGCCCCACATCACCCGGCCCTTGCGGATCAGCTTGACGCGCCGGCCCACCAGCGCGACCAGGTCGGTCCGCCTGCGGATTTCTTCCAGCAATCCTTCGCCATAGCGCATGGCGCCAGCATAGGACAAAACCCAAAGCAGCGGGCGGGGACGGCGGCCTCGCCTGTGTATAAACTCGGGACCGGCTAAGGGCTGGCCGCGGCATATTTGCCGGTGAGAGCCGCGGCGCGGCGGCGGCGCCAGCCGATCAGTTGCAGCACCAAAGTGATGGAAACCGCGGCGATGCTGAGCACCAGATACCAGCCCCGGCCGCCGCCCACCCCCGTCTGATAGCCGAAAGTGTGGGCCGCGGTCAGCACAAAGCAGGCGTAATTCCAGCGCTGCAGCGACTTCCAGCCCGGCGTGCTCAGCCAGCGCAGGCTGGCGTCATTCGAGGTCGCCAGCAGCGCCAAGAGAACCAGGGCAGCCAAGAGGCCGGTGTCGTTGGAAAAGCCGAAAATGTCATGGCGGAAGGGCTGGACGTGTTTGGCCTGCCAATTGTCATAGATGTAATAGAGCCAGAACTTGCCCGCCATGTGGACGAACTGGCCGACGCCGGTATGGATAAGGCCCAGAATGCCGGCCCAGATGCCGATGTCACGGCGCAGGTCAAACGAGACTTGCAATCGCTCGCCCATGAAAAATTTCCAGGGCCCCAGCAGCAGCGTGACGCACAACAGGATCAGCGCGGGATAGGCGGTGGCGAAAGCCAGGCGCGGGATCATTTGCGGATAGGGCCGGGTGAAATAAAGCGCGGCGGTCACGGCGATTGAGATCAGCGCCAGCGGCAGGTGATGGCGAAGAAGGCGGCTGGCGAGCCGGGCTGAGAACATGGGCGTTTTCCTGGAAAGCAGCTACTGAAGCGAAAGACGGGTGAAGAGCATGGTGCCGTGGGGATCGGCACCATAAGACGGCGTGATGGCGCCGGGGACAAAATCGAACGTGTAAGAGGCGCCCAGCCCCAGCCGGACATGATCGGCAAGGGCGAAATCATAAAGCCCGCCCAGGGTCAGATCGCCCACAGCGCGGGTTTTGCCGGCGCTGTCCAGTTCGTCATTCTGTTCCCACTCGGCGCGGCCGAAAGCCGTCCATTGCGGCGCCGCATGGTAGGCCGCTTCGGCAAAGATGCCGTTCAGGCGGCGGCCGTCGCTGAGATCCTTCAGGCCCCAGCCGAACGTCGCGGCAAGAGATTGGCCTTCGCCCCAGTTGGTGACGTAGGAGGCCGAAGCGGTGAAGCGATTTTCATTCACCGTCGGATCAAGCTGTTCGGGACTTTTGAGAAAGCCCCAGGAGGCTTGCAGCGACCAGTGCGGATCGGGATTGAAGGTGGCGCGCAGGGCGGTTGAATCGAACTTCGCGGCGTCGAGGTCAAAGCGGTTCTGGTCGGGCTCGCGGCCGGTGAATTGCGAGACTTCCAGCTTCCAGTCGCCGGCCACCCAGCCGGCGGTGACGACGCCAAAGGTGACATGGGTGCTGTCCAGCCAGTGATGGGTAATGGGCGCCTGGGGAATGTCCATGCCGGAAGCACGGTGCATGAAGGCGGGCGGGCCCAGCGCCGGCTCGCCGGGATAGCCGAAATAAAGAAAGGCGCTTTGGTCCTGGGCAAAGCTGTGGGCATAGGTGGCCGACAATTCCATGAACAGATCATGCGGATGCTGGCGGTCCAGCAGCGGCGTGGTGCCGTTGGCGGTTTCCCCGCTTGCCAGCAGCAGCGGATAGCCGGATTTGCCCATGAAGGGATCAGGGCTGAGCATGGCGCGGAAGGAAAGCTTGTCGCCGCCAAAGTCGCGGCCGGCCATGGCCATCACCATGCCCGGCGCGAAGAATTCGTCGCCGCCGCGGGGGCCGCTCTGACTGTCATAGATACCCCACAGCGTGGCATGGGCCATCAGCATCCAGTCGCCGGCCATGACATGGAGGCCGTGATGCTCCGCCGACTGCGGCTGCCAACTGGTGCCCGAGGCATCGCGCGTCATGGGATAGGCGCCCAGCGCGCCGGTCATGGTCATGCCGGTCATGGCCATGCCGTCCATGCTCATGCCGGCCATCGGCGGCATCGCCATTCCGGACATGTCCTGGGCTGCGGCGGGCGCCGCGATCAACAGGCCGATGAGGAGCGCGGGGCGCAGTTTCATGGCCGGCAGTGTGGGCGAGAATGTGAATAATCTGAGGCGCCGGGCCAGTTTGCGGCGCGACAGAATGGCGCCCGCCCGGTCTTTCATTCCCCCAGTTGCTTGCTGAAATGAAAACTGGAAATGGAAAGGCCCTGGCGGAAATAGAAGTGATGGGCACCAGTTCGCTGGGTGCCGGAATCCAGATGCAGGGCGGCGCAGTTTTCGCGGCGGGCCAGCTCTTCCATCCAGCGCAGCAGCGCCCGGGCAAAGCCCTTGCCGCGATGGCTTTCGCGGCAGATCAGATCATCCACATAAAGCGTCTTGCCCCAGGCCAGCCATTCGGAAATGCGAAAGCCGGCGGCGGCCACCGGCACGCCGGCATCTTCGGCATAGATCAATTGCCAGCCGGATTGCGCTTTCTGCCGCGCGGCGCGGGCGAGCAAATCAGCTTCATCTTTCAAATGCGGACGCAGTTCGCGCAGCAGGGGAAAGAGACGCGCGATATCGGCATCGGTGGTAGCGATTTTTATCATCAAAACTCCTCCATATCAGCCGCGAGGATTTTTGCGGCGTGGGCAGGGTTGATAGCGCCAGCGTGGCAACGCGCGGAGCGTATCCAGCATACGTGAGCACGGCCGACGAACCCACGACGCAAAAAGACCGCGCCTACTTTGGCGCCAGCGCTTCCTTGACCTGGCCCGATGCCTTGCCGAAATCCATCTGGCCGGCATAGCGTTCTTTGAGGGCGCCCATCACCTTGCCCATGTCTTTCACGGAAGTGGCGCCCAGTTCGGCCACCACAGCAGAAATGGCAGCTTTCGCTTCGGCCTCGTCCATTTGTTTGGGCATGAATTCGCGGATAATGGCGATTTCGGCCTTTTCACTGTCGGCCAGTTCGGGGCGGCCGCCCTGGAGATAAACCGCGGCGGATTCCTCGCGCTGCTTGATCATCTTGGCCAGCAGGGAAAGGATTTCGTCATCGCCCAGAAGCTCGCGGCTGGTTTCGCTGCGGGCGGCGATGTCCTTGTCTTTCAGCGCCGCCAGCATCAGGCGGATGGTGGCCAGGCGCTTGGCGTCCTTGGCCTTCATCGCCTCTTTCATGGCGTCGTTCATTTTCTGGCGCAGCGACATGGGTGGTTCCGTCTCAAATCGGCGGCGCGAACCTAACGGGAATCGGTGGATATTTCCAACACGTTGAAATGACTGGATTAGTTCAGGTTGACGGCGCGGAGCGCGCTACCTATTTTCGCGCAAATCCGAGGCTTTCCATGACAGACGCAGATTCCGCCCCCTCCGCCATCGCGGAGAGCAATTTTTCGCGTGGGGCTTTGGTGCTGGCGGACGGCAGCCGCTTTGACGGCAGCGGCTTCGGCGCCGCCGGTGTTGCGGTGGGCGAAGTCTGTTTCAACACCGCCATGACCGGCTATCAGGAGATTTTGTCCGATCCGTCCTATGCCGGGCAGATTGTCGCCTTCACCTTTCCCCATATCGGCATCGTCGGCACCAATGACGAGGATATCGAGACGATCAATCCCGCCGTGCGCGG
>JAFAVT010000152.1 GCA_019242275.1 Alphaproteobacteria bacterium
GTAGTTTTCCCGGCGGAAGTATGCTCCCAGCCAACTGGAAGGTGCCTGATGCGGCGGATGATTTCATTTGCTGCGCTGTTTATGGGGACATTTATTGCTGCCCCATCCGTTGAGGGCGCGCCCACGGGCGATGTCTGCAAGATTGAAAATGCGCGTTATCAGCAGCGGTTCGCCCCTGATATTACAGCCAGATTTCAAGATGTGGAAAGCGGAAGGGATTGGCCGACAAAAGTCGCCTTGCTGATCCACATCGGCAAGACCAATCGTAACTATTGGTGGCTCCCTTATCCGGGAGGCAGCAATGGAGAGCAGTACCTCGCTTCGACAACGGACGTTATGGCTCCTGGCTGGGTTGCTCCTTCTCCTGATGACGGGCGGCAACGACCTTTGGGAGATGTGAGCTACCTGGGCATGAACTCCAAATACGATGTTCTAAATGACATGCCGTACAAGGGCCGGGCTGCACCCGCTCACTTCTTTATTCACGATCTTGGAGAGGCGTTGTGGTATCGGACGCCATCAGACAAACGGGACGGCAACACGCGCCAGTTTTTCGACTTAGTAAGCTGCTCTCCTTAGCCTGTTATGAGCGCAATCCGTATCGCGACTGCGTGGTTGGCATTGGCGGGTTGCGCGTTGGCGCAACCGCCCCATGAGCAACTCGATCATCTGGTGCCAGAGCCGGGAGAGATGGCGCAGTTAACCGGCAGGGACTTTTCCTTTGGTATCGCGAAATACCTCGCTGGAGCCCTCCCGAAAGACGCGCGCGTATTCGCACTAATTCAGATGGGTTGGTTCCCACCAGTCGCAATAAGCCTTGGAGAAATTTCGGGTGGCTATGAGTTGTCAGGCGCGGAGGTCAATCACAAGCCGGGCACTGCCTGGAATACAGTCCAGCCCAAGGAGCCACTGAATAGCTGCACGACGCGCATTGATCGCGTTGTCGGTGATCGGATTATTGCGGTGTGGGACCAAATGGTATTGCAGACGCATGACGGTGGTGGCGGATTGCCGCTACACCCCGATGGCGCCGCCGGGTTCTACGCCTCGCGTTTTGGCAATCGCATTGTAAGCGGCTGGTCCGGGTCTAATGAGGGCAACCCAAAACATTTGTTCGAGATCGCGTTTCGGCTTTCTGAACTCTGCTTAAATGGTACGGAAAGCGACACCGGGATATGGGCAAAGATTGATGGCGAAATCACCGCGATACGCTAATTCGGGTTTTGGATGGCGCCCCAGTGTCTGGTGCCAAGGCGACTTCGTTTCTCTCGCCCCGATGGCTTCTATGATAGGCTGGTATCCCACGGAGGAATAAATGGTCGCTCGCGCCACTCTGACCGCGATTATGCTCTCGGCTTTGGCTGTGGCAGCGCAGACGCCCCTTCCGTCGCCAGCGCCTCTAGACAATTTCTCTGCTCTAAATGATTGCGACGTTCTCGCCGCGATCTTTAAAGCTCGCGCCGCTCCGACGCTTTTAAGCCCAAAATCTTACGGGTTGGCATGCGATTGGCACTCACGGGGCTTGGAATTCACGGTCGCGACACCCCGTAACCAATGAGCCACCGTGTTCGCAAAGCCCCGATATAGCGCGGATGGATTAACAGCTACGGGCGGGTTCAGCGCAATTTATATTAGCGATGACCGTCGTGGGACGCATGTCATCAACTGCACTGCGGAAAAAACTGAGGGCCATTGGACCGCCAAATGTACGCCCGGCTACATCGCCGATTGATGCTTTTTCAGTGCCGGCTGGCCGGTATTGGCGTAAAGCTAATTCATCAAAACCACCCCGGCGCGAAACCGGGAAAGCCCAGCAACAGCACTTCCCGCGCCGTGATCAGGCCGATGCCCCCGCCGATCAGCACGTCGCTTAGAAAATGCGCCGTCAGCAGCGCCCGCACCCCCGCCAGGAAGGCGGCGATGACGAACCATAGCGGCCACCATAGCGGCCAGACGCAGGTGAAAATCACCGCCACGCAAAAAATCGTCAGGGCATGGCCCGAGGGAAAGGAATTGAAATTGGTGTTGAAGGCCAGCGGCACAAAGCCGTAAAGCCCCATCTCCATGTCGTCGCGGGGCCGCCTTCGTCCCAAGACCAGCTTGATGGCATGCAGCACGGCACTGCCGACCGTGAGACTGGCGATGAAGGCCAGGCTGTAATTGATCAGCATGGCCACTTCCGGGCTGTTCAGGCCAAGGCGCCGCGCCACCGCCGCGCCCATCAGCGCCAGGATGGCGGCGGCCAGCCAGTGCCCCGCCTTGGCGGCATGGGTGATGCTGTCCAGCCGCTTGTGCGTGGCCTGGCTGACATGGTCGTAAAGAAAATGGGCGATGGGCCGGTCCACCGCCAGTGTGGCGGTGCCCAGCACAATCAGAATGAACCCGGCCCAAAGCAGCATGGGGTGGTGTTAGCGGTTTAAGGCCCGCCAGCCAATATCGCGGCGGTGGAAACTGCCCTGCCACCCAATCTTCGCCACCGCCGCATAGGCCCGCGCCTGCGCTTCAGCCACGTCGCGGCCCAGCGCGGTCACGTCCAGCACCCGGCCCCCAACCGCCACGGTCTCATTGCCCCGCCGCTCTGTCCCGGCATGAAAGATGGTGACGCCCGGCATCGCCGCTGCTTCCCCAAGGCCGGTGATGACATGGCCTTTTTCGTAAGTGCCGGGATAGCCGCCGGAGGCCATCACCACCGTCAGTGCCGTCTCCGTCTTCCAGCGCAGCTTGAGGGTATTAAGCTTGCCCTCCCGCGCCGCCAGCAATGCTTCCAGCAGATCGCTGTCCAGCCGCGGCAGCAGCACCTGCGCTTCCGGATCGCCGAAGCGGCAATTATATTCCACCAGCTTCGGTCCATCTCTTGTGATCATCAGGCCCAGATAGATCACGCCCATATAGGCCATGCCGCGCGCGGCAAACGCCGCCACGGTGGGCTTGATGAAGCGCTCCATCGCCACCGCTTCCAATGGCGGCGGCAGCACCGGCGCCGGCG
>JAFAVT010000225.1 GCA_019242275.1 Alphaproteobacteria bacterium
ATTCAAGGGTGGCAAGGGTGTCGCGACCTTCCTCGGCGTCTGCTTGGCGCTTTACTGGATGGCCGGGCTTGCTATCGCCCTTACTTGGCTGTTGATTGCTATCGGTTTCCGCATCTCCTCACTCTCCGCTTTGATTGCAGTGGCGCTGGCACCTTTTTTCTTCTGGGTGACGGGTGATGGGGCCTACGCCCCGGTCATTGCCATACTCGCGGTTCTGGTCGTCGTCATGCACCACGCCAACATCCGCCGGCTTCTGAGCGGCACCGAACCGCGCATCGGTTCAAAGGATAAAAGTGCGGGATAGCGAACGTTTTGCCTGGCTGCGCTTGGCCCGCACCGAAAATATTGGTCCGGTCACGTTCGCCAATCTGATCAGGCGCTTCGGCAGCGCGCAAGCAGCGTTGGACGCGGTGCCCACACTGGCGGCGCGCGGAGGAAAACGCGAATTCCTGCTGCCGCCGGAAAGCGAGATCGCCCGCGAATTTGCCGGACTGAACAAGCTGGGCGGATTCTTCCTGTTTTCCTGCGAGCCGGAATTTCCGCAAGGCCTTGGCGCGCTCGATCCACCGCCGCCCGTGATCGCCGTGCTGGGGCAAATGCATCTTCTGAAACGCGACATGGTCGCCATCGTAGGCGCCCGCAATGCTTCGGCACTCGGGCGCAAGCTGGCCTGGATGATGGCGCGCGAATTGGGCGAGGCTGGGCTCGCCGTCGTTTCGGGCTTGGCGCGGGGAATTGACGCCGCCGCGCATGAAGCCGCGCTTGAAACCGGCACTGTCGCGGTTGTGGCCGGCGGTATTGACATCGTCTATCCGCCGGAGAACCAGGCGCTTTACGACGCCATTCGTGAACGCGGCGTGATGGTAAGCGAGATGCGACTGTCCGAATCGCCACAGGCTCGCCATTTCCCTCGCCGCAACCGGCTGATCAGTGGGTTGGCGCGGGGTGTCATCGTGGTGGAGGCGGCAGAGCGATCCGGCTCGCTCATCACCGCGCACTATGCCGTGGAACAGGGCCGAGAAATATTCGCCGTGCCGGGCTCACCTCTTGATCCGCGCGCGAAGGGATGCAACCGCCTGCTGCGCGAAGGCGCGACCCTCACCGAGGGCGCTGTGGACGTGCTGGCGACACTGAGCCCGATTTTGGGGCGCAGTTTCCGGGAGCCGGAAAGCGAGGGCGCACCATCTGCACCACCGGAAAATTGGGAAGCGGAAGCCGACAAGGTACGCAAGCGGGTGGAAGAAGCCCTTGGTCCCGCCCCCGTCGCCGTGGATGAACTCATCCGTCAGATCGGGGCACCGCCGGGGGCGGTGCTCACCGTTCTGCTGGAACTGGAGCTGGCAGGCCGCTGCGCCCGTCATCCCGGTAACCGGGTTTCCTGGACTTAGCCCGGGCACGTCCCCGGAGACGGAACCGAGAGACGGCATAACCAGATCGCAAGGATTGCGCGTTTTTGACCAAGGCTCGCCCCAGTACAATCCTTGGTTTAGTTTTATGACCAAAAGTGCTGAAATAACAACTATTGATAGTGAAAGCGGGAGTGTCTTGGCGTTGACAGGTTGCGGCAGCTTCCATCAGTGTCCGCCCCCTTTGCCGGAGCCCGGCCTTGTATGGCCGCTTTCGGCACTCCAAATCAGCCGCTTCCCCGAACCGGCAACCGGAATAGCTGAAGAATTCCAATGAACGTCCTCGTCGTCGAATCCCCCGCCAAGGCCAAGACGATCAACAAATACCTTGGCGACAACTACAAGGTGCTGGCCAGCTTCGGCCATATCCGCGACCTGCCCTCAAAGGACGGATCGGTGAAGCCCGATCAGGACTTCGCCATGGTGTGGGATGTGGATGCCCGCGCCCAATCCAAGATCACCGACATTGCCAAGGCCGTAAAAGGCGCTGACAAGCTGATCCTGGCGACCGACCCCGACCGGGAGGGTGAAGCCATTTCCTGGCACATCCTGGAAGTGCTCGCGCAGAAGCATGTGCTGGGCAAATTGCCGGTGGAAAGGGTGGTCTTCAACGCCATCACCAAATCCGCCATTCAGGAAGCGATGAAACATCCCCGCCAGATCGACTCCGATCTGGTGGAGGCCTATCTGGCGCGCCGAGCTCTGGATTATCTGGTCGGCTTCACCCTGTCGCCGGTCTTGTGGCGTAAGCTGCCGGGTGCGCGCTCGGCCGGGCGGGTGCAGAGCGTGGCGCTGCGCCTGATTGTGGAACGCGAAGCCGAGATTGAGGCTTTCAAAGCCCAGGAATACTGGTCCGTAGATGCCGAGCTTTCCGCGGAAGCCGGCAACTTCAGTGCCCGGCTGGTGCAACTGGACAGCAAGAAACTCGAAAAACTGTCGCTGACCAGCCAGGCAGAGGCACAGCGCGCCGTCAATTTGCTTCAGGCCCAGCGCTTTGCCGTCGGCAGCGTTGAGGCCAAGCCGGTCAAGCGCCATCCTTCGCCACCTTTCATCACCTCGACCTTGCAGCAGGAAGCCAGCCGCAAGCTGGGCTTCAATGCCAAGCGCACCATGCAGATCGCGCAAGGACTCTATGAAGGTGTCGAGATCGGCGGCGAGACGACCGGTCTCATCACCTATATGCGGACCGACGGTGTCACCATGGCGCCGGAAGCGATCGCCGAAGCGCGGGATGTCATCGGAAAAAACTATGGCGCCCGTTACTTGCCGGGCCGACCCCGCGAATACACCTCCCGCGCCAAGAACGCCCAAGAGGCGCATGAAGCGGTGCGGCCCACCAGCTTTGCTCGCCGGCCGGAAGATGTCGCTCGCCATCTCGATGCGGACGCAGCCAGGCTTTACGAGCTGATCTGGAAGCGCGCTCTTTCCAGTCAGATGGAAAGCGCTGAGCAGGAACGCACCACGGTTGATGTCGTCTCCGCCGACCGGCAGATCGTGCTGCGCGCAACCGGTACCGTTACCGTTTTTGACGGCTTCCTCACCTTATACTTGGAAGGTCAGGACGATACCGTTGATGAAGACGGGGCCAATTTGCCCAAAGTGAAAGATGGTGACGTCACCAAGGTGGAAAAGGTCGATCCGGCGCAGCATTTTACCGAGCCGCCGCCGCGCTATTCCGAGGCTTCGCTGGTGGGGGCGATGGAAAAGCTGGGCATCGGCCGACCATCCACCTATGCCTCAATCCTTTCCACTTTGCGCGATCGCGCCTATGTGAAGATGGAGCGCCAGCGCTTTGTGCCGGAGGACAAGGGCCGGCTGGTAACCACCTTCCTGCAAAGCTTCTTCCGGCGCTATGTCGAGTACGACTTCACTGCCGACCTGGAAGAAAAATTGGACGAAGTCGCCGAACACAAGCTGGACTATAAGACCTTGTTGCGCGATTTCTGGAACGATTTTTCCGCCGCCGTCTCCGGCACCAAGGATCTTCGCATCACCCAGGTGATTGACGAATTGGAAGCGGCCATGGGCCATCACATCTTCCCGCCGGGGGAAGACGGCGCCGATCCGCGCAAGTGCCCGAATTGCGAGAGCGGCCGGCTAAACCTGAAGCTAGGCCGTTTTGGTGCCTTTATCGGCTGCACCAACTATCCGGAGTGCAATTTCACCAAGCAAATGGGGGCCAAGCCCGGCGAAGGCGAAACCGGTCCGGTTGACATCGGCATTGATCCCGCCAGCGGCGAGAAGATCACCCTGCGGTCAGGCCGTTTCGGGCCTTATGTGCAGTTGGGTGAAGGGGACAAGCCCAAACGCAGCGGTATCCCCAAGGGCACTGACCGCTCTGATGTTGATCTCGAACTGTCGCTGAAACTGTTGTCGCTCCCCCGTGAGGTGGGCCTGCATCCGGAAGACGGCAAAAAGATTACCGCCAATTTCGGCCGCTTTGGCCCTTATGTGGCGCATAACGGCATCTATGCCTCGCTGGAATCCCCGGAAGACGTGTTCGAGATCGGCCTTAATCGCGCAGTGACACTGCTGGCGGAGAAAAAGGCCCGCGGACCCGGGCGCCGCGGTGCTCAGACGCTGAAGGAGCTGGGTAATAATGCCGAAGGCCTTGCCGTGAAGATTCTGAAAGGCAAATTTGGGCCTTATGTCAGCGACGGTACCAACAATGCCACCCTGCCGGAGGGAATCGAGCCGGAATCTGTTAGCCTGGAAAAGGCATTGGCACTGATTGCCGAACGGGCGGCCAAGGGTGGCAAGAAACCGAAAAAGGCCGCCAAGCCGAAGGCGGAAAAGAAAGAAAAGACGGCGCCTAAAAAAAAGGCTGCCAAAACCACTAGCAAAAAGAAAGCTGCCGCCAAGCCCAAGGCAAAAGTGCCAGAGCTGGCTAGCGAATAGAGACATTGAACAAAAAGACGACAATGAAGAACACGCCCGTCC
>JAFAVT010000252.1 GCA_019242275.1 Alphaproteobacteria bacterium
AATACGAGGTCGAACTTTCGGCCCATTGCGCCGGGCTGGTGATTGCTGCGGCGTCTGCCTATCTCGGCCGCATCCAGGCGGCGCAGCCGGACGGCGCGCGGGCGCCGGTACAGCCGGTGGCGGTGGCGGGCGTTCGCCCCCATATGCGCGACAATGGCAAGGCCGGCTTGATGATCGTGCTGGAAAGCGGCGCCGAACTGCCGCTGGAGTTTGAGCGCGATGACCTGGTCAAGCTCTCGGCCCTGTTTGCCGAGATGGCGGCGTTTGCCGCCCCGGGTGAGGGGTATCTCAAACCGGTTTAGGCGATAGCGTGAAGCGGATCGAGGAATCGCAGGATGCGGTTGCGGCTTAGTCTTGTCCTGCTAACAACCCTCGGCGGCTGTGCCACCTACTATGACCGCTGGATTGACACTACCGGTCAAAACCGGCCGGAGAGCAGCGCGATTCCGGATAGAGATGCTTGCCTTATGCTCCTCTATGACGACGGCGACATGGACAACGCCTGGCAGATCAGGATGAACACTTGCATGAAGGAAAGGGGCTGGAACGTCCTCCCCCGCCAAGTGTCTGGCTTCTCACAACCCTAAGTCAGACGCACTAATGCCCGGCGTTGGCGGCGGTAGTAGCATTGAACTCCCTGTACCCTTTCCTCCATTGTCATGGCCCGCCTCCTCTCCCCTTGTGGGAGAGGACGCAAAATCCTGCACTTGGCGGAGCACAGCGAAGCCAAGTGCTTGGATTTTGCTAGGTGAGGGGTTTGCTCCTCTAACACAAACTCACCCCTCACCTGAAAAATCACTGGGTTGAGCGTCGCTACCGCTCCACTAACCCAATGATTTTTCTTCCTCTCCCACAAGGGGAGAGGAAGAATCCTAAACCACCCTGATCTTCGGTTCGCGCCGCGGCGACTGAAACAGATCGGCCAGCGCCCAGACCAGCGCATCCATGCGGTCGGGGCTCTTGGCCCCGCTGCCGTCAAACTGACACATCTGATCCTCCAGTTCGGCGAAACTGCCGACGTGATGGATGCGCCCCTGCTCATAAAGCGCCGCCGCCGGCGCCGCCCGCGCCAGCTTGCCGCGCGAGGCATGCACCAGCGTCACCGGCAAAAGCGCATTGGCCTGGCGCAGCACCGCCCGCACCATCTCGCCGCCCTGATTGGCTTCGGCAATCACGGTATCGGCCTTGGCCGTCTCATAGGCGTCGGCCACCCGCGCCGCCCAGACGGCCGGCGACAGGCCCGCCGCCGAATTGTCGGCCAGCACAAAGCCATGGCCGGCCATGTCGCGCCCCGCCACCACGATGCCGCATTCATCGCCCTGGATTCCGGCGGGCGGATCAACCGCCACCACAATGCGTTCCAGGAAGGGGGCCGAGCGCAACCGCGCCGCCTCGATCCAGCTTCGCCGCCACAGCGCCTGTTCATTATCCTCGATCAGTTCGCCGTTCAGCTCCTGGCGGCCCAACTGCGTGCCGGCGTAGCGGGCGGCAAGAAATTTCACAAAGCCCGGCGCCAGATTGGCTTCATTCTCGGCGGTGGGACTGCGCGTGACCGCCACATCGGGTGCCGCCAGCAAGGCCTTCAACGCTGGTATGGCACGCGGCGTCGTGGTCAGGAGCAGACGCGGATCGTCGCCCAGCCGCAATCCCATCAGCGCCATGTCCAGCGCGGTTTGCGGCGTTGCCCATTTGGCGAATTCATCACCCCAGATGCAGTCAAACTGATAGCCGCGCAGGCAATCGGGGTCTGCTGCTGAGAGCAGCCGCGCTTCGGCCCCGTTCGGCCAGCGCAAGAGCCGCCGGCTGGGCTGGAACGACACCCGTTCCGTCACCGACAACAGACCGGATTCCCCTTCCACCATCACCTGGCGGACATCGCGTTCGGTGGCGCCGATCAGGCCGATGCGGCGCGACTTGCCCTCTGCCACACGGGCGGCGATCCATTCGGCACCGGCCCGGGTCTTGCCGGCGCCGCGCCCGCCCAGAAACAGCCAGATGCGCCACGCACCATCGGGCGCTAGCTGACTTTGCCGCGCCCAGAACGGCCAATGGCGCAACAGCGCCGCCGCTTCGGCTTCATCAAGGCTTCCCAGAATCCGGCTGCGGTTCTGTAGCGGCAGCGAGTTTATCGAGGCGGCGTTCCAGCGCATCACGCGGGTTCTCTTTGCCGAGCTTGCTTTCGCGCACCAGGGCGCGGGCCTGTTCCATCGCCGCCAACCGTTCCAGCATGCGCTCCAGACTCGCCAGCGTGCGGGCATCGGCGGCACGGCTGTTGGGGTCGTTGTCTTCTTTTTTCAGCGCTTCTTCCGCACGCTTGATCTGCTTGGCCAGCATGGATTGCAGTTTGATCACCATCTTGTCCAACCACGCGGAATCGAAAGCCGCCACGGTCCTGGCCGGCATGGTTCATGTCCTAGAAATTCGAACGCCAGCCTGCGCCTGACACCACCCTGTCATCCCGCGCGCGGCGCAGCATGCAATGATGCGCCGCAGACGCGGGACCCATTCTGGCCAAAACCGTGCATGCGGCCCCATGGGTCCCGGCTCGCGCGCTTCGCGCTTGGCCGGGATGACAAGGTGGGTATAAGCGCGGCATCCACGAACTCGTTTGGCTCGAGCCCGGCATTTCGCCGGGCGACCATCCGCCAGGCACCAGCTCTCTCCCCCTTGGATGCGAAGCATCAGGAAGGGGGAGATGTCCGCCGGCAGGCGCGCAGCGCCGCGAAGCGGACAGAGGGGGTAAAACAAAAAGCCGGCGCGCCGGCTTCTTGAAAGTCGCAATTTGGGAGATGACGCTGATGTAGGCAACAGCCGCCCCGCCGTCAACCGCCTGACGCGATTTCCCTTTCCTGTCCCCGGCAAGGGCCTTGAATCTGCCGCAAACTTTGGTGCTCTATCCCCACCATGTCCGATGACTGGCTTGACGATGTGAAGGCCCGGCTTGGCCATTGGGCGCAAATCGGCGAGCCCTATGCACCCTGGTTTGCCCGCGCCATGGCGCTGATTGCGGTGCCGCTGGCGCTGCTGTGCCTGCTTCCTCAATTCCTTGGCCTGTTTGCGCCGCGGCTTGATCCCAGGCTTGATCTTTATGCCGTGAACCGGCCCATCGCCTTCAGCTTCCTGGATGCCGCCGGCAATGATGTCGGCCATCGCGGCGCCGTGGTGGGCGAGCGGCTGAAGCTGGAAGAGATGCCGGCCTATCTGCCGGCCGCCTTTGTGGCGATGGAAGACCGGCGCTTTTATTCCCATAACGGCATTGATCCGGTGGGACTGACGCGCGCCCTGCTGCGCGATCTGAAAGCCGGCCACCTGGTGGCGGGCGGTTCCACCATCAGCCAGCAGACCGCCAAGATCGTCTATACCCAGCAGGAGCGCACTTTCTCACGCAAGCTTACCGAACTGATAGACGCGGCGGGGCTGGAAGATTCGCTAAGCAAGAAGCAGATTCTGGAGCTCTATCTCAACCGGCTTTATCTGGGCAGCGGCGCCTATGGCGTGGATGGCGCCGCGCGGGTTTATTTCGGCGTCTCGGCCCGCAATGTCAGTTTGGCGCAAGCGGCGATGCTGGCGACGCTGACGCGCGCGCCTTCGGTGTTCTCGCCCCGCCGCGATTTGCTGGCAGCGCAGCAGCGCGCCACCTGGGTGCTGGATGCGATGGTGGAAACCGGCGCCATCAGCGAGCGAGAGGCGGCAGAGGCCCGCGCCCATCCCGCCATTGTGATGGACCGCGCCGGGCTTGATGCCCGCAACTATTTCCTCGACACCGCCGCCGACGAGGCCAAGCGCCTGGCCGGCCCCAAAGCCAGCGGCGATCTGATCGTGCACACCACCCTGGAGCCGGGCTTGCAGGAAGCCGCGCGGCTGGCGGCGCTGCATGCCATCAACCGCAACGGCAAGCGCCTGAAAGTCAGCGAGGCGGCGGTGGTGATGATGCATCCCGACGGCGCCGTGGCCGCCCTGATCGGCGGCACCGATTATGCGGCATCGGTGTTCAACCGCGCCATGCAGGCCAAGCGCCAACCCGGCAGCGCCTTCAAGCCCTTTGTCTATCTGGCGGCGCTGGAAGACGGCATCTCGCCCTGGGAAACGCGCGATGACGAGCCGGTGGACATCAACGGCTACAAGCCGGCCAATTTCGGCAACAATGAATATGGCACGCTGACCTTGGCTGACGCTTTGGCCCATTCGGTCAACACCATCACTGTCAAGCTGGCGCAGGATGTCGGCATTCCCAAGGTGATCGCCGCCGCAAGGCGGCTGGGCATCACCTCGCCCCTGGCCAACAATGCCAGCCTGGCGCTGGGCACCAGTGAAGTGACGCCCATCGAACTCACCAGCGCTTACGCCAGTTTCGCCAATGGCGGCTTTGCCGTGACGCCCTATTTTGTCACGCAAGTGGACGGAGCCGGCGGCACCGTCACCTATTACAAGCGCACGGCACCCCAGCCCCGCCGGGTGATTGATGCGGTGGTCAACCGCGACATGCTGGCGATGCTGTGGAATGTGGTGGTGTTCGGCACCGGCGCTTCGGCGCGGCTGCCCAACCGCGAAGCCGCGGGCAAGACCGGCACCACCCAGGATTCGCATGACGCCTGGTTCATCGGCTTTACCACCGACTATGTCGCCGGCGTCTGGGTGGGCAATGACGATTCCTCGCCCACCCGCGGTGTGACGGGCGGCACCCTGCCCGCCGCCATCTGGAAGGAAGCGATGCTGGCGGCGGAAAAGAATCTGCCGGCCAAACCGCTGGACCGTTCGCCGCCGCAGGAAGCGCGCGAGCCGCTGTTGCTGACCGGCGGCGATCCGAACGCCATGTTCCATGACGATGAATCCATGGCCGGCATCAGGAACGCCATCCAGAGCATTGTGCCGCGCATCGGTCCGCAACGCCGGGAGGACGAACAGCGGCCGGCGGATGAAGCGCCGCCACCGCCCTTGCCGCGCCGGGGCAGCGGCATTCTGGGCTGGCTGTTCGGCCGCGATGCGGAAGAAGCGCCGCCGCCGCCGCCGCCCCGGCGACAAGCGCCGCCGCCCCAGCCGCAATATGAGCCGCCGCCACAACAATATGGGCCGCCACCGCAATATGGCCCGGCGCAGCAGCAATATGGTCCGCAGCAATATGGCCCGCCGCAATATGCTCCGCCGCGGCAATACGCCAATCCACCCGACCAGCAGCAATATGCACCGGCGCCCCGGCGGCAGTACGAGACGCCGTCTTATCCGCCGCCGCAAACGCCGTATCCGCAGTAGAAGCGGCACCATTCAAGGGGAGTTTGTTTGCTGTGCGACAGGAGCGGTCGCTTAAATGGCGGCACCCCGTCTATGTCGGATGATCATCCAGAGGTATAGGGCGTCGAAGAAAAAAGGGGGTAGGACAGTGAGAAGAAATCCCGGAACGATAGACATCTCCCACCCGCCGAACCCAATTGTCATTACAAACACGAAGACCGCCCAGCCCGACGAAAGTAGGCACACTATTGCTGCAATAAGCCAGAGAATTGGGAATGTCTTCTGCTTGCTCATGCCGTAAGCAAGCTTGCCCAGAGCCAGTCCGGTAATAAGAAAAAAGGCGAAGGACAATTC
>JAFAVT010000026.1 GCA_019242275.1 Alphaproteobacteria bacterium
GACGCCCGCAAGAAAAATCGGCAGCAGGGCCCTTTTGAAATCGCGATTAAGGTTCAACAAGCCTTTCGCCTGGCCCTTCACCACCAGCAGTCCGACATTGATCCAGGCGCCAAGGGCGGTGCCCAAGGCCACGCCGCCAATGCCAAAGCCCAATCCAAGCACAAGCGCCAACTTGATGAGAATGTTGCAGACGATGGCGATCAAGGTGGCGCGGGCTGGTGTTGCCGTGTCATGGCGGGCATAGAAGGTGGATTGCAGCGGGCGCACCAGAGCCATGGCCGGCAGTCCGATGCCATAGGCCATCAGCCCGATGGCAGCGAGGTCGGCCGCATGACGATCGAAGGCGCCGTGGGCGAAAACCGCGCGCATGATAATGGCGGGAATGGAAATGAACACCGCCAGAAAGGGCAGCGTCAGCAACAACGACAGGGCCATAGCGCGGTTTTGTGCTGCATCGGACCCGGCGGCATCGTTCTTCGCCAGTCGAGCCGACATTTCTGGCAGCAGCACGGTGCCGATGGCCAGACCCAGCACACCCAGGGGCAACTGGTTGATGCGGTCGGCGTAGTAAAGTGCGGTGCGGCTGCCGATGGGCAGCCAGCGGGTGACAATCATGGTGTCAATGAAAGGGGCGATCAGATAGCTGGAGGTGCCGATAGTGACGGCGCCAAACGCTTTGAAGAACTCCGCCACTTCCGGCGTCCAGCGCGGCCGGCGGACTTTCAGTTTCAGGCCGTGGCGGCGCGCCGCCCACAGCATAAAGACCAGTTGTGCCACGCCGCCCGCCAAGACGCCCCAGGCGGCGGCAAAGGCGGCATTCGGAAAAAATGGCGACAGCAGCAGCGCCACGATCATGGTGAGATTGAGAAAGTTCGACCAGGCGGCGGCCGCCCAGAATTTCTCGATGGCGTTGAGCATGGCGGAAAGCTGGATCGCCGCCACAGTAAGGATGAGATAAGGAAAGGTTATGCGCGACAGGCTGGTGGTCAGCGCCAGGGCGTCAGGCGCCCAGCCGCCCGCCAGCAGCCGCACAATCCACGGCATCGCCGCCAGCGCCGCCAACAGGACCGCGAGCTGCGCCGCCATCTGCCAGGAATAGACGCTGTCGCCAAATAGCGCCGCCCGCTCATGCTCACCTTTTGCCTTGAGGGCGGCATAGCGCGGCAGGAATGCGGGGTTGATGGCGCCTTCACCGAAGATCGAACGGAAATAGTTCGGGAAGGTGAAGGCAATGATGAAGGCATCGGAGAGCACACCCTTGCCCAAAATCGCCGCCATCAGCACGTCACGAAAAAAACCGGTGACACGGGACAGAAGCGTGAAGCCGCCGACGGAGAGCAAGCGCCGGAACATCAGTGTTTAACCTGCGCCAGAAGCTTTTTCACGCTGGGAAGAATGCGGCCCACAATCACTTTCACACCGGCGGGATTGGGATGCATGCCGTCACGCTGGTTCAGCTTCGGGTTCAACGCCACCCCATCCAGGATAAAGGGATAGAACAGCACACCCGTCTCGTTCGCCAGTTTGGGATAGATGGCGTCAAACTGTTTTACATAATCGGGGCCGAGATTGCGCTGCGCCATCATTCCGCACATCAGCACCGGCACATGCACCGCCTTCAACTTTGCCAGAATGGCGCGCAGATTCTTCTCGGTCTGGTCCGGCGGCAGGCCCCGTAGCATGTCATTCGAGCCCAGCTCCAGGATCACGGCGTCGGGATGATCGGCCAAGGTCCAGTCCAGCCGCGAAAGCCCGTCCGCGGAGGTATCGCCGGAAACCCCGGCATTGACCACGGCCACGTCGTATTTCTGCGCCTTCAGCGCCGCCTGCAACTGAACGGTGAATTCCGTCCCGGGCGGCAGGCCATAGCCCTGGGTCAGGCTGGTGCCCAAGGCCGTCAGGCGAAGGGGCGCCGCCGTGGCGGGGGACACCACGATGAGCGCCAAGAATATGATAAGGAAGCAGGAGCGCATTGTCCTTAAGAATAGCCCAAAAGGCCAAAAAGAATCTGCCATGCAACATCCCTCGCCCGCGACCGATTTGCCAGCCATTCGTCTGACGGATGTGCATCTGACCTTGAAGAGCGCCGCCGGCCCGGTGGACATTCTTAACGGCATTTCCCTCACCGTCGCGGAGGGGGAAAGCATTGCCCTTACCGGCCCCTCGGGCTCCGGCAAATCCTCGCTGCTGATGGTGGCGGCGGGACTGGAACAGGCCACGGCGGGGCGGGTCGAAGTCACCGGCACCGACATCACCCGCCTAGGCGAAGACCAGGCCGCCCGCTTCCGTCTGGGACGGGTGGGCATCGTTTTCCAGAGCTTTCACCTTATTCCCACCATGACGGCGCTGGAAAATGTCGCGGTGCCGCTGGAGCTGATGGGCGTGAGGGATGCCTTCGACCGCGCCGAGGCGGAATTGCGCAGTGTTGGCCTGATCCGCCGCACTGAACATTATCCGGGGCAATTGTCCGGCGGCGAGCAGCAGCGGGTGGCGTTGGCACGGGCGCTGGCCCCACGGCCAAAGATTCTTTTTGCCGACGAGCCCACCGGCAATCTCGACACCGGCACCGGGGCAGCCATTGCCGACCTCATTTTTGCCCTCAACCAGGAGCGAGGCGCCGCGCTGTTTCTGGTGACGCATGAGGAATCGCTGGCAGCCCGTTGCGGCCGTATGGTGCGGATGGCCGATGGGCGCATTGTCTCCGACGGTGCCGCATGAGGTCCATTTTGTCATTCCCGGCGAGCATCGCGCCCGCGATGCGAGGGAAGGGAAGCCAGGCCGTTGAAACCTGCGAAGTGGTGAAAGCCTGGGCCCCCTTCCCTCACATCGCATCGCAACGCGATGCGATGTTCGCCGGGGATGACAAGAGTTGGAGGAGTTTGTGACAACCCTTCGTCTCGCTCTCACTTTTGCCCGGCGTGAGCTGCGCGGCGGCTTTCGTGGCTTCCGGGTTTTCTTTCTCTGTCTGCTGCTGGGATCGGCGGCGATCAGCGGCGTTGAAAGCCTCTCCACCGCCTTTCTGGGCGGCCTGCGCGACCAGGGCCAAACCTTGCTGGGAGGCGATGTTTCCGTGCAACTCACCCATCGGCCGGCGACGGCCGACGAGCGCAAATTCCTTGATGACCGCGGCACGGTTTCCGAGATCGCCACCATGCGGGCCATGGTCTATTCGGCCAAGGGGCCTGAACGCACCCTGGTGGAATTGAAGGCAGTGGACCGGCGCTGGCCACTGGTGGGCGCCCCTGATTTCACGCCGGCCCAACGCGTCGCTGATGTGCTGGCCTGCGAGGAGGACGGGGTCTGTGGTGCCGCCGCCGAGCAAGCTTTGGTGGACCGGCTGCATGTCAAGCGCGGCGACCTGATGAAGCTGGGCAATGTCACCTTGCGGCTGATGGCAGTGGTGAACAGCGAGCCCGACCGCATCTCCGGCGGCTTCGGCATCAATCTGGGACCGCGCCTTTTGGTCTCCAGTGCGCTGCTTCCTCGCAGCGGCCTGATCGCGGAAGGCAGCCTGGTGGATTACACCTACCGCCTGCTGTTGAAACCGCAGATCGCGATCGAGGAATTTCGCCGCGCCGCACGTCAGCAGATGCGCGGCGTCGGCTGGCGCGTGAATGACCGGCGCGACGCGGTGCCGGGGCTGCGCAACTTCATTGAGCAAGTCTCGATGTTCCTTACCCTGGTAGGGCTGACGGCGCTTTGTGTGGGCGGCGCCGGGGCTGGTCAGGCGATCCTTGCTTTTCTCGACCGCAAGCGCGCCGACATTGCCATCCTCAAAAGCATGGGCACCGATGGCCGGCTGGTCTTTCTCACCTTCCTCCTGCAAGTGATGGGCATAGCGTTTCTTGCGACTCTGCTAGGTGCCGCCGCGGGTGCGGTTGTGCCCTTCCTGGTGATATGGCGCTATGGCGCCGCCCTGCCGGTACCACCGCATTTCGGCCTCTATGCCAGTCCGATTTTGCTGGCCATGGCCTTTGGGCTACTCACCGCTGTCACCTTCACCGTGCCGCCGCTCAGCCGCGGCCGCGTGGTGCCGCCGGCCAGCTTGTTCCGCGACACCGTTGACCCATCGGGGCGCGCGCCCCTGCCCTATCTATTTGCAGCCGGCGCGGCTTCTGTCGTCATCGTGTTGTTGGCGCTGTGGACAGCACCGGTGCCGCGCTTTGCCGCCGAATTCATGATCGGCGGCGTGATTGTGATGGGCATGCTGCGGCTGGCCGGCCAGGGTCTTAAGCGCGCCATCGCCGCTTTGCCGCGGCCGCGTTCGCCGCTGCTGCGGCTGGCGCTGGCCAATCTGACCCGCCCCGGTGCTGCCACCGGCGGCATCATTACCGCGCTTGGCCTTGGCCTTACTTTGCTGGCCACTGTGACGCTGCTGGGCAAGGCGGTAGAGGCGCAGGTCCAGAACGAGATCCCGGCCACCGCACCCAGTTTCTTTTTTGTTGATATCCAAAAGTCGGACGCAGCCGCTTTTGACGCCGTGATCCATTCCTTTTCCAGCGCCAGCCTCTATCAGCGCACCCCCATGATCCGCGGCCGCATTGTGGCGGTGAATGGCGTGCCGTCGCGCGATCTCAGGGTAGCGCCGGATGCACGCTGGGCCTTTAACGGCGACCGCGGCATCACCTATGCGGCGACGCCGCCGCCCGATACCGAAGTGACGGCGGGCAAATGGTGGCCGGCAGATTATGACGGACCGACCCAGATTTCCCTCGATCAGGCGGTTGCCCAGGGTGCGGGCCTCAAACTGGGCGACACCATGCGCCTTAATGTGCTGGGGCGGGAGATCGAGGGTCGCATCACCAGCTTGCGGCAGGTGAATTTCCGCAACCTGAGGCAGAATTTCGTGCTGGTGCTTTCGCCGGGTGTGATTGACAAGGCGCCGCATGCTTTCCTGGCGACGGTGCGGGTGGAACCGAAGCAGGAAAACGCCATGTACATGGCGGTGACCGACCGCTTTCCTTCGGTTTCCACAGTACGGGTGCGCGACGCCATCGCTCAATTGGATGAATATCTGCAAAAACTGTCGGAAGGCATCAGTATAGCCAGCCTGCTCACCATCGTGGCGGGTCTTTTGGTGCTGGCCGGCGCCATCACGGCAGGCACCCGCGCGCGGGTCTATGACGCCACCATCCTGAAGGTGCAAGGTGCGGGCCGGCCCCGCATCGCCCTGGTGCATGCCATGGAGTTTGGGCTGCTCGGTCTGATCACGGCGGCGCTGGCGCTGGTGGCAGGAACCGTGGCGGCCTGGGCGATCTGCCATTTCCTGCTTCGGATCGGGTTCCTGTTCGATGTCGGGGCGGCGCTGGCGACCGTGGCGGGCGGCGCCGCGGCGGTGCTGCTGTTCGGCCTGATCGGCGCCGTGGCAGCGTTGGGGGTCCGGCCGGCGCGGGTGCTGCGTGCAGCTTAAACCTTGTTAACATTGCTGTTTTGGTGGTCTTGATACCGCCACAACAAGTCACGATATTAGGGCTTCGAAAGGGAGTATGATTCATGGCTGACTTCGACAACCGGCTTGCGCGCGGCGCCACCACGGCGACGGCGACCTATGACGCCGGCCTGCGCGCCCACATGCTGCGCGTGTACAATTACATGACAGGCGCGTTGGCACTGACCGGGGCGGTGGCCTATGCGGTTGCCAATACCCCAGCGTTGTTGAACCTGTTCTATCACGAGGTGATGACATCGCAGGGTATCGCACTTTCGCCCACAATCCTGGGCTGGGTGGTATTCATCGCCCCGCTGGCGCTGGTCTTCTTCCTGTCCTTCCGCATCCAGCAGATGAGCCAGGGCGCGGCTCAACTCACCTTCTGGGCTTATGCGGCGATGGTTGGCGCCTCGCTGGCTTCGATCTTTATGCTCTATACCGGCGCCAGCATCGCCCTCACCTTCTTCGTCACCGCGGCCACATTCGGTGCCATGAGCCTTTACGGCTACACCACGGCCCGCGACCTGACGGGGATGGGCAATTTCCTCTTCATGGGTCTGATCGGCATCATCATCGCCTCTCTGGCCAACATGTTTTTCCAGTCGGCGGCGGTCAATTTCGCGGTCTCGGTGCTGGGCGTACTGATCTTTACCGGCCTTACTGCCTGGGATACTCAGAAGATCAAGCAAATGTACTATGCTGTGGGCGGAGAAGGCGTCATGGCGGGCAAGGCGGCGATCATGGGCGCGCTGGCGCTCTATCTCGACTTCCTCAACATCTTCCTCTTCCTGCTGCGTTTCATGGGCAACCGCAGATAAGAAGAGTTCAGGCCTGAAACGGAAAAGCCCGGTCGAAAGACCGGGCTTTTTCATTTGCAACTCTTATGGCCGCGCCACATTTTGGCCCGCTGGGCAGGAGCGTCGCGCGGAGCGTGCATTGGCACGTGAGCACGCGCGACGAACCCAGCGGCCAAAAGGTCAGCGGCGTCATCTTTTGATACAAAGCGTCATCCCATCCCCAATGGTGGTGAGCGCCATGTCCACGCGGTCATCGGCGTAAATCTTCTCGTTCAACGCCCTCAGCGCCGCAGCCGAGACATTCTGATCGTTCGGGTCAGCGACCTTGCCGGACAGCAGCATGTTGTCCAGCGCCATCACGCTACCTGGCCTCAGCAGCTTCAGGGCCTTTTCGTAATAGGCGTCATAGCCGGGCTTGTCGGCGTCAATGAAGGCAAAATCGAACGGCCCTTCGCCCGCGGAGATCATGGCGTCGAGGCTGTGCGCGGCGGGACCAATGCGAAGATCAATTTTTTCCGCGACGCCGGCTTCTTTCCAATACCCCTTGGCCAGGTCAGTGAATTCTTTGGAGATGTCCAATGCCACAACTTTGCCTTGCGCCGGCAACGCCAAGGCTACCGCCAGCGCGCTGTAGCCGGTGAAAACACCGACTTCCAGGCAGCGTTGGGCGCCCGACATTCGCACCAGCATTTGGAGGCTGGCAGCCTGCTCCGCCGTGATCTGCATTTCAGCATCGGCGCGCGGTTCGGTTTCCAGGCGGCAGCGGCGCTGCGCCGGCGTTTCGCGCCCGCCGATGCGGGCCAGATATTCCACCACTTGTGGTGTCGGCGAGACCATACGGCCCATTCATGAACTCCATGCAAAACTGTGCCTTCAAATGGTCACGATTGGACCACGCCGCCGCCCATTTCAAGGTCGAGTTTGTCACTGTCGGTTGGCGGCGAGTCGGGATGGTTTCCGGAATTTCAAGCCCCCCAGCCCCTTTCCGGGATTGACCCGCAGCGGCCAGCCGACATCTTCCCAAAATCAGGAATTCATGCGGTCGGTAAGTTTGCGCACGATATAGGCGCGCAGCCGCGCATCCACTTCGCCGAAAAAGCCGCCCACCGCGCCGGTCAGCATGGTCACCATCACCCCGTAGGGAATGACGCTTTCGGGATGTTCGCCCAACCAGCCCGCGGCCGCCACCGCCGCGACGCCGCCGGCAGCGCCGGCGATTCCACCGCCCAGCATGCCCGCCAGAAAACCGCGCCCCAGATCGCGCCCATACAGCATCCCCGCCACCGCGGCCGTCATCATGCAGCCGAACAGCAGCGCCGGGCGAAAAGGCGGCCAAGCCCAGCCGATCCCGACCAGGGCCAACTGAAGGACAAGGCTCACGATCACGACCCGCCGCAGGATTTTCAGGTCAGGCATGGGATCAACCTAGGCACAGAGAGGTAACGCCGCCAGCCCATTCCCGGACTTGTTGCGACTTGGCCCCAGCTTCTTTAAGCAAAACCCATGAGCGAGACGGGAACTTCCGCCGAGACCGGGCTGCCCTCTGCAAGCCTGTTCGTGCGCGAGATCTGGTACATGGCGGCGCTGGCGGCGCCGTTCCGCCCCGGGGTGATGCAGCGGGTGATGCTGTTGGGCGAGCCGGTGGCAATCGGCCGGATGCAGAGCGGCGCGCTTTTCGCCCTGCGCGACATCTGCCCCCATCGCGGCGTGCCGCTGTCGGCCGGCAAGGTCAAAGCGGATGACAGCGTCGAATGCCCCTATCATGGCTGGCGCTTCAAGGCGGGCGGCACTTGCAGCGCCATTCCCTCACTGGTGGAAGGCCAGGACCTCGATCCCTCAAAGATCAAGGTGCGGTCCTATCCGGTGATGGAGCAGGACGGGCTGATCTGGGTTTTCGTGGCCGCAAAGCCCGGCGGCGCGGCGCGCGGCTTGCCGCCCAAGGTGCCGATGATTGACAGCCGCATCCGCTGGCATGAGACGCAAATGTTCCCGTGCGGCATAGATCACGCCGTGATCGGGCTGATGGACCCATGCCATGCGGCCTATGTGCACGACCATTGGTGGTGGAAGACCAGGCCGCGGCTGAAGGAAAAGCACTACGCGCCGCTCTCCATGGGTTTCACCATGACCCGGCACAAGCCAGTCAAGCCCGCCTACGGCATATTGGGGGAAGTCTCCACGGAGATCACCTTCGAACTGCCT
>JAFAVT010000078.1 GCA_019242275.1 Alphaproteobacteria bacterium
CCTTTCCTCGATGGCGTGGCCAAAGCCTTTACCGATGCCGCCGGCCTGGCGCAGGGCGTCCGCGCCGAAATTGACACCTTCGTCCGTCAGCGGCTGGAGCGCTTGGTCGCCGACATGGATTTCGTTCCCAGAGAGGAATTTGAGGCGGTAAAGGCGATGGCGGCCAAGGCGCGGGAAGAGAATGAAACCCTGGCGGCGCGGCTGGCGGCGTTGGAAGCCAAGCAGGGCTGATTCATCCCCATTGCAAGCCGCTTGGTTGTGGGTGAATCAATCTGACACACCAGGAGCGTCGATCCGGCAGCCATGCGACCAAAAAAGGTGATCGCAGATAAGCTGTGGAATCTTTTTCTCATCCCCGGATCGCGAGTCCGGGACTCTTGCCATCCCCAAATCTTGTGCCAGTTTGGTTCGCAACTGCTTCGTTTTGTGCGGGCTTAGGAATACGGCGCATGAGCTTTCCCCATTTCGATGAACCCCAGACCGTGCTGCATCCGCTCGACCTGATCGAGCGGGCGGTGGAGGCCAATGGCTGGGCCTTCGAGCGCTCCGAGCGCGACGAACTCAACCTCTCCGTCGCCGGGCGCTGGAGCGACCACCATTTCAGTTTTTGCTGGCGTGAGGATCTAAAAAGCCTGCACCTCTCCAGTGCCTTTGATATGCGTATCACCGAAGGAGTGCGCCGCCAGAATATCGCCGACCTGCTGATGGTGGTGAACGCCAAGCTCTGGATCGGCCATTTCGATCTCTGGCCGCAAGATGGCACGGTGATCTTCCGCCATGCCATGATCTTCCCCGATGCCGAGGCTTCTGCCGCTCAGTGCGAGGCGTTGCTCAATCTGGCCCTCGAAGCCTGCGAGCATTACTACCCCGCCTTCCAGTTCGTACTCTGGGGTGGCAAGACGGCCGAGGAAGCAGTGGCGGCGGCGGTGCTGGAATGCCAAGGGCAGGCGTAAGATCATGCTCCGCGCGGCGAAGGCGCGCACGCAAATGACTGTGCTCCTAGTCGGGGCCGGACGCATGGGCGGCGCCCTTCTAAAGGGCTGGCGCGCCAGAAAGATCAGGCCGATTGTCGTGGCGGAGCCGAAACCTTCGGCGGAAATTAAAAAGCTCGCTCATGCGAAAGAAATCACGCTGATAGCAGCACCGTCACAGGTGAAGGCGAAGATGATCAGCGCCTGCATTATTGCTATCAAGCCGCAAGTGCTGAAAGGCGAAGCGCTGTCACTGGCTGCTATCGCGCAATCGGGTACGCTGATGATCTCCATCGCTGCCGGGACCTCGGTGGCGGCGTTGCAAGCAGCTTGGGGGAAGAAAGCCCGCATCATCCGCGCCATGCCCAACACGCCGGGTGCCATCGGTCATGGCATTACCGGACTTTATGCCGCGAAAGGGGCGACGGCCGCCGACCGCAAATGGGCTGATGCTCTCCTGTCCGCATTGGGCGAGACCCTTTGGGTGAAAGAGGAAGGGCTGATCGACAGCGTCACGGCCCTTTCCGGCTCGGGCCCGGCCTATGTCTTCCACCTGGTGGAGGCGATGACGGCGGCGGGTGTGACAGCGGGGCTGAAAGCCGATGAGGCTGAGAAACTGGCGCGTGCGACGGTGTCCGGTGCCGGCGCCTTGCTGGCAGCGGACAAGGCCGGTACGGCGTCGTTGCGCGAAGCCGTGACCAGTCCCGGCGGCACCACGGCGGCGGCGCTGGCGGTGCTGATGCCGGAGCTCACCGAGCTGATGACCCGGGCCGTTATGGCGGCCAAAAAGCGCGCCGAAGAGCTGGGTTAGGGGAACTTTACGCCCGCTAGGGCGCTTTCGTGGGAACCGTGCCTCACGGAGATTTTTATGCGAAGCATTTTCAAAACTGTTTTCCTCGTCTGCCTTGCCATCCTGCCCTCAGCCTGCAACCGCTCGAATACCGCCGCTGGTAATGGCTTAAAGGGCGATGTTCTCGAAAAAATCGAGCGGCCCGGTGGCGGTGTCGCCGCCATTTCCACCCGCGAGAATTTCGATGCCAAGACCCCGCCGCGCTTCCACGTCTATGTCCAAAAAAGTCAGGACCCGGCCCAGGCGGTGGAGGTGCTGGACATGGAACGGGCGGCGCCACTGCATCTGACCTGGGTTGATCCTACCGGCCTCAGACTGGAAGTGGAGTGCGGCCG
>JAFAVT010000229.1 GCA_019242275.1 Alphaproteobacteria bacterium
TGCAAAGCGAAAGCACCCGGGCAGCCGCGGTATAGACCCGGCGCTGGTCGTGACGGTCGCTGACGTCACCCGCCGGCAAGGTGAGAAGAAACATGGGCGCGAATTGGCACAGTCCTACCAGGCCCAGCGCCAGCGGCGTATGCACCATGTCGTAGATCTGCCAGCCGATTGCCACCGACTGAATCTGCATGGCGGCGGTGGAAAGAAAGCGCGAGGCTACGAACCAATGGGTGTCACGGTCGCGGTAAAGGGTGGACACATCCTGCATAATCGTTAAGCGCTTAACATGCAAAAGTTGAAAACAACAGGCGCCAAAGGCGATGAGGCCGCCAGCGGCCGGGTGGCCCTGATGCCGCGCCTCTGCCATAGTGGCGGCATCACCCGCGAGAAAGCTTGCCGCACAATGCCCCGTTCGGGAATCTGGATTTTTCTTTGCGCTGCAATCCTGGCGCCGGCCGCGCCGGCGGTGGCGGCCAATCTCACTATCCGCGTGGACAATGTTTCACCCGCCGGCGGCATTTTAAGGCTCGGTCTTTATGACCAGGCCAGTTATCCCAATGACGAGGCCAAGCCCATCGCCTCGGCCGATGTCCCGGCGGTGGCGGGCGAAACCGTCGTCACGCTGCGCAACATCCCTCCCGGCACATATGCCATCCAGGCGTTCCAGGACGTCAATTCCAACGACAAGATGGACACCAGCTGGGTCGGCTTGCCGCTGGAGCCGTTCGGCTTTTCGCGCGACGCAGTGCCTTTTCTCAGCAAGCCGTCCTTTGACGAAGTGAAGTTCACCGTCCTGGCCGGCGAGAACAGCCAGCTTTTCCATCTGCAGAACTCGGTGCGGAATAATCCGGCCGACAAAGCCCGCGACACCATTCGCGCGCGCCAACGCAAATGAGCTGCCCGATGCAAATCAGAGCCAAACGGCATTTGAAAAACGGCCTGCTGGCCCTGGCGCTGTCGGCCCTGCCGGCGCTGGCGGATGACAAGGACATTCCCTTCCAGGATTTCCAGTTCACCGGCACGCTGGCCCTGGAATATTCCAGCGGCAATTACGGCACCACGCGCAACACCAATGTGCAAATGGCGCTGCCGGTGCTGAGTGTGGAGACCGGCGATTTCAAGTTCAGCGCCAGCATGCCCTATATGCGCATCGCCGGGCGCGGCCTGGTGATTTTCGACGCGGCGGGCAATCCCATCATCGTCAATCGTCGCACGACCCTGCCGCCCATTGAGCGCAATGGTTTTGGCGACCTCAATCTCAGCGCTACCTATGCCCTGCCACCTTCTTTCCTCGATGATTTTGCCGTCAAGCTGACAGTCGGCGCCAAGCTGTCCACGGCTTCGGCACGGCGCCGGCTTTCCACCGGCGAGACCGACTTCGGCCTTAGCCTGGATGTCTCCAAGCAATTTGGCGCCTGGGGACCGTTTCTGACGGCAGGTTATCTGTGGGCCGGCAAGTCCACCACTTTCACGCTTTATAACACGGCCTCGGTTTCCGTCGGCACCAGCTATGAAATCAGCGACGATCTGGTTGCGGTCGTCTCATACGACTATGACAGTTCAGGCGACCAACTGGTCTCCTCGTCCAAGGCCCTGTTCGGATCGTTAAGCTGGGTGCGCAGCGACGGCATCACCCTGACGGGATACAGCACGGTGGGCCTCAGTTCCGGCAGCCCGGCCTTCGGCGCCGGTCTGCTGCTGTCTTATGGCTTGAACTGATCTCAGCCCAGCTTGGGCTCGAGCGTCTTGCAGGCGGCGATCAGGCCCCGCACCGCGTCGGCAGACTTGTTGAGGGCTGCCTTTTCCGCATCGGTGAGATTGAGTTCGACCACCCGCTCCACGCCCTTCTCGCCGATGACGCAAGGCAGACCGACATAAAGGTCCTTGATGCCATAGGCGCCATCAACATGGATGGCGCAGGGCAGCACCCGTTTCTGGTCCTTGAGATAGCTTTCCGCCATCTGGATGGCGGAGGTAGCGGGGGCATAATAGGCCGAGCCGGTCTTGAGCAGGCCGACAATTTCGGCGCCGCCATTGGCGGTGCGGGTAACGATCTGATCCAGCCGTTCCTGGGTGATCCAGCCCATCTTCACCAGTTCCGGCAAGGCGATGCCGGCGACGGTGGAAAAGCGCGGCATTGGCACCATGGTGTCGCCATGGCCGCCCAGCACAAAAGCGGAAACATCTTCCACCGAGACATTCATTTCCTCGGCCAGGAAATGGCGGAAGCGGGCGCTGTCGAGCACGCCGGCCATGCCGACGATCTTGTTGTGCGGCACGCCCGAGAATTTCTGCAGTGCCCAGACCATGGCATCGAGGGGATTGGTGATGCAGATGACGAAAGCATTTGGCGCATTGGCCTTGATGCCTTCGCCCACCGCCGCCATCACTTTCAAATTGATGCCGATCAAATCATCGCGGCTCATGCCGGGTTTGCGCGGCACGCCGGCGGTGACGATGACCACATCGGCGCCGGCAATGTCGGCGTAACTGTTGGTGCCCTTGAGTTTGGCATTGAAGCTGTCCACCGGGCCGGACTGGGCGAGATCCAGCGCCTTGCCCTGGGGCAGGCCTTCGGCGATGTCGAAGATCACCACATCGCCCAGTTCTTTGAGAACCGCCAGATGGGCCAGCGTGCCGCCGATCTGACCGCCGCCGACCAGGGCAATTTTCTTGCGAGCCATGACGTGTTCCTTCGGAA
>JAFAVT010000264.1 GCA_019242275.1 Alphaproteobacteria bacterium
GCCGCCGCCGGGTCGCGGGCGATGAGCAGATCAGCCCCCAGGCTGCACCGCCCCACCCGCCCCCCGGCATTGATGCGGGGACCCAGCAAAAAGCCGAAGGTATGGGGCGTGAAGGGTGCGACCGCCTTGGCGACTTCCATCAGGGCCTTGAGGCCGGGGCGCCCACTTCCATTTGATGGGGCCAGCCGCGCCAGCCCCTGGCGGACAAAGGCGCGATTGAGACCCGTGAGCGGAACCACATCGCAGACCGTGGCCAGCCCCACCAGATCCAGCGCGAGGCGCAGATCAGGCTCTGGCAGACCGCGCTGTTCATAAAAGCCGCCGTCACGCAGATGGCGGTTCAGCGCCACCAGAAAAAGGAAAGTCACGCCCGCGGCGCAAAGGTGATTAAGGCCCGAGTTGTCGCCCGGCTGGTTGGGATTGACGTGGGCATGCGCCGGCGGGGCGTGATCCACACGGTGATGGTCCAGCACCACCACATCCATGCCGACGGCCTTGGCTTCTTCCAGCGCCGCGGTGGCAGCGGCGCCGCAATCCACCGTGATGACCAGCCTTGCCCCCTCGCCTGCCAGTGTTTTCATCGCCGCCGGTGACGGGCCATAGCCTTCGGTCATGCGGTCGGGAATGTAGATGCGGGGCGCCAGCCCCAGGGCAGAGAGAAAATCGGCCAGCAGCGCCGAAGAGGCCGAGCCGTCCACGTCATAGTCGCCGAAGACGGCGATTTTCTCGCCAGCTTCCAGCGCGGCGGTGACACGCGCCACCGCCCTATCCATGTCTTTCAGGACCAGCGGATCGGGCAGCAGATGCTTGAGCGAAGGATTGAGATAATTCCAGACCTCGCCGGCGGCGATGCCCCGTGCAGCCAGCAGCCGCGCCAAAGCAGGTGAAAGCTGGTGCTCGCGGGTGAGCGCCGCCGCGGCCTCTTCATTTACCGCGCGCAATTGCCAGCGCCGCCCGGTGAAGGAACGCGCCACGCCAAAGGCGGCGGGTTCGCCGGCTTGCAAAGCCGATTGCATTCAGATCGCGCCTTCTCATCCTTCGACAAGCTCAGGATGAGGATTGGTTCAGGATTTCCTCATGCTGAGCGAGGTCGCAAACACCCTATGCCGCTTCCATGGGAATCATGCATGGCCGTGCCCGCACCTTGTCGGAGGCGGCGATGGCCTTCAAGGCGCGTTCCACCGCGCTTTGCGGCGCCTCATGGGTGATCATCACAATGGCGACGCCTTCGCCGGGATTGCGGCCGCGCTGGATCATGCTTTCGATCGAGACGCCGGCCCCGGACAGGCTGCCGGCGATGGACGCCAGCACGCCGGGCACATCCAGCACCTCAAAACGCAGATACCAGGGCGACACCGAGGCGCCGGGAGGGGCAGGCGCCAGGGTAGCAAGCTGCGCCGCCGGCCGGCCAAAGGCGGGTCGGAAGGCGCCCGCCGCCGCCTCGACAATGTCGGAGATTACCGCCGACGCCGTGGGGGCTTCGCCGGCGCCGCGGCCGGAGAAGAAGAACGGTCCCGCCGCGCCGGCATCCACCATGACGCCGTTCTGGGCGCCATCCACATTGGCCAGCGGCGAGCGCGCCCGCACCATGGAGGGTGAAACCTTTTGCTCGACACCGTTCGCCGTGCGCCGGGCCACGCCCAGCAGCTTGATGCGAAAACCGAACTCGGACGCAAAATGGATATCGGCAGCGGTAATACCGGTGATGCCTTCCACCGTCATGCTGGCAAGATCCGGCGCGGTGCCGAACACCAGGCCGGCCAGCAAGGCGAGCTTGTGCGCGGTGTCGCCGCCGCCCACGTCCAGCGTGGGATCGGCCTCGGCATAGCCCAGCTTTTGCGCCTCTTTCAGCACTTCGGCGAAACCGGCGCCGGTGGCTTCCATTTCGGTGAGGATATAGTTGCAGGTCCCGTTGAGGATGCCCTTCACCGCCTGCACCTCATAGGCCACCAGGCTTTCGCGCAGTGTCTTGACGATGGGAATGCCGCCGGCGACGGCTGCCTCGAATTTGAGGGCAACGTCTTTCTTCTCCGCCAGTTCGGCCAGGGCGCGGCCATGCTTGGCAAGAAGCGCCTTGTTGGCAGTCACGACATGCTTGCCGTTGGCCAGCGCGGTTTCCACCAGTTGCCGGGCCACCCCTTCCTCGCCGCCGATCAGTTCCACCACCAGATCAGCCTCGCCCGAGGCCAGCGCCAGGGGATCAGCAGCGAAGTTCTTGATCTCAAAACCCCGCGCCTTTTTCGGGTCGCGGGCGGAAACGGCAATGACTTCCAGCCTGCGGCCGGCGCGGGTGGAAAGATCATCGCCCCGTGCGGCCAGCGCCTTGGCGACGCCGCCCCCGACCGTGCCGAGACCGGCGATGGCGATGCGAAACGGCTTCATTTCGCGTGCGCCAAATTCTTCTCAAGCGAAGGGTCGGCCGGCGGATGATTGGTGCCGTGGCTGAGAAACTTCTTCACGTTGCGCGCCGCCTGGCGGATACGGTGTTCATTCTCCACCAGGGCGACGCGAACATAGCCTTCGCCATATTCGCCAAAGCCGATGCCGGGCGAGACCGCCACCTTGGCGTGGATCAGAAGGTCCTTGGCAAATTCCATCGAGCCCAGCTCGCGATATTTCTCCGGCACCGGCGCCCAGGCAAACATCGAGGCTTCCGGCGAGGGAATGTGCCAGCCCGCGGCGTCCATGCTTTTCACCAGCACATCGCGGCGCGACTTATAGACAGCGCGAATTTCATCAATGATATCGGTGGGACCGTTCAGGGCGGTGGCCGCGGCGACCTGGACGGGGGTGAAGGCGCCATAATCCAGATAAGACTTGATGCGGGCCAGCGCCCCGATCAGCTTTTCATTGCCGGCGGCAAAGCCCATGAGCCAACCGGGCATGGAAAAGGTCTTGGACAGCGACTGAAACTCGATGGCGATGTCCTTGGCACCTTCCACTTGTAGGATGGAAGGGGGCGGGCGGCTGTCATCGAAATAAATGTCCGCATAGGCGAGGTCTGACAGCACCCACATTTCGTGCTTCTTCGCAAAGGCAATGACTTCTTTGTAGAAGTCCAGGTCCACGACCTGCGCCGTCGGGTTGGAGGGATAGTTCACCACCAGGGCCAGCGGCGACGGCACCGAATGGCGCGTCGCCTTGCCGATCTGGGAAAGATATTCCTCCGGGCTGGTGGCGGGGACGTGCCTTATGGCGGCTCCGGCGATCATGAAGCCGAAAGCATGGATGGGATAGGCCGGGTTGGGTACCAGCACCACATCGCCGGGCGCGGTGATCGCCATGGCAAGGTTGGCAAAGCCTTCCTTGGAGCCCAGCGCGGCGATCACTTCCCGGTCGGGATTAAGCTCAACCCCGAAGCGGCGCTTGTAATAGGCGCAATGGGCCTTCCTCAGCCCCTTGATGCCCCGGCTGGCGGAATAGCGATGGGCGCGGGGATCGCGGGCGGTCTCGCACAGCTTGTCCACGATAAAGTCGGGAGTCGGCATGTCGGGATTGCCCATGCCAAAATCAATGATGTCTTCGCCTTGCGCGCGCGCAGTGGCCTTGAGGCGGTTCACTTCCTCAAAGATGTAGGGCGGCAGCCGCTTGATGCGGTAGAAATCGGTCTGCATCTGCTAAAGTCCTGAAAGCGCCAGAGAGTCCGGCATATGCCGCCGGTTCGCAATCATTTTTGCGTTAAAATCAGGCGGTTTTGTGCAGGGCGGTTCAGCTTGAGACGAAGATCTCCGCCCGGCGATTGCCTTCCTCGCCCTTGGGCATGGATTCGTAATAGACCGGCTGACTGTCGCCCACGGCGTCAATCTGCACATGGTCGGCCGGAACGCCCTGACGGATCAGTTCCTGGGCCACGGCATTGGCGCGCTTCTGCGACTTCTCGAAAATCACTTCCAGATGCCGCTCCACCGGCATGTTGGCGGTGCGGCTGGAGGCGTGGCCCACAACGCGGATGCTGCCAGTGCCACCGCCAGCCTTGAACGCCGTCACGGCGGCGCGGATCTGGGTTCGGGCAGCGGCAGACAGGAGCACCCCGTCGCCCGGGAAATAAACCACCGTCGTCGGGGCCAGGCCGCCCACCGCTGCGGAAGCCGCTACAACAGCGCCATTACCGCCAACAACGCCGCCCGAACTGCCGCTGCCGGCCGCCGAGGTCTGGCGATAACGCGTCAGGATGGGTGGCGAGACAAAATTGCTGACCGTGGGGTCCAGGGCGGGCGCGGTGGAGGGCCGAAAGCCCAGCGCCGCGTCCGACATTACCGGCGTTCCCATCAGGGTGCTGCGGATGGCGCCGGCCGGCGGAACGGCGGGGACGGCAGGTTCAGCGCCGGGCGGCGGCGGGGCCGGCGTACGGACCGGCGCCGCAGCGGGGGCTGTGGCAGGCGCAGATGCCAGTGAAGCCAGTCGGCCAGGCACGCTGTCGGGCGGCGGCACCGCAGGCACGGCAGCATTGGGGTTTGCAGATGCCACCGCCATGGGAGCCGGCGCGGGTGGTGCCGCGGTCGGCGGCGGGCTGGCCGCCACCGGCACCGGTGCGGGGGCCGCGGCAGACGGCGGCGCGTCATTGGCCGAAGGCGGGGCGTCAGCCGCCGCCAGAGCGGCAGCGACCTGCGGACTGACCGGTGCAGCGGCGCCAGGCACCGGCGCGGAGGCTTCGGTTCCCGCCCGCAAGGCATCGGCGCTGTATTGCGCCTGTGCACCCTGGGCAGCCAAGCTGCTGGCGACATTGCGCTGATCGTCCGGCACCTGCGGCGCGGCGGGTATGTTGGCCAGTTCCGGCGAAGCGGCGGCGCTGTTGGCATCCGGCGGGGTGATCTCGGTTTCGCTGGAGAGCAGACCCGTCGGGTCGAGCGAAGCCATGGTCTCGCAACCGGAAAGACCGGTCGCCAGCACCAGGATGACACCGAACTGCGCCCCGAACTTCACCAGGGGACGCGCGATGGAAGTCCTCATGACAATTTCCCGACTGCTTATGCCGCCCATACGCCCCATTCCAGGGAGCGTTCACCATAAGCAGGATATACCGCGCCGCCGCCGCTGGCGCCAGCATGGGGATTGTGAAAATACCCAACAACATGCGGTATTTGCGCGCTGATGCGGCGCGGTTGCGGCTTGCCGCTGAGGCTTTGCCCGCTTATCTGTTGATGGTTCCGATGGCTACCAAGACACGCCCCTCATCCAAGGCCCCCGCCGCCCCCTCCCAGCCGGTGGAAAGCCCCGCGAGCGAATCACCTGCGGCCCAGCCGGAGCTGCTGACCCGCAACCTGCTCAAGGCCGGGATCCGCGCCCAGGAACTGGCGGCGCAGTCTCTCACCCGCATGGCCGCAGCCAAGGCACCGCTTGACCCGCTGAATGTTTCCGGCGCTATGGCCTCGATGTTCAAGGCCATGAGCGAAAGCCGCGAAACCGTGGCGGCGGCACAGAAGGCCTGGTGGCGCGACACCACCCTGCTCTGGGAATCAACGGCACTGAAAATGCTGGGCGGCACGCCGGGGCCGGTGGTGGAACCGGCGGCAGGCGACCGCCGCTTCCGCGCCGCGGAGTGGCAATCCAACGAGATTTTTGATTTTCTCAAACAGTCCTATCTGATCACTGCCAACGCGCTGCAGGAGATGGTGGGGCAGCTTTCCGGCCTGACGCCGCTGGAACGCCGCCGCGCCTTGTTCTTTACCCGGCAGTTCGCTGATGCCCTGGCGCCCACCAATTTTCCCCTGACCAATCCCGAAGTGCTCAAAGCGACCATCGCTTCCAATGGCGAGAATCTGATCCGCGGGCTGGAGAATCTTGCCGCTGACCTGGCGCGTGGCGGTGACGGGCTTGCCATCCGCCAATCGGCCGATGGCTTTGTCATCGGCGAGAATATCGCAACCGCTCCGGGGAAGGTGGTGTTCCGCAACGAACTGATCGAACTGATCCAGTATGCGCCGGCCACCGAGACGGTTTATCAGCGGCCGCTGCTGATCTTCCCGCCCTGGATCAATAAGTTCTACATCATTGATCTGCGCCCCGAGAACAGTTTCGTCCGCTGGCTGGTGGGACGCGGCTATACCGTCTTCCTGGTGTCCTGGGTCAATCCCGACGCCTCGGCGGCGCAAAAGGGCTTTGAGGAATATATGCGCCAGGGCGTGTTCGCTGCACTGGATGCGGTGAAAGACGCCAGCGGCGTTTCCGATCCCAATTGTGTCGGCTATTGCATTGGCGGCACGTTGCTGGCGGCCACTCTTGCCTACATGGCGGCAAAGAAGGATGAGCGCATCCACTCCGCCACCTTCTGGGCGGCGCAGACCGATTTCTCCGAAGCCGGCGAATTGCAGGTCTTTGTTGATGACGTGCAGATTGATGCCCTGAAAAAGCAGATGGACAAGGCGGGCGGCGTGTTGCCGGGGGCGAAAATGGCCGGTGCCTTCAACATGCTGCGTGCCAACGACCTGATCTGGTCGTTCGTCATCAACAATTACCTCCTGGGCAAACCGGCAGCGGCCTTCGACCTGCTTTACTGGAACAGCGACACCACGCGCATGCCGGAGAAGTTGCATCTTTCCTATTTACGCAACTGCTATCGCGACAACGCGCTGGCGAAAGGCGAGATGGAGTTGGGCGGCGTCCGGCTGGACCTCACGAAGGTGAAAGTGCCGGTCTATCTGCAATCGGCGCGGGAGGACCACATCGCGCCGGCCCGTTCGGTTTATAAGGCCGTGCATCTGTTCAGCGGCCCGGCGCGCTTTATTTTGGCAGGCAGCGGCCATATCGCCGGCGTCATCAACCCGCCGGCAGCCAACAAATACCAATACTGGACGAACGATACGAAAGCCGACGACTTCGATGCCTGGCTGCCTGGTGCAAAGGAGCATCCCGGCTCGTGGTGGACGGACTGGGATCAGTGGCTGTCAAAGCTGTCGGGCGAGCAGGTGCCGGCACGTGTGCCAGGCGATGGCGCACTTAAGCCGCTCAGCGATGCGCCGGGCGAATATGTGAAGGTGAAAGCGCAGTAGCCTCCCGATTTCTGCGTCAGGTTTGGTGAACCAGACCACTGAAGCGCGTTCTGCTACTGCCCAATTAAGCCACTACGGCAGCGCGAGTGATTTTGGGGCGTGGGCAGGAGGCCGCGCGGAGCGTATCCAGTATACGTGAGCACGGCCGACGAACCCACGACGCAAAATAACCGCGCTAGCGTATGGCATCGTTGGTGCGTCCCGGTTCCAGTTTCTCATTCTCGCCATTGACCTGGTGATAATAGCCCGGTCCCTTGGCGCCGTTGGCCCAGAGATCACGTTTCGGGTTGATCAAATAATTGCGACCCTTGGGGTCGTGGACATAGCCAAGTTGCAGCGTCTTCAGATAGGCGGCGGCAAGATCGCTGTCCTGGCATTTGCCGCCCAGGCATTGCGCCGAAACCGATGTGATGGTGAGAGACTTCTCCCGCGGCGCGACGGCCGGATTGCAATTGATCGAAAATGCCACCGCAGCGGTGACAGGCAGTGCCCAGGCGCTTTCCGCCGCCGCCACCGCAACCACCCAAAGCTGCAAGCGCTCACCCTGCGCGCGCCAAACCACGAAGCCGGCGCCGCCGCGTGCGTTCCCCCAATCGGCGCGCAAAAAGCCGAAGGGTTGTGGCACGGCGGCAGACAGCGTCACCGCCGAGCCGAAAGTCTCTTCCAGCATGGCGCGAATGGCGCTTTCGGGTTTGTGTCCCGTCAGCGGCAGCGTCAGCAGCAGGGCATGCTGGAAGGTGGCAGGCGCCATAACATGGAACAGGCTGCCGTCCGGCCCATAACCGGCGATACGCCATTTTTCCGGCGCCAGGGCACTGCAACGCCTGGTGCCAAGGCCGGTCAATTCCAGCGGCTTCAGGAAGGCGCCGTGTGACAGCCGCCGGGCCCAGGTGGCATTGGCGATGATCGGCGGCAAGGCAAATACTTCCTTCGCCAGGCTGCGGGGCGGGCGCACGGAATACTTTTTTGTCTCTTTCGGATCGGGCAAGGCTGCCAGAACAATGCCGACGGAGTGTGGTTTCACCTCGCCATCGGCGGCGTCGTACAGCGTCAGTACGGCGTTCCGGCCCACATGATAATCGCTCATCGTCTCTGCGGCCTGGCGCGCCGACCGCACCGCCTTGCCGTCAATGGCGGCGACCACCTCACCGGGAAGAATCCCCGCTCTGGCCGCCGGACTGTCGGGATCAACGTCAAGAATGGCGGCGCCCTGGGCGAGCAATGGTGTGCGCGCTGCATCGGCCGCGGTCATGGCCGCAAATTGCAATCCGCTATAACCTTGGGGCGGCGATGGTGAGGCTTGCGAATACCAGACTGCGCCCGCAAACAGCAGGATCGCGGCGGCAACGGCGGCAAATACCCGGGCCATCAGGCCGTTGTAACGGCTAATCGAGCAGTCCGGAAGTTTCCGGCAAACCCAACATCAGATTCATGTTTTGCACCGCAGCGCCGCCGGCACCCTTGCCAAGATTGTCGAATGCCGCCACTACCCGCGCCTGTCCGGCCTTTTCATTGCCGAAAACGAACAGCTTCATGAGATTGGTGCCGGACAGAAGCTCGGCATCCAGCACCTTCATCTCCGCCGCTTCGGCCAGTCCGGCCACCGAGACCAGCGCCTTGCCGGCATAGGCATCCGTCAGCGCGGCGTGAAGATCGGTAATCCGCGGCGCGCCCGGCAGCGACCACAGTTGCAGCGGCACTTCCACCAGCATGCCGCGATAGAAACGGGCCACATTGGGCGAAAACAGCGGCGCACGCGTCAGCCCGGCATGCTGCGTCATTTCCGGGATGTGCTTGTGCGCGAGGCCGAGCGCATAGGCGCGTTGCACGGTCTCGACATAATGGGGCGCATCCGTCTTCTGGAATTCCTCGATCATGCTCTTGCCGCCGCCGGAATAGCCGGAGACGCCATGGACGGTAAGCGGATAGTCCGGCGGCAAAATGGCGGCGCGCACCAGCGGCCGGGCGATGGCCAGAAAACCGGTGGCCCAGCAGCCGGGATTGGACACGCGTTTGGCGGCTGCGATTTTGGTTGCGCCATCTGCCTCCAGTTCCGCGAATCCATAGGTCCAGCCCGGCGCGATACGATGGGCGGTGGACGCATCCACCACCTTAACTGCGGGATTGTCTATCAGCGCCACCGCTTCCTTGGCCGCTTCATCCGGCAGGCAGAGGATCACCAGGTCAGCGGCATTGAGCATGGCTTTGCGGGCCGCAGCGTCCTTGCGCTGGGTCTCTGACAGTGTCAGCAGCTCCAATTCCGGACGCGCGGACAAACGTTCGCGAATTTCAAGCCCGGTCGTGCCCGCTGCGCCGTCAATGAAAATTTTGGCTTTGCTCATGGCGCGGCCCAATACGCCAAAATTCACAAAAAAGATAGGGAATGGCCTGCTTTGCGACGTAAGGCATGGCGGTTATGCTCCCGCGCATAACAACAGGGGAAAGCGTTTCATGCCGCGCAAATTCGTGCCCGTGTTACTGGCGTCTGTATTGGGCGGCGCAGCCCTGGCGGCATCGCCTACCGATTGGCCCAATTACGGCAATGATGATGGCGGCGCCCGCTTCTCGCCTTTGACCCAGATCACCCCGGCCAATGTCGGCAAGCTGAAAGTCGCCTGGACGTTTCATTTGAATCAGGCGCCGGCAACCTTGGCGCCACCACGTCCCGGCCAGCCACGGCGCCTGCCCTATTCCACCGCCACGCCGATCGAGATCAATGGCGTGCTCTATTTTCCGTCACCCTATGGCCGCGTCATTGCGCTCAACGCCGAGAGCGGCAAGGAAATCTGGGCTTATGATCTGCCGAAGGGCGACCAGCCGCCGTTCCGCGGCGTCTCCTACTGGCCTGGCGACAGGAGCCATGGCGCGCGCATCGTCTTCGGCACCATCAACGGTTTCCTCATTGCGCTGGACGCCAAGACCGGCGAGCGCATTCCCAATTTCGGCGATGACGGGCTGGTGGACCTCAAAACGCCGGAGATCATGAATGGTCTGCCGCAGGGGGGCTATGGCGTCACCGCGCCCGGCAGCATTTACAAGAACCTCATCATCCTTGGCAGCCGCCTGCAGGAATCGCCGACGCAAGGACCATGGGGCGATGTCCGCGCCTTCGATATCGTCACAGGCAAGCTGGTCTGGACCTTCCATACTGTGCCCCGCCCCGGCGAGCCGTTTCATGACACCTGGGACGGCAGCAGTTGGGAGAAACGCTCCGGCGTCAATGTCTGGAACCTGATGACGGTGGACAAGCAGCGCGGCATTGCCTATCTGCCGGTGGGCGCGCCGACGCTCGACCGTTACGGCGGCGACCACAAGGGCGACAATCTCTTCAGCGACAGCGTGGTGGCGGTGAATGCCGCCACCGGCAAATATCTTTGGCATTTTCAGGTCACCCATCACGATATTTGGGATTGGGACATGGACACCGCGCCGGTGCTGCTGGACGTGAAGCAAAACGGCAAGACCATCCCTGCCCTTGCGGCCATGAACAAGAACGCGCTGCTGTTCATTCTCAACCGCGTTACGGGCAAACCCATTTACAGGGTGGATGAAGTGAAGGTGCCGGTTTCAACTGAAGCCAGCGAATTTCCTTCGCCAACGCAGCCCGTACCGTCAAAGCCGCAGCAACTGGCGCGCAACAGCATTTCGGCGGATGAGATCGCCGATGTGACGCCGGAGTTGAAGGCCTTTTGCCAGAAGCTGGTGGCGGATCGGAATTTGCGTTTCGGCGCCCGTTTCGATCCCATCAGCAGCGACCGGCCGATGATCCACTTCCCCTCCTCCGAAGGTGGCCCGGAATGGGGCGGCGGGGGCTTCGACCCCAAACTGGGATTGTTCGTTATCAACACCAACAATCGTGGCGCCGTCGAACAATTGGTGAAGAATGCCGATGGTACCTGGCGCTTCACCGGCGGTTCGTTCAACGATCCCGCTACCCGCATGATGTGTCAGCCGCCGCCCTGGGGCGAATTGTGGGCGGTCAACGTCAATACCGGAGACGTTACCTGGCATGTGCCGTTGGGCATCACCGATACAGCGCCGGCGGGCAAACAGAACACCGGCCGGGTCAGCAATGGGGGCCCGATCATGACCGCCAGCGGCCTGACTTTTATTGCCGGCACCGACGATGCCCGATTTCGCGCCTTCGACACCAAAACCGGCAAGGAAATCTGGACCTGGAAGCTGGACTATTCCGGCCACGCCACGCCGATCACCTATCGCGGCAAAAACGGTAAGCAGTATGTGGTGCTTATCGCTACCGGTGGCTCCTATCTGGGCAGCCCGTCCGGCGGTGATAGCGTGCTGGCTTTCGCGCTTCCTTGACCTCTTGGGTCTGACCTATTCGCGCTGCTTGAAGATGACGTAGCGCAGCTTGTGCGTCGCGGTGCCGGAGAAGATGTGCCAAACCCCGGCAGGAACGACGACAAAATCGCCGGGATGAAGTGGGACGATCCTGGCGCCCGTCATCTTGGTGCCGTTTGGCTCGGCCGGATTGGCGTAATTGGGATCAACCGGCTTACCGCCGATCGCCAGCGTGCCTTCGCCTTCCAGCACCGTCACCAGGTCGAGCCAGTGCACATGGTTCTCGATATGGTTGGTAATCAGGGCCCGCTCGACAAATTCCACGTCGAAATTCTCATGATCGGTGACGACGTAGGAATGGGTATCGCCCGGCCGGAACATTTTCTTGTCGAGTTCGGCGCGCGTGGCGAACTGATAGTCCAGTGGCGCCCGCGAATGCAGCGGCTTGGGCGCGGCGGGAGCGGCGGGTGCGGCCGGTTTCGGCGCCTGGGCCTGAGCAACTAGGCTGCTTCCAAGGGCGAGCACGGCAAGCAAAAGAATTTTGCGCATAAGTTCCACCCTGAATTTGTTGTATGCACTGAGGCTAGGCGCGGGTTCCCGAAAAGGAAAGAAGGCCTGGCGCGAAGCTAAAGCTTCCGTTTGCGGCAGTTCCTGCGAGACAAATCGCGACAAGCCTGTTGCAGCCGTAATGATTGGGACAGGCGCAGGACGGGTATTGTCCGAACCGGATGGGCCGAACACTGCAATCAAGGAACGCCTGATGAAATTTTCCAACCTGCTTCTTGTTTCTACCTTGGCGCTGGCTTCGGCCGGGGTCGCTCTGGCCCAGGTTCCGGCCGGCGCGCCGCCTGCCGGCGGTCCGGGCGGCGGTGGTCGTGCTGCTCTGCAGGCCGCCTGCGGCGCCGACATCCAAGCCAACTGTGCCAATGCCGGGCGCGGTATGCGTCAATGCCTGACCGACAACCAGGCCAAGCTCTCTGCCGGCTGCAAGTCTGCGCTGGCGGCGCTGCCGCCGCCTGGCCAGGGCCGCGGCGCTCCTGCCCCCGCCGGCCAGTAACACCTCTCACATCGGAAAACGGCCGGGGCAACCCGGCCGTTTTTTGTTGCCTTGAAGGTGCGCGGATCGCGCCTTGCTTCCGCCATCACGGCAGGTCAGAAGCGGCGCGGCGCGGGCTAACAAGGAGACATGAATGCGTGCTGTCCTGCTTTGCTTTTTCGCTCTTTTCCTGGCGGCGGCACCCGCGGCGGCGCAAGGGACCAATTCCGCCGAACAGTTTGTCGCCGGCCAGATTCGCGACGGCCTCGCCATCCTGAGCGACAGCGGTCAGTCTGCCGCTGCCAGGGAGCAGAGCTTCGAGAAGTTTCTGCTGGGTACCACGGATCTGAAGCGCATCGCGCTTTTCACACTGGGCAATGCCAGCGCCACACCGGCTCAGCGCGACGCCTTTGTGGCGGCGTTCAACATCTACGCCACCGCCGTCTATCGTTCTTACTTCCAGCGCTACAGCGGCCAAAGCCTTGCGGTTACCGGCTCCAGGGCGAACGGTCCCGGTGACACTATTGTGCATACCCACCTGATTGACCCCAATGGCGGGCCGCCCCTGACGGTGGATTTCCGTGTACGCACCGATGGCGAAAGGCCATTGGTGATTGATATCGGGATTGCGGGCGTTTGGCTGGCCTTGACCCAGCATGACGATTTCGCCGCTTTCTTGGCCCGAAACAATGGCGATGTGGATGCCCTGACGGCGCACCTGCTGGATGTGGCAAAGACCTATCGCTGACCCCGCAATTGACTTCTCGGCTCGCCCGGTCCTTAGCTGGCCTATCTGGGTACAGGCAGCGGGGGCCGGCATGGACATTCAGGCGATCTGGTTCAATTTCTACGACACGATCGTCAATCACTATTTCGATTTCCGCGGCCGGGTGGGACGCGCCCAGTTCTGGTATTTCGTG
>JAFAVT010000077.1 GCA_019242275.1 Alphaproteobacteria bacterium
CAGGAGTACCGCCTGTCCTGCAAGGGTCGGCACGTAAATGCTGCCCCATGGGCCGAAGGGTCCTTTGGCGGGATAGAAAGGCAGCAGGGTGCCGAGACCGATGAAGAGTCGCTTGGTATCGGCATCGAAAGCGTCATGCACGCCTAGGAAAAGGATGACCGCCATGCCCAGAAGCGGCCAGAGCGGCTTCATGCGCTGGCGCTGTGCCATCCACACCAGCAGAAAGGCCAGTCCGGTGGTGATCAGGAAGTTGGCCGCGAACATCAAGCCGTTGGCCGTCCAGTGATACCAGCTGGGCGCGGGCAGGTGGGGTTTGTGATCCGGGACAATGATACCGGCTTTCACGCCGATCAGGACCGCGCAGAACATGACCAGCGCGAACCCCAGGATCAGAAGGAAGGGCGGCATCAGTCCGAACACTAGCCAGGGAAAGCGGGCGCTGAGGGAGCGGAAGTCCCGCTGCTTCAGCATGGCGTCGGCCAGGTCCTGGTCCGGCCCCAGGGCAGCGCGGGCGCGTGCCGCGGCATCGTCTGCGTCGAAACCGGCTTCACGCTGGGCTTGGGTGAGATCGGCCAGATGCTCGCTGAGTTCGCGCAGATAGCGGCGCACATGCCGGGGCGCGATCCCGCCCCGCAGCAGCAGATCTTCCAGGTTGGCGAAGCGGTCAGATGGTGCGGGCATGGCTGGCTCCCTTCAGCACCGCCTGAATGGCGCCGGTCAGTTCGGTCCAACTGTCGGTCAGGTCGAACAGGCGCCGCAGTCCCCTGGCGGTCAGGCTGTAATAGACCCGGGAACGGCCGCCCACCTCCCGCCGCTGTGATTTGAGGGCGCCGTCCTTTTCCAGCCCATGCAGCACCGGATAGACCACGCCTTCCGAAAGCTGCACCACCTCACGGGTCTGGCCGCGGATCGCCTGGACGATCTCATAGCCGTACATTTCCCGGTCTTTCAGCAGTCGCAGCACCATCAGCTCCGGCACTCCGGCCATGAAATTGCTATTTCCACCAGCCATTTAGAATCATACCTAGGATAACAAGGTATCATATACCTTGGGTAAATAGGTATGTAAAGTCCGGCCTCCCACAACGCTCACTGGCCATTCTCATCGCCGCCAGGCCGCAGGCTTGAAAAGGCGGAAAGGCTTTGGCTATTTGCCCGCCCATTCCACACAGTTTTCCGCCTTTGCGGCGGTCAGGAAACCAGTCCGATGGCCGGCCATAGCCAGTTCAAGAACATCATGTTTCGCAAAGGGCGCCAGGACAAGGAGCGCTCCAAGCTCTTTGCTAAGCTTTCCCGCGAAATCACCGTCGCCGCCAAGTCCGGCCTGCCCGACCCGGCGCACAATCCCCGCCTGCGCAGCGCCATCATCGCCGCCAAGGCGGAATCCATGCCCAAGGACAATATCGAGCGCGCCATCGCCAAGGCCACCGGCGGCACCGGCGAGAATTACGACGAGGTCCGCTATGAGGGCCGCGGCCCCGGCGGCGTTGCCCTGATCGTCCAGGCCCTCACCGACAACCGTAACCGCACCTCGGCCGATGTCCGCGCCGCCTTCAGCAAATATGGCGGCGCCATGGCAGAGAACGGCTCGGTCAGCTTCATGTTCGACCATGTTGGGGTCATCACCTATCCGCCGCAAAAGGGTGGCGAGGATGCGATGCTGGAACTGGCGCTGGAAGCCGGCGCTGAGGAATGCGTGACGACGGCTGAGGGCCATGAGTTTTTGACGTCCATCGCCGATTTCGCCGCGGTGCGCGACGCCCTGGAAGCCAAACTAGGCCCGCCGTCATCGGCCGCCATCACCTGGCGGCCCAAGACCAGCGTCGCCGTGCCCGACGAGGCGGGCGAGAGCCTGATCAAACTGATCGAAGTGCTGGACGACCATGACGATGTCCAGAACGTTTATGGCAATTACGAATTGTCTGACGCGCTGTTGGCGAAGCTGGGCGGGTGATGCTTCCCTCTCCCCTTGTGGGAGAGGGTGCCGCATTCCGGGAGGAATGCGGCGGGTGAGGGGTACTCGTGAAGCATGATTTTGCGCGGCGCCTGAGACGCGATCAGACCGACGTCGAGCGCAAACTTTGGTTCGCCGTGCGTGGCCGCCGCTTTCATGGCTTCAAGTTCCGCCGTCAGCAGCCCGTTGGCCCTTATATCGCAGACTTTCTTTGCTTTGATGCAAAGCTGGTTATTGAACTCGATGGCGATCAACACGGCTCTGCCCCAGGTCTCGCCTATGATGTGACGCGCAGCCGGCGTTTCGCGCGCGACGGCTTTAACGTTTTGCGTTTCGCCAATCACGAAGTGAATGCTAATTTTGACGGCGTGCTGGACACGGTAGAGAGAGCGCTGACGGCCTGCCCCCTTACCCTCGAAGCGCTCGCTGAGCTCGCGCTTCTCTGCCCTCTCCCACAAGGGGAGAGGGCTTGGAGCTAACTCCCCCTCAACGTCCCGCCCGCGGGCGCCATCGCATGGCTGCGGCCGGGTGCGATGGAAAGGGTGGTGCTGGAAAGCGTGCCGCCGCCGATCACCAGCCGCGAATCTTCCGGCACGCGAATGTCGTCGCGGATCGCCAGCTTCAGATCCACGGCATAGCGCTTGCCGGTCTTCACCAGGTCCATGGTGGCAACCGAGCCCACCTTCACCCCGGCAATTCGCACATCGGCGCCCGGCTTGATGCCGTCGGCCGAATTCAGCCGGGCCGCCAGTTCATAGCTGCCCAGGCTCCCGGTGCCGGTCTGCCAGTTGAGAAAGATAAAGAATCCCACGGCCAGCAGGATCACGGCGCCGCTCAGCAGGGTCTCGAAACTGCCAATGCCTTTCATGGCCCGAACCTAGCTGGCAATACCTCGAACAGAAAGAGTACAAAGGCCGCATGCAGGGGACGATTCGCATTATGGGCCTGGACCCCGGCCTCTCCGTCATGGGCTGGGGGGTGATCGCGGTCGAGGGCAGCCGGCTGACCCACATCGCCCATGGCGTCATTGCCACCAAGCCCGCCGCCGGCCTGGGCGCGCGCCTGATGGAATTGCATCGGGTGCTGGGCGCGGTGATCGCCCAACATGGCCCCGCCGCCATCGCGGTGGAGCAGGCCTTTGTCGCCAAGGATGCCTCCGCGGCCTTGAAGCTGGGCCATGCCCGTGCCGTGGCCTTGCTGGCCGCGGCAGAAGCGGGGCTGGAAATTGCCGAATACGCGCCCAACCAGATCAAGAAATGTGTGGTCGGCGCCGGCCATGCGGGAAAAGAGCAGGTGCAGTTTATGGTCAAGCGCCTGCTGCCGGCCTGCAGCGTCACCCGCGCCGATGCGGCCGACGCTCTGGCCGCCGCCATCGCCCATGCCCATCTTTCCACCACCCGGGCCCGCATCCTGGTCGCGGCGCAATGATCGGAAAGCTTAACGGCATAGTGGATAGCCTCAGCGAAGACGGCGTCATTCTCGATGTCGCCGGCGTCGGCTATCTGGTGCAGTGCCCGTCTTCCACCCTGTCGCGCCTTAATGTCGGTGCACACGCATCGCTGATGGTCGAGATGAAAGTCTCGGACGACGCCATCCGGCTTTATGGCTTTGCCAGCGCTGAGGAACGCGAATGGTTTCGCCTGCTGCAAACCGTGCAGAGCGTGGGCGCCCGCATCGCCCTGGCGGTGCTGTCCACCCTTTCGCCCCGCGATTTGCAGCGGGCCCTGGCCCTTTCCGACAAGGCGATGATCGGCCGCGCCCCCGGTGTGGGCCCCAAGCTGGCGCTGCGCATCGCCACTGAATTGAAGGATAAAGCTCCTGCCATGATGCTGCGGGGCGAGGCGCCTGCGGACGCGCCGGTCGCCCTGGCGCCGCGCGGGCCGGAAGCCGATGCCGTGGCAGCCCTCATCAAGCTGGGTTATTCCGAAAGCATCGCCGCCACGGCGGTGGCGAAAGCGGCGAATGATCTGGGCGACGCCGAAGCCGGCGCCCTGATCCGCGAGGCGCTGAGGGGAATGGGCAAGTGATACGGTTCACAACCCCTATGCTTCGACAGGCTCAGTATGAGGATTATATATTGATCCTCACCCTGAGCCTGTCGAAGGGTGAGGAGTGGTTCGCGAAGCGGGCGAGCAGGTCCGGTGGACCTGCGAGAATGACGAACGCCGCGAGCTTGGGCGAGCGGCCGGGCAGCGCCAAATGAGTAAATCCAACAGCATCGTCACGCCCGAGCGCACCGAAGATGACGCACTGGAAGCCAGTTTGCGGCCCAAAACGCTGAAGGACTTCGTCGGCCAGCGCCAGGCTTGCGAAAATCTTTCCATCTTCATCGAAGCCGCCAAGGCGCGGGGCGAGGCGCTGGACCATGTGTTGTTTTCTGGCCCTCCCGGGCTGGGCAAAACCACTCTGGCGCAGATCGTCGCCCGCGAGCTTGGCGTCAATTTTCGCTCCACCTCCGGTCCGGTGCTGGCCAAGGCAGGCGACCTTGCCGCCATTCTCACCAATCTCGAACCTCGCGATGTTCTCTTCATTGATGAAATCCATCGCCTCAATCCGGCGGTGGAGGAAATTCTTTATCCGGCGATGGAGGATTTCGAACTTGATCTGGTGATCGGCGAAGGGCCGTCGGCCCGCTCGGTGAAAATCCAGTTGGCGCCGTTCACCCTGGTGGGCGCCACCACCCGCTCCGGTCTGGTCACCCAGCCGCTGCGCGACCGCTTCGGCATTCCCGTCCGGCTGGATTTCTACAAGCCCGAAGAACTGGTTTCGATTGTGGCGCGGGGCGCGCGTGTTTTGGGTTTCGACCTCACGGCGGAAGGGGCCAGCGAGATCGCCTCCCGGGCCCGCGGCACGCCCCGCATTGCCGGCCGGCTGCTCAAGCGGGTGCGCGACTTCGCCGCCCATGCCAAAAAGCAAACTGTGGATGCCGCCACCGCCGATGCCGCCTTGACACGGTTGGAAGTGGACGCGCGCGGGCTTGACGCCTTTGACCGCCGCTATCTCTCGCTGATCGCCGAACAGTTTTCCGGCGGCCCGGTGGGAATCGAGACCATCGCCGCCGCGTTGGGCGAAGCGCGCGATGCCATCGAAGATATCGTCGAGCCCTATCTGATGCAGCAGGGCTTTGTGCAGCGAACCCCACGGGGGCGGGTGCTGGCTTCCGCCGCTTACGGCCATCTCGGCCTCAAGGTCCCGCCGCAATCGGCGGTGCAGACCGGCCTGTTTTCGGATGAGGCAGAGGCGTGATTGCGGGTGCGTTCTCACCCTTCGACAAGCTCAGGGTGAGGAATTCCTCATGCTGAGCCCGTCGAAGCATGAGGGCTTCGTAGTGCCGGTGCTGGAAACACCGCGCCTGATCTTGCGCGAACATCGCCTGGAGGATTTTCCCGCCCATGCCGCGCTCTGGGCCGATCCCGACGTCACCGCGCAAATCGGCGTGCCGCCCCGCTCGGAAGAAGAATCCTGGATGAATTTTCTCAATCGCCCCGGCACCTGGGCTTACATGGGCTACGGCTTCTGGGCGGTGGAGGAAAAACAAAGCGGTCGCTTCATCGGCGCCATGGGCTTCATTCAGGCAAGGCGCGACATCGCCGCCCCATGCGTGAAGGCGCCGGAAATCGGCTGGGGCCTGGCCAAGGCTTTTCACAATCGCGGGTTGGGTCGCGAAGGCACCGCCGCCGTCAGTGCCTGGGGCGATGCCAATCTGCCAAGCCCGCACACCTGGTGCATCATTGATCCTGCCAACATTGCCTCGCGCAAACTGGCGGAGGGCCTGGGTTACCGGCAAACCGGCACGCCCAGCTACAAAGGCAAGACCGTGACGCTGTTTGAACGGACAAGGCCATGAGCCGCCACCGCGCCCTGGGCCGTTTCGAAGGCAAGACCCATATCCTGCCGCTCAGCGTCTATTATGAAGACACCGATCTGTCGGGCTTTGTCTATCACGCCAATTATCTGCGCTTCATGGAGCGGGGCCGCACCGAATGTTTGCGCCTGGCCGGCGCCGCACTGGCAGCCTTGGAGGCGCCCGAACCCACCGCCTGGGCCATCCTCGCCGCCGATGTGAAATTTCGCCGCCCCGCCCGGCTGGATGACGTGGTGGAGGTGCACACCAGCCTCAACTCCATCTCCGGCGCCCGCATGACAGTAGCGCAACACATCATGCTGGACGGCGCCGTCCTGGTGGAAGCACGGATCGAAGCCTGCATCATCACGTTAACGGGCAAGCCGCGGCGCATCCCCCCTGCTGTTCGCGATACGTTAACCCCCTTGCTTTGCCAGCCCGAACTTCCGGATGATAAGCCCTGACGGTTAGTATCAACTTTCGGCCAATTTTTCGGCCGCCTGCCGCATAAGCGGCACATTCACGCGCGAAGGTCCCCTTTATGATGTCCCGCTTTGCCGTCACTTTTTTTGCTCTCTTCTTTATGATGGCAGCCCCTGTCGCGCCGGCCCTGGCGCAGCAGGCCCCGCCCAGCGCCGCCCCGACCGGCGAACAGGCTGAGACCCAAAGCCTCGCCCCACCGCCGGGCGTGATAGACGCCACACGCCCCAGCGGCAGCTCCGCCATGATCGGCTCCATTCCCATTGTCGAAATGTTCCGCCGCGCCGATATCGTGGTGCAGGCCGTGATGGTGCTGTTGCTGCTGGCCTCGCTGTGGAGCTGGACCATCATCTTCAACAAGGGGCTGGCCCTGTCGGGGCTGAAGCGCAAGGCCAAAAAGTTCGAAAAAATCTTCTGGTCGGGCCAGTCGCTGGACGAGCTCTACCAGCAATTTGGCGCCCAGAACGATCATCCCCTGACCGCCATGTTCATAGCCGCCTTGCGCGAATGGCGCCGGGCTTTTGAAAGCGGGACCCCGCGCGAGTCGCAGATCGCCGGCGTCAAGGACCGCATTGAAAAGGCGATGAATGTTACCATCCTGCGCGAAACCGATGCCCTGGAAAAAAGCCTGGGCTTTCTGGCCACCATCGGCGCGGTGGCGCCCTTCATCGGCCTGTTCGGCACGGTCTGGGGCATCATGAACAGCTTTTCCGCCATCGCCGCCCGCCACGACACCACCTTGGCCGTGGTGGCGCCCGGCATCGCTGAAGCCCTCTTCGCCACCGCCGCCGGTCTCTTCGCCGCCATTCCCGCCGTCATCTTCTACAACCGCTTCGTCAACGAGATCGGCCGCTATGTGAATTCACTGGATGCCTTCGCCGACGAATTCTCCGCCATTCTTTCCCGCCAGCTTGATGAGAAGGTGCGCTAATGGCCGGCGGCGTCGCTCATACCGCCTCACGCGGCCGCGGCCGGATGCGCCGCCGCGCCATGGCCGAAATCAATGTCACGCCTTTCGTGGATGTGATGCTGGTGCTGTTGATCGTCTTCATGGTGACGGCGCCGCTGCTGACCGTCGGCGTGCCGGTGGATTTGCCCAAGACCCGTGCCCCCGCGCTGGGCCAGGACAAGGAGCCGCTTTCCATCACCATCGCCAAGGACGGCACCATCTTCCTGCAAAAGCTCAAAGTGCCGCAAGACGAATTGGTGCCCAAGCTCACCGCCATTTCTCATAACGGTTATGACCAGCGCATTTTTGTGCGCGGCGATCAGACCGTGAATTACGGGAAGGTGATGGAAGTGATGGGCATGCTTTCCGCCGCCGGTTTCACTCATATCGGACTCGTCACCGATGCCGTCCGCCCCAAGCCAGACGATCAGCGCTAGGCCGCCCCTGGGAAGGGGTCGGCCGCGTCCGACCACGGCGCGCCAGCCGGTGCTGGGGTTGCCGGCATCGTTGTTGTTGCACGGCATGGCCATCGCCTCAATCTTCCTGGTCTTCAACAGCAGCTTTGCGCCGCCCCAGGAAAGCCATGCTGTGCCGGTGGAGCTGGTGACCCTGGCGCGCCAGACCAATGTGGAAGCTGCCGCGCCGCCGCCCGACCAGCCGGTGAAGCCTGATCTGGCGCCTCTGCCGGCGCCCCCCATGCCGGAAATCAAGGCGGAGCCGGCGCCGGATATTCAGCCGCCCAAATTTGAAATCCGCAAGGAAAAGCCGCCCGACACCCGCCAGGACATTTCCAACCTGCTCAATCAGCTGACCCGGCCGGAGAAGCCGGCCAAAAGCAATGCCCCGGCGGCGACACAAAGCGCCGGTCCTGCCACTGCCATGACCAGCACGCTGATTGATGCCTTCCTCAGCCAGATTCGCAATTGCTGGAGCCCCATCGCCGGTGCGCCCAACCCCGCCGACCAGATCGTCAGCTTCGACTTGCGGCTCAATCCCGATGGTACCGTCGCCGCGCTGACCCTGCTGGAAGCCTCGCGCACACCTTATGGCAGCGCCGCCGCGCAAGCCGGCAGCCGGGCCATCTATCAATGCCAGCCCTACCGGCTGCCGCCGGAGCGCTACAAGGATTGGCGGGAAATCAATCCCTTGCGCTTTGATCCGCGCCGGATGATGCAACAATAGGATGGCAAGCACGTTGGAAGCGGTTTGGAGAAAATGATGAAGAAACTTCTGCTGGCCTTGAGCCTTATCGCCCTGCTGGCCCCGGCCCTGCCGGCCGCCGCAGCCATCGCGGTGGACGTGACGCAAGGCAATATCCAGCCCCTTCCCATCGCCATTCCCGATTTTCTTCCCGCCGGCAATGACGGCGGCAATGCCGCCCGCATCGCCCAGGTGGTGCGCGATGATCTTGGCCGCTCCGGCATTTTCCGCCCGCTCGATCCCAAATCCTTTGTGGACCACATCGCCAACATCAACACCGCGCCCAACTTCGCCAATTGGCGAGTGATCAATGCACAAGGCCTGGTGACCGGCGAGGTGGCGCAGATGCCGGACGGACGGCTGCGTGTCGCCTTCCGGCTCTGGGATGTCTATGGCCAGAGCCAGATGGACGGCCAGCAATTCTTCACCCAGCCGCAGAACTGGCGCCGCGTCGCCCATATGGTTTCCGACGCTATCTATGAGCGCGTCACCGGTGAAAAAGGCTATTTCGACACCCGCATCGTCTTCATTTCCGAAACTGGCCCGGCGCAAAACCGCGTCAAGAAGCTGGCGGTGATGGATGAAGACGGCGCCAATCCCATCTTCCTGACCAAGGGCGATTACATGGTGCTGACGCCGCGCTTCAACCCGACGGCGCAGATGATCGCTTATATGTCCTATATTAACGGCAAGCCGCGGGTCTATCTGTTCGACCTGGAAACCGGCAAGCAGGAGCGGCTGGGTGATTTTCCCAACATGACCTTCAGTCCGCGTTTTTCGCCCGACGGCAACCGCGTCGCCCTGACGCTGGAGAATAACGGCAATTCCGACATCTATGTCATGGATTTGCGCAGCCGCGCCGTCACCCGCCTGACCAGCGATCCCGCGATTGACACCGCCCCCTCCTGGTCACCGGACGGCCGCCAGATCGTCTTTGAAAGCGACCGTGGCGGCACACAGCAAATCTATGTGATGAATGTGGATGGTTCGGGCCAGCACCGCATCAGCTTCGGGGCAGGGCGCAACGGCACGCCGGTCTGGAGTCCTCGCGGCGATCTGATCGCCTTCACCAAGCAGGATGGCGGCAAGTTCGACATCGGCGTCATGCGCCCCGATGGCTCGGGTGAGCGGATGATTTCCACCGGCAGCCATGATGAAGGCCCCACTTGGGCGCCCAATGGGCGGGTCTTAATGTTTACCCGCCAGGGCCGCGGTGCCGAACAGGCGCAGATTTGGGAAGTTGATGTTTTCGGCCGCAACGAGCGCCATGTTGCCAGCCCGGGCAGCGCCTCTGATCCGGCCTGGTCGCCATTGATTCAATAACTTAAGTAAATCTGGCGTTGCCGCCCAATTGTTGCCAAGGTATTGGCTCTTTTTTGCGATTTGCACGTTCAGATTTCGCTGCACGTTGATTTAACGGTGCCACAGGCTTTGCTTTTTGTTTTGCCTTCAGGAGATTAGCCACCCATGAGAACTATTTCCCGTATCGCCCAGATCGCCAGCGTTTCGGCCCTGCTGTTGGCGGGCGCCTGCACCTCAAAGCCTGAAGCGGTCAACACCGCGCCGCCCCCCGCCCCGCCGCCTCCGGCTGCCGCGCCTGCACCGCTGCCGCCCGCCCCGCCACCGCCCGCGCCCGTGGCGCGTGGGCCGCTGCCGGGCAGCGCCGAAGACTTCCGCGTCAATGTCGGCGACACCGTCCATTTCGACTATGACCAATATGCGGTGAAGGACAATGACAAGGGCACGCTGCAAAAGCAGGCGACCTGGCTCGGCCGTTATCCGCAAGTGCGCGTAACGGTGGAAGGCCATGCCGATGAGCGCGGCACCCGCGAATACAACCTTGCTTTGGGAGCCCGCAGAGCCAATGCCGTGAAGGAATATCTGGTCAGCCTCGGTGTCTCCAACGCTCGGGTGGAAACCATCTCCTACGGCAAGGAGCGGCCGATCTGCACCGAGTCCAATGAATCCTGCTGGGCCCAGAACCGCCGCGGCGTCACGGTGGTGCTGAACGCGGCCAATTCCTAAAGCGCCTTCAAAGGGCCATTTCGATTGGTAATGAAAAGGGCGCGGGGTCTTGTCCCCCGCGCCCTTTTCTTCAAAGGTATAGGCCATGAAACGCTATCTGCTTTCCACCGCCGCGCTGCTCGCTCTTGTCGCCCTGCCGGCCCAGGCCCAGCTTTTTGGTCCCAGCGACGAGGAGAAAGCCGCCGCCAAGGCGCATGAGGACGGTCAGGATGCCGGCATCCAGCAGAATGCGCGCAGCCTGGAAGACACCAACGCGCGGCTGCGCCAGGCACAGGAGCAGAGCCAAAGCCAGATTCGCGATCTCAATGACCGGGTGCGCAGCCTCACCGACAGTCTGGCTCGCGCCACCGGCACCAACGAGGAATTGTCCCACCAGATCAGCCTGCTCAATGCCCGCATGGACCAACAGCAAAAGGATTTCAATTACCGGCTCTGTACCCTTTCGGCGCAAAATCTGGGGGCTGACGCCGGCACTCTCAATTGCGCCGCCGCCGGGGCGGGCGCCGGCCCGGTGCGTCCGGGCACGCAGGCGCAAGTGGTACCGGGCGCCGCGCTGGCGCCGCTTGGGGATGACAATGTTGGTCCTGGCCGTGCACCCGGCGTTCTGGGCAGCTTGCCGGCCGCGCCGCCGCCCCGTTTGACTTCCAGAGACGGCGGCAGTGACAGCCGTCAGTTTGACAGCGCCATGAATCTTCTGGCGCGCGCGCAATATCCTGAAGCCAGTGCCGCCTTCCGCGCCTATGCCGACACCCATCCCGATGACGACAAGCTTTCGCCCCAGGCGCTTTACTGGGTGGGTAGTATTGCCATGATGAGCCAGGACAATGCCGCCGCCGCCCGCGCCTTTGCCGAGGACCTCAAGAAATATCCCAAATCTTCCCGCGCCGGCGATGCCATGCTGAAGATGGGCCAGGCCCTGGTGGCCCAGGGCCAGACCTCCAATGGCTGCACCGCCTTCCGCGCCGTGACCAGGAAGCAGTATCCCGATGCCTCGCCCTCGACCATTGACGCCGCCCTCGCCGCGCGCAAGGCAAACAACTGCCGCTGACCAGCGCGGTAGCCGCGAGGCGGACCGCGCCATTAAAAATGGCGTTAGCCGCGAGGCGGACCGCGCCACCATAGAGCAGCGCTTCGCCGCGGTAATGGAGGAGTTCGCCGCCGGCGGCGCCTGGCCCGGTGCCGTGGCGCTGTCGGGCGGCGGCGATTCCGTCGGCTTGCTGCATCTGATCGTCCGCTGGGCGAAGAAGACAAAAAAAACCGCGCCCCTCGCACTGGTGGTGGATCATGGTTTGCGACCCGAGGCAGCGCGCGAAGCGCGCGGCGTGGTCAAGGCTGCCCAGGCAATGGGCCTTGAGGCCGTGCTGCTGCGCTGGCACGCGCCCTCGACCAGCGGAGTCGAAGCGGCGGCGCGCCAGGCGCGGTATCGGCTGATGGGCGAGGCCCTCGCAAAGAAAAAGCTCACCACCCTTTATGTTGGGCATACGGAAGATGACCAGGCCGAAACTTTTCTGCTGCGTCTGGCCCGCGGCAGCGGTCTTGATGGGCTTTCGGCCATGCGGGCGCTGGCGCCCTGGCCGGTACCGGGCTTTGCCCATCTCACAGTCGCGCGCCCGCTTCTGGGATTTCGCCGGGAGGAGTTGCGCGGCTGGCTGACGGCCAGAAAGCTGAACTGGCTGGAAGATCCGATGAACGCAGACCCGCGCTTTGCCCGTGTGAAGATTCGCGCCTTGGCGCCGGCGCTGGCCGAGGCGGGGCTCAGCAGCGGCCGTATTGCCTTGGCGGCCCGTCACATGGCAGCGGCCCGCGAGGCGTTGGAGCTGGTGACGGCGGCGGTACTGGAACGGGCCGTGCGTCCCACGCCGCAGGATTGCCCTCAGCCCGGCCTGTTGCTGGACCCGGCCGCCTTGGCTGCGGCGCCCCGCGAACTTTCCTTGCGGGCCTTGGCGGCGCTGCTGCAACTGGTGTCGGGCACCTCCTATCGCCCCCGTTTTGCCGCTTTGGAGCGGCTGCATGGCCAGCTTGTCGCCGGTCATTTCAGGGGCGCCACCTTGTCGGGCTGTGCCTTCCGGCCGGCCCCTGCCAATGAGCGGCTTTTCGGGCCCGCCACCCTGAAACTGACCCCCGAAAAGAGGCGTTGGAAAGGTTCCGTTTAGGCTGACTTGGTTTGGCCCCAAAAGGTTGATAGGGCAGGGCAAAGGGCTTAACGTTTTTCTGGCTGGTAACAGGCTAGAAACGCCCTATCTAACGAAAGGGCGGGCAAGCCCCGGCTATGGCGCCTGAAACGGCGGCCGCTGAAAGGCCAGTGAAAGGTAAAGTTCCTTGAACAATCTCAAGAATCTCGCCCTCTGGATCATCATCGCCGTGCTTTTGGTGGTGCTCTTCAATGTCTTTTCCAGCACCGGCACGCGGCCCCAGAACGGTCCCATCTCCTATACCCGCTTCACCGAGCAGGTGGTTGCCGGCCAGGTGAAGAATGTCACCTTCCAGGGCGACACCGCCCATGGCGAGCTCACCAATGGCCAGCAATTCACCACCATCGTGCCGGCCAATGACCCGTCGCTGTGGCCGACGCTGAAATCGCACAATGTGGATTCCAAGGTGGTGCCGCCGGACGAGGGCATGTCCACTTTCGCCAGCATTGCCGTCAACGCCATTCCCATCCTGCTGATGGTGGGCTTCTGGATCTTCATCATGCGCCAGATGCAGTCGGGCGGCGGCAAGGCCATGGGCTTTGGCAAGTCGCGCGCCAAGCTCCTGACCGAGCGTCAGGGCCGCGTCACCTTTGAAGATGTTGCCGGGGTGGACGAAGCCAAGGATGACCTGAAAGAGATTGTGGAGTTTTTGCGCGACCCGCAGAAATTCCAGCGCCTGGGCGGACGCATTCCCAAGGGCGTGCTCCTGGTGGGCCCGCCCGGCACCGGCAAGACGCTTTTGGCACGCGCCATCGCCGGCGAAGCCAATGTGCCTTTCTTCACCATTTCGGGTTCGGATTTCGTCGAGATGTTCGTGGGCGTAGGTGCCTCCCGCGTGCGCGACATGTTCGAGCAGGCCAAGAAGAACAGTCCCTGCATCGTCTTCATTGATGAGATTGATGCGGTCGGGCGCCATCGCGGCGCCGGCCTGGGCGGCGGCAATGACGAGCGCGAGCAGACCCTCAACCAGTTGCTGGTGGAGATGGACGGCTTTGAGGCCAATGAATCCGTCATCCTGATTGCCGCCACCAACCGACCCGATGTGCTGGACCCCGCCTTGCTGCGCCCCGGCCGCTTTGACCGCCAGATCGTGGTGCCCAATCCTGACCTGGCCGGCCGTGAGAAGATTCTGCGCGTGCATTTGCGCAAAGTCCCGCTGGCGCCGGACGTGGATCCCCGCACCATCGCCCGTGGCACACCGGGCTTTTCAGGCGCCGATCTCGCCAATCTGGTGAATGAAGGCGCGCTGCTGGCCGCCCGCCGCGGCAAGCGCGTGGTGGGAATGGCCGAACTGGAAGATGCCAAGGACAAGGTGATGATGGGCGCCGAGCGCCGCTCCATGGCCATGACCGACGAGGAAAAGAAACTGACCGCCTATCACGAGGCCGGTCATGCCCTGGTCGGCATGTATGTCCCCCAGCATGACCCCCTGCACAAGGTGACGATCATCCCCCGCGGCCGCGCCCTGGGCCTGACCATGAACTTGCCGGAGCAGGACAAGCTCTCTTACACGCGCCAATATTGCGTCTCAAAGATTGCGTCCATGTTCGGCGGTCGCGAAGCCGAAGTGCTGGTGTTCGGGCCGGAGAATGTCACCAACGGCGCCACGTCCGACATCCAGCAGGCCACGCGCATGGCGCGCGCCATGATCATGGAATGGGGCATGAGCGAGAAGCTGGGCCGTGTCCGCTACCGCGCCAATGAGCAGGAAGTCTTTCTTGGCCATTCGGTGGCCCAGTCCAACAACATGTCGGAAGAGACCGCCCAGTTGATTGACGAGGAAGTGCGCACCCTGATCGAGAATGGCGAAATGACCGCCCGCACCATCCTCACCGAGCGGCGCGACCAGCTTGATATGGTGGCCAAAGGCCTTCTGGAATACGAAACCCTGTCGGGTGATGAAGTGGCGAACCTGCTCAAGGGCATTCCGCCCATCCGGACTCCTTACGAAGAGCCGGGCAGCACGCCCAAACCGGAAGGCCCGTCGGTCCCTGCCGTCGGCAAGCCGCGGCCATCCGCCGGTCCCGGCCCCATCATCGCGCCCGAGCCACAGCCGCGGTAAATTGGTCCCTTCAACCCTCCCCTTGAGGGAGGGTCGAAAAATTTTTGAGCGCAGCGAGAGAATTTTTCAGGGAGGGGTCCGCTGCGCAGCAGCGGTGTGATCGGCTTACGAAATCCGCTTCGCGGATTTCGACCCCTCCCCAAAAACGTCTTCGCTTCGCTCGTCGTTTTTGACCCTCCCGCAAGGGGAGGGTGGTTTATCACCCAAACTCACCATGGGCGGGCTTGACCCGCCCGTCCAGGGCCGCTTGGTATAGCGTCTCTTATGGGGGAGCCGGTGGACAAGCCTTTCCAGCGCGTTGGTGCGATAAGCAACGCACACGCCGGCGCAGACTTTGAGTCTGTAGCGCGAGACTTTTTCCTAAAGAAAGAAAGTCTCACGCTCTCCTCGAATTTTGATGTTTTGCTTGGTGCTCGTAATCACAAAAAGCACCGCAGGTTTGATCTTGGATGTGACGGAGATAAACCCACACTGATTGAGTGCAAATCCCACAAATGGACCGCGGAGAATAACATTCCTAGTGCCAAAATCACTGTGTGGAATGAGTCAATGTACTATTTCCATTTCGCCCCCAGTGCATATCGGAAAATCCTGTTTGTTCTCAAAGATTCTCGCGCGCGCGGAGGTGAAAGCCTCGCTGCTTATTACATAAGGAATTACGGGCATCTCATTCCGCATTCGGTGGAGATTTGGGAATACGATGTATTGGCTGGTGACGCGGTCAGAATCCACTAGCCCATGAAACTCCTCGGCATCCTCAACATTACCGAAGACTCGTTTTCCGACGGCGGGAGGTTTCTCGATCCCGCTGCCGCCATCGCGCAGGCAGAAAAGCTGATGGCGGACGGCGCCGATGCGATTGATATCGGCGCGGCGTCATCCAATCCAGAAGCGAAGCCGGTGCCGCCGGAAACCGAGATCATGCGCCTTGCCGCGGTGCTGCCGGTGCTGAAGGCAAAAAACATCCCTGTTTCCATAGACAGTTTTTCGCCCACGGTGCAGCGCTTCGCGCTGGCGCAGCGGGTGGACTATCTCAACGACATTCACGGCTTTCCTGACGCCGCGCTTTATCCCGCCCTGGCGGCGTCCGACTGCAAACTGATCGTGATGCACATGGTGCAGGAGCGCGGTGTGGCGGTTCGCACCGAAATTCCGCCATGCGAAATTTTCACCCGCGTCACCCAATTCTTCGACGCTCGCCTCAAAGCGCTCATCGCTGCCGGCACTGCCCGCGAACGGCTGATCCTCGATCCCGGCATGGGTCAGTTTGTCGGCGCCGATCCGGAAAATTCCCTCATCCTTTTGCGCCGCCTGCCCGAACTGAAGGCCCGCTATGGCCCCATCCTGATTTCGGTCTCGCGCAAGGGTTTCCTGCGCAAACTCACCGGCCAGCCGCTTGACCGCATCGGTCCCGCCACCCTGGCGGCCGAACTGTTCGCCGCGGCCCAAGGTGCCGACATCATTCGCACCCACGACCCCGCCGCCCTTCGCGACGGTCTTAAAGTGCTGGAAAAGTTGAAAGAACCTCGTTAACCAGCCGCAACTCTGTTGTGCTAAAATCCCGGCCCGCGCTTCCCCAGGACTTTCCATGACCCGCAAATATTTCGGCACCGACGGCATCCGCGGCCGCACCAACTCTTCCGCCCTGACGCCGGAAGTGGCGTTGAAGGCCGGCATGGCGGCCGGCCGCATCTTCACCCGCGGCGAGCACCGCCACCGGGTGGTGATCGGCAAGGATACCCGCCTCTCCGGCTACATGATCGAAAGCGCCCTGGTCAGCGGCTTTACCGCCACCGGCATGGATGTGTTTCTCTTTGGGCCGCTGCCGACCCCGGCCGTCGCCATGCTCACGCGCTCGCTGCGGGCCGATTTGGGGGTGATGATCACCGCCTCGCACAATCCCTTCTCCGACAACGGCATCAAGTTCTTCGGCCCGGATGGCCAGAAGCTTTCCGACGCGGTCGAGCTTGAAATCGAAAAGCTGATGGATGGCGGCCTGGGCGAAGGCCTGGCGCAAGGAGCCGGCATCGGCCGCGCCAAGCGCATTGATGATGCCCAGGCGCGCTACATCGAATTCGCCAAGCGCAGCATCCCGCGCAATGTTCGGCTTGATGGCCTGCGCATCGTGATAGATTGCGCCAATGGCGCCGCCTACAAGGTGGCGCCGGAAGTGCTGTGGGAACTGGGCGCCGATATCGTGGCCATCGGCACCGCGCCCGACGGTCTCAATGTCAATCTCGATTGCGGCTCCACCGCGCCCCAGGCGATGTGCGCCAAGGTGCGCGAGGTTAGGGCCGATTTCGGCATTGCCCTGGATGGCGATGCCGACCGGGTGGTGATGGCCGATGAAAAGGGCAATATCATTGACGGCGACCAGATCCTGGCCCTGATCGCCAAAAGCTGGTCCGCCTCCGGCAAGCTGAAGGGCGGCGGCCTGGTCGGAACCGTGATGTCGAATGCCGGCTTAGACCATTATCTGCAAAGCCTGAACCTGAAACTGGCGCGCTCGGCGGTGGGCGACCGCTATGTGTTGGAAGAAATGGTGAAGGGCGGCTTCAATGTCGGCGGCGAACAGTCCGGCCACATCATTCTTTCTGATGTTTCCACCACCGGCGACGGGCTGGTGGCGGCGCTGCAGGTGCTGGCGGTGCTGGCCGAAGGCCGCAAGCCTGCCAGCGAGGCGGCGCATCTGTTCAATCCCTTGCCGCAGGTGCTGGAGAATGTGCGCTTCAAGAAGGGCATGCCGCTGGAGGATGCCAAGGTGAAATCCTCTATCGCCGCGGCCAACGAAAAGCTGGGTGCGGCCGGCCGCATCCTGGTGCGCAAATCCGGCACCGAACCCTTGATCCGCGTCATGGCCGAAGGCGTGGACGAAAAGCTGGTGCGGGCCGTGGTGCGCGACATCGCCCAGGCAATCGAGGAAGCGGCCGCTTAAAAGCCGCTGCCGCTCATCCTTCGACAAGCTCAGGATGAGGAGTTTATATTCATCCTCACCTTGAGCCCGTCGAAGGGTGAGGAGTTACGCCTTGAATTCACCGATCCCCCGCCTGCTGGTCATCGCCGGTTCCGATCCCTCGGCGGGCGCGGGGCTGCAAGCCGATCTCAAGACCGCGCAGCATTTCGCCGTCTATGCCCAAACGGTGGCGACGGCAATCACCGTCCAGAACACGCTTGGCGTGACCGGCGTGCATCCGGCGCCGGCTGATCTGGTGCGCGCCCAGATCGCGGCAGCCCTGTCAGACATTGGCGCCGATGCCATCAAGATCGGCATGCTGGGCAATGGCGAGATCGCGGCCGCCGTGGCCGAAGCCCTGGAAGGTCTTTCGATCCCACTTGTCCTGGACACGGTGCTGGTTTCCACCAGCGGTGCGCCCCTGCTGGATGAAGATGGCCTGCGCATCCTCAAATACCGGCTCTTGCCGATGGCGGCACTGGTGACGCCCAATGCCGATGAGGCTGAGGCTCTGGTGAGTATCCGTCCCCGCAGCGATCATTCCATCCGCAACGCCGCCCAGGCCTTTTCAGCCCTGACCGGCGCTCCCATCCTGTTCAAGGGCGGCCATGGCGGCTCGGACGAAACCGTGCGCGACACGCTGGCGGCGAACGGCAAGCTGACCGTTTTTGAATCGCCCCGGCAGGAAGTCGCGCATCTGCACGGCACCGGCTGCACCCTGGCCACCGCCATTGCCTGCGGCCTGGCGCACGGCAAGGGGCTGAAAGAGGCGGTGGGCGAAGCCCATGCCTATGTGCAAGCCGCGATCCGCACCGCGCCGCGGTTGGGACGGGGAAGCGGGCCGCTCAATCACGCCGTCAAAAGCTGACACACGTTCCTGCGCATGGCGCGGAACCTTGCCCCGGCGCCGGCGTTGGCGGCAGGAAAGGTCACGCCCATGTCGCATCTGTTCGAGCCGGACGAAACTGTCCCGATCCTGAAACTGCTGGAGCGCTGGTCCGGCGAGGAAAACACCTATGCCGTGGGAGCAGAGCCGATCAACACCCATACCTGGCACATCAACCAGGTGATCTTGGGCCCGGAATGCCGCACCTTGGCGGAGCTGGAACAAGTGGCGGCGAAGATACGGGCCGATCTGGACCGCATGCTGGCGGAAGCAAAAATACGGATCAACGTCAGTCAGGCCTGACGGCAATTCCCAGACATTTGCGCTAGGTGGATCGTTGCCCTCATGCTTCGACAGGCTCAGCATGAGGTGATTTATTTTTTCCTCACCCTGAGCCTGTCGAAGGGTGAGGCGGCTTTGCTTCTGTCCAAGATTAAAATGCTCTAAATCGCGGGCCCGCACCGGTCACGAGGGGTTTTACCTCCGCCGCGCCGCTGCGACTTCCTTGCGAAAGTCAATCGAAGCCGACTCCGACGACAGCAGCCGGCCATTGACGATAAAGGCCGGCGTTTGGAAAACCCGGATGCCCCGCGCCTGGTTGAAGACCGAAATGATCTGGTCGGAAATCGCCGGCGCGTTCATGTCGCGCTTCAGCCGCGCCACATCCAGCCCGGCCGCCTTGGCCATGTCGAAAATGTCGGCTTCGGTGAGCTTGCCGTCAAAGCGCATCATGGCATTGTGATAGGCGGTGTATTTGCCCTGGGCTTTGGCGGCCAACGCGGCGCGGCTGGCCACCAGCGATTGCGGCGTCAGGATGGAAAACTCCTTCAGCACCAGCTTCACTTTCGGGTCGGCCTTGAGCAACGCTTCCAGCCGCGGCTCCACCGCCTTGCAATAGGGACAGGTGTAATCGAAAAACTCTACGATGGTGACATCACCGTTGGCATTGCCGATCACGGGCGCGCCCGGATCGTTTGCCAGCAATTGCCAGCGGGCAGCGATACGTTGAGTGATATCAGCGGTGTTGTCGGCATCCCGCCTGGCGGCGTACGCCTTCTCGATAGCGGTTTTCTCTGCCACTGAGGCGGCCGCGAAAGCATTGCCCGCGAGCAGAGAAAAGGTCAGACAGAGCGCGGCAAAACGGAACGCCATGGAAAAGCTCCTACACGAAGGGGTCTCTTACCATAATGGTGTCATCGCGATCCGGAGAGGTGGAAAGTAACGCCACCGGCGCACCAATCAATTCTTCCACCCGCCGCACATATTTGATGGCATTCGCCGGCAACTGCGCCCAACTGCGGGCGCCCGCGGTAGTTTCGCTCCAGCCGTCCAGAGTTTCATAGACCGGCTCCAGCCGGGCCTGCTGGGTGGCATCGGCCGGCAGATAGTCCAGCATCTGACCGTCCAGCCGGTAACTGGTGCAGACTTTGATCTGTTTGAAACCATCCAGCACGTCCAGCTTGGTCAGGGCGATGCCATCCACGCCGCCGGTGATGCAGGTCTGCCGCACCAGCACGGCGTCAAACCAGCCGCAGCGGCGCTTTCTCCCCGTCACAGTGCCGAACTCATGGCCCCGTTCGCCCAGCTTTTCGCCGACTTCGTTCTTCTGCTCGGTGGGGAAGGGCCCCTCGCCGACGCGCGTGGTATAGCTCTTGACGATGCCCAGCACGGTGCCGATGTCGCGGGGGGAAACCCCGGCGCCGGCTGCGGCCTGCCCCGCCACGGTGTTGGAGGAGGTGACGAAGGGATAGGTGCCATGGTCAATGTCCAGCAGCACGGCCTGCGCCCCTTCAAACAACACACGCTTGCCGGCCAGCTTGGCCCCATGCAGTTCGCGCCAGGATGAGCCGATGAAAGGCGCCAGTTTCGGCGCCACTTCCTTCAGCGACGCCAGCAAAGCCGCGGCATCCACTTCGGCATGGCCAAAGCCCCGCCGCAGCACATTGTGGTGCGCCGACAGCTTTTCGATCTTGGCCGGCAGGCTGGCGAGGTCTTTCAGATCAATGGCACGCAGGGCGCGGCGGCCGACCTTGTCTTCATAGGCCGGGCCGATGCCGCGCTTGGTGGTGCCAATCTTCTGGGCGGCGGCCTCTTCGCGCATGGCGTCCAGCTCGCGGTGCAGCGGCAGCACCAGGCAGGCATTCTCCGCCAGCACCAGCAAGCTCGGCGTCACCGCCAGGCCGGCCGCACCGACGCGGGCGATCTCGTCCAGCAGCGACCAGGGGTCCACCACCACGCCATTACCGATGATGGAGCGCTTGCCTTGCACCACGCCGGACGGCAGCAGCGACAATTTATAGGTCTTGTCGCCCACCACGATGGTATGGCCGGCATTGTTGCCGCCCTGGAAGCGCACCACCATCTCGGCCCGGTTGGAGAGCCAGTCAATGATCTTGCCCTTGCCTTCATCGCCCCACTGGGCGCCGATCACGGTGACGTTTGCCATGCCAAAACCTTGAACGCAGAAACGCCCGCGGCAGGGGCCGCGGGCGTGGCGCTTTATAGCAAATGCAGAGACGGGGAGTAGGGCAAAGGTGCCGCATCCTTCCGGATGCGGCACCTTCTCTAACCGTCAGTAAAAGATACCATATTCGACCTGGATAACCTCGCCCGTATAGCGGTCAATCAGCAAGGCATCCGAGCCGTAGCGAACCCAGACCGTGCCGGGAGGCGGAGGCATCAGGTCATAATAGTAATAGTCGTTGATCCAGAAATTGCTGGCCCAGAACAGACCGGGCAGGAAGTCGCCGAAAGTCCAGCGCCGGTAGTACCAGCCCGCCGGCCGGTAATAAGCCGGACCGCGATAGCGGAACTGGCGTGGCGCATTGAAAGCCCGGTTGTATTGCGACCAGTTGTTGCGGCTGCCATAGCGGTTGTCGAAGCGGCCGCCGCGATTGAAGTCCGGCCGGTTGTCATTGCGGCTGAAATCGGGACGTCCATTGTTGCCGCGATTGAAGTCAGGCCGGTTTTCGCCGCCGCGGTTGAAGTTGCCGCGATTGTCGCCACGATTGAAATCGGCCCGGTTGTCATTGCCGCCACGATTGAAGTTGGAGCGGTTGTCGTTGCCGCGGTTGAAATCCGGCCTATTGTTGTCATTGCGCTGCGCGAAGCTATTGCGGTCGCGATTCTCGAATTGCGCCCGCTGCTGCTGATCGCGCTGCATGGACTGGCGTCCGATATCGGCCCGGCTGCCCGGGATGACGGACTGCGGCGCGTTCGGTGCCGGTGCAGCAGCTTGTGGCGCGCGTGGTGCCGGTGCCGGTGCTGATGGTGCGGGTGCCGCCTGGGGCGCCGGCGCAGCTTGCGGTGCCGGCGCGGCCGCGGGCGGACGTGCGCCCCGTTCATAGCCGCCACCACGGCGTCCCTGCGGGTCATCACCGCGCTGGGCGAGGGCTGGCCCCGCCAAAAGCGCCATGAGAGCGGCGGAAAGAAGCAGTGTTTTTCGCATGACATTCACTCCTTGGCGGAACCATAACCCTTGCGAGGTGACGAGGTTCCATTGCAGGAAGATGCTGCGCCTTGGGGCCTGACTGTAGCATGAACAGCGACACGCCGGTTCCGTTCACAATTCGCCGTGCTGCACCGGGCGATGAAGCCATCATTGTGGCGCTGCTGAAGGAATTGGCGGTGTTCGAGAAGCTCGAGCCGCGATTCACATTGGATCAGGTCCAAGTGACGCGCGATCTGTTCGGCAGGGAAAAAGCAGCGGTCTGCGATCTCGCTTTTGCCGGCGCGGAGCCAGCCGGTCTTGCCCTATGGTTTTGGACGTATCGGAGCTTTGGTGCTGAACGCGGCCTTTTCATCGAGGATCTGTACGTAAAGCCCCAATTTCGCGGGCAGGGTCTAGGCACAATGTTTTTCGCCCATCTGGCCGGGCAGGGCGCCCGCCTGGAATGGCGGGTGCTGGATTGGAACGAAAAAGCGCTGGCCTTCTATCGGCGCCTCGGCGCCAGGCCGCTTGCCGACTGGCTGACCTACGAACTAGAGGGTGAAGCCCTGAAAAGGCTCAGCGCATGATCACGCTGGTGGTAGCCGCGGCGCTGAATGGGGTGATCGGCAAGGATGGCGCCATTCCATGGCGGCTACCGGAAGACATGAAGCGCTTCAAGGCGCTGACCCTGGGCCATACCGTGGTGATGGGCCGCAAGACCTGGGACTCGTTGCCGCCGAAGAATCGACCTTTGCCCGGCCGGCGCAATATCGTGGTGACGCGCGACGCAAGCTGGCGGGCGGGCGCCGCCGAAGTCCTGTCGCTGGCGGATGCCTTGCAGGCAAGCGACGATATTTTCGTGATCGGGGGGGCAGAAATCTATCAGGCCGCGCTATCGCGGGCCGATCGCATCGAACTCACCGAAGTCCATGGCGATTTCGCCGGTGACGCCCGTTTCACTTTTGATCGCACACAATGGCGCGAAGTTTCGCGCACCGATCATATCAGCGCGGATAAACTGCCTTACAGCTTCGTGACATTGGAACGCATTTAATCTCATTTGTCCTGACCCGCTTCAGGCGGTCAATCCAGTAGGTTCCCTCTTCCACAATCGCGGTAAGGGTCGGAAATCAAACCGGCGCCGTCAGTTCAAATTCGATCACCAGGCGCTGACCTTCCCCTTCATAGCGGCGCTCGCCCCGCGGCTGCCAGCCGGGATGCAGCAGGATCATGCCCGATTGTGGCCGGATGATCTCGGCAAAACCGGCGCTGGTGCCGCCCGGCATGCGGAAGGAAAGCTGCGGCGCCACCATGGCGGGCAGGGGGCCACGGGGATCGCCCAGCTCGCACTGCCCGCCCAGTTCTTCATCATCCGACTTGGCATAACCGTCATCGGCGAAATAAACCCCCGCCCAGAAAGCGCCCGGCCGCGCCACCATTTCCTGATATTCGCCTTTCACCCGGGCCGCGGCGCGGCAGGCGATTTTCCACTCGGTCTTGATGCGCCCGCCGCTGCGCGAGGCAGTGAGGCTGTCGGCCAGGTCCGTCACCACCGCCAGCAGGGTCTGGGCATGATGGTTGCCCCAGCTGCGGAAATCTTCCTTGGCATAGGCGCCCTGGCCCCGCGACTGCGCTTGTCTGGTGCGCTCCAGGATCAAGGGTTTCAGGTCGGCATTCATCTCCACCGCCACCGGCACGAAATGCACGCAAAGGGGTGTGGCAAACAGACTATGGATCTGTGGCTTGGTGGACGGCATGGCGGCGCTATTCCAGCACGATTTTGGGTGCAGGACGCTGTGTCGTTTCGAGCGCAGCGGCGACTTTTTTTGCCACCTCCGCGAAGGCGGCAGCTTCCGGGCCATCGGGCTCGGTCACCATCACCGGGGTGCCGGCGTCGGACAATTCGCGGATTTTCGCCACCAGGGGAATTTCCCCCAGAAAAGGCGCACCCAGGGCTTCGGCGGTGGCGCGGGCGCCGCCATGACCGAAAATCTCATGGCGCCGGCCGCAGCCGGAGCAGATAAACGTGCTCATATTCTCCACCAGCCCCAGGATTGGCACCCGCACTTTCTGAAACATGGCGATGGCCTTCCTGGCATCAATCAAGGCGAGGTCCTGCGGCGTGGAAACAATTACCGCGCCGGCCAGCGCCACCCGCTGCGTGAGAGTCAGCGCGATGTCACCGGTGCCGGGCGGCATGTCCACCACCAGCACATCAAGCGGCGACCACTCCACCTGGGTGAGAAACTGCATCAGGGCGGACTGCACGATCGGCCCGCGCCAGATGGCAGCTTCCTCTTCGCGCATGATGAAGCCCAGCGACATGGTCTTGAGACCATATTTTTCGATCGGCAGAATGCGCTTGCCTGGACCGGTATCCGGTTTCTTGTGAATGTCGAGCAGACGCGGCACCGAGGGGCCGTAGATGTCGGCATCCAGCAGGCCGGTCTTCAATCCCGACTTCGACAGCGCCAGCGCCAGATTGACTGCGACAGTGGATTTGCCCACGCCACCCTTGCCGCTGGCCACGGCGATGACGTGCTTGACGCCTTCCACCCCCTGTTTGGCTTGCGCCTCGGGCGCCGGCCTCGCGCGGGACGACGCAGAATGCTGGTGCGCGCCTTCGTCATGGGCCGTCAGCACTGCCGTCACCGACAGCACGCCGGAAATAGCTTTTGCGGCCGCTTCCACTTCGGCGCGCAGCGGCTCGGCTGCCCGGCCCTGGGCGGCAGGAACCTCCAGGGCAAAACCGACATGGCCATCCCGCACCACCAGGCCCTGGATCATGTCCTGTTGCACCACACTGCGGCCGGAAACCGGGTCAATCACCTGGTCCAGGGCGCGCAGGACATCATCTCGGGAAAGGGCCATGGTCCGCCTTTTTCGGGCGCCTCATATAGCGGCGCGGGGTTTCAAATCCAATGGGCCGCGGCTTGATCGGGATTTCCGGGGCGTGGCGCGATTTCACTATTTGTCCGGCGGTCGGCCCTCTAGACTGGCCCACGAATCCGCACCATCCCACGTTCCATGCGCGCCCTTATAGCCTTTGTTACTGCCCTTCTTGTCGCCGCGCCTGCCGCTGCCCGGCCGGCGCCGGACAGTTTCGCCGATCTGACCGCCAAGCTACTGCCGTCGGTGGTGAACATTTCCACCTTTCAGACTCTGAAAGCGCCGCCCAAAGGCTCGCTGCCGGATATCCCCCCAGATTCGCCACTGTCGGAACTGTTCAAGAATTTTCTTGGCCCCCGCGGCAACCAGCCCCGCCACGCCACCTCCCTGGGCTCCGGCTTCATCATTGATCCCTCCGGCTATATCGTCACCAACAATCATGTGATCGAGAATGGCGAGCAGATCACCATCACCTTCAGCGATGACACCACCATGCCGGCCAAGCTGGTGGGGCGCGACGTCAAGACCGACTTGGCGCTCTTGAAAGTGACGCCGAAAAAGCCGCTCCCCGCCGTCAAGTTCGGCGACAGCGACAAGGCCCGCATCGGCGACTGGGTGATCGCCATCGGCGATCCTTTCGGCATCGGCTCCACCGTCACCGCCGGTATTGTCTCGGCCCGCAACCGCAACATCAATGCCGGGCCGTATGACGACTTCATCCAGACCGATGCCCCCATCAACCGGGGCAATTCCGGCGGTCCCCTGTTCGACATGGACGGTAATGTTGTGGGCATCAATTCGCAGATCTTCTCGCCCTCGGGCGGCAGCGTCGGCATTGGCTTTGCCATCCCCTCCAACCTGGCGCGCGATGTGGTGCAGCAGCTGCGCCAATTCGGCAGTGCCCGGCGCGGCTGGATCGGTGTCAGCATCCAGCCGGTGACCGATGAGCTGGCCCAGGCCTTTGGTTTGTCTTCGCGCCAGGGCGCCCTGGTCTCCAATGTCAGCAAGGATGGTCCCGGCGCCAAGGCCGGACTGATGAATGGGGATCTGGTGGTGGGCTTTGACGGCAAGCCGGTGCCCGATGATCGCACCCTGCCGCGCATCGTTGCCGGCACGCCCATTGGAAAAACGGTGAACATTGATGTGCTGCGGAAAGGCCGCAAGGTTTCCAGTCGCATCACGGTGGAAAAGCTGGCCGATGATGGGCCCGCCGACAAGGCGGTGAAGGCGCCGCCGGCGCCCAAGCCGCAATCCAAGCTGGCGCAGTTGGGGCTGAGCCTGGGTCTGCTCGATGACGCGGCGCGGGGCCATTACAAGATCGGCGGCAATGTCCAGGGCGTGCTGGTCTCCAGCGTGGATCCCGGCACCCCCGCTGGCGACAAGAATATGCGCGCCGGCGATGTCATTGTGCAGGTGCAGGGTGCCGCGGTGAAGACCCCCGACGATGTCGCCAAGGCAGTGGATGCGGCCGCCAAATCCGGCAAGCCGGTGGCGCTGTTCCTGGTCAGCCGCGGCGGCAATGTGGTTTACGTAGGCTTAAGACTGAATTAGCGCGCGCCTACAGAATCATGCCGGCGCCGCGCACCAGCGACAGTACCGAGAACACCGCCATCAAGGCGATGATGAAAACCTGAAAGATGGTGCTGACGGTTTTGCTGTGTTGCGCTTTGTTCATGGTATTAAGTCCTGCATTCTCAATGCCGAGAGTGTCGCGCCATCCTGTCGCGCGGTAATGCAGACGCGTCGCGGATTTGTCGGTTGGGGCGAGAGATTTGCCGCAAATCTCCGTGCCAACGGCCAATCAGACAATTCCGTACAACTCTGCCGGACTGTTCAGAAACTCTCTTTTCGTCATGGCCCGACAAACGGACCTAGGCCCTAACAATCTCCGCCTCACTATACCCTTGCAAATACAGCAGCGCCGTCAGGTCATTGTGCTGGATGGCAGCGCCGGCGGCGGCCGCCAGCACGGGCTTGGCATGATAGGCCACCCCCATCCCCGCCGCGCGGATCATGGCAAGATCATTGGCCCCGTCGCCCACCGCAAGGGTCTGTGACAGAGCAAGGCCGAGCGCTTTGGCGCCGCTTTCCAGCGCCTCCAGTTTGGCTGCATGGCCCAGCACCGGGCTGGCGACTTCGCCGGTCAGACAAGTGCCGTCATCCAGCAGAATGTTGCTGCGTTCCTCATGGAAGCCGGCATCTTCTGCCACGCGTTTGGTGAAGAAGCCAAAACCGCCCGACACCAGCATGGTGTGGGCGCCATGGGCGCGCATGGTGGCAAGCAGCGATCGGGCGCCGGGGTTGAGCCGCACCCGCTCACTGTAAGTGCGCGCCAGGGCCAGCAGCGGCAGCCCCTTCAGCATGCCGACGCGCTCCTTCAGCGCCGCCTCGAACTCCAGCTCACCCCGCATGGCGCGCTCGGTGATGGCGGCGATGTCAGCTTTCAGTCCCGCCATGTCGGCCAGTTCGTCCAGACATTCGACATTGATGATGGTGGAATCCATGTCGGCCACCAGCAGCTTTTTGCGCCGTCCTTCCGCCGCCACCAGGTTGATGTCCAGCGCCAGGTTGCGCGCCAGATGGCGTGCCGCTTTTAGTGCAGAGGGGTTTTCCACCGGCAGGTCGAAAGCGAAATCCGGCGACAGAATGCGGGCGCGAGCGGCCGCCAGCGCGACGAACAGCGCCGGATTCGCGCCCTTGCCGATGACGTTGAGAACAAACATTGTGCCGCCAAAGAAAGGCAAAGAAGTGTTTGACGCCGTGCTTATTGCAGGCCCCACCGCCAGCGGCAAGTCAGCCGCGGCGCTGGCGCTGGCCGAGCATCTGAATGGCGCCGTCATCAACGCCGACTCCATGCAAGTCTATGCCGAGGCGCCGGTGCTGACGGCGCAGCCGAATGCCGATGCCAAAGACCGCGCCCCGCATCTGCTCTATGGCCACGTCCCGGCGCGTGAACTTTATTCGGTGGGCCGCTATGGGGAGGATGCGCGCGCGGCGCTGGCCAAAGCGAAGACGATGGGCAAGCTGCCGATCTTTGTCGGCGGCACCGGCATGTATTTCACGGCGCTGGAAGAAGGGCTGGCCGCCATTCCCCCTATTCCTGCCGAAGTGCGCACCGCGGCACGCGCGCTGTTGGCGGACATCGGTGTCGGCGAACTGCACGCGCGCCTGGCAGCGCGCGATGCGCAAACCGCCGCCGCCTTGCGCCCCAGCGATCCGCAACGCGTCTTGCGCGCCTGGGAAGTGCTGGAGGCCACCGGCCGGCCGCTTATCGCATGGCAGCGTTCCCCCGCGGCGCCGATCCTTGCCGGCATGACGCTCGCCCGCTTTGTGCTTGATCCGCCGCGCCCGCACCTGCGCGCTGCCATTGCTGCCCGCTTCGAAGCCTTGGTGGATGCAGGGGGTCTTGACGAAGCGCAGGCGCTGGAATGGCTTGATCCCACTTTGCCGGCCGCCAAGCTTTTGGGCTTGCGGCCGCTTCAGGCGCTGGCGCGGGGCGAACTCAGCCGCGAGCAGGCCCTGACCGAAGCCATCACCGCTACCCGCCAATTCGCCAAACGCCAGATGACCTGGTTTCGCGGCCGCATGAGTCATTATCGCTGGTTCGACCCCATGAAAAGCAATATTATTGCCATTTTTGACGAAATTAAAGCATGAGATTGCTTGACGACCGCTGCTGGCATCAGTAAATTACGCCGCAATGCACAATAATGTCGTATGCCATCTGCCGCCCTGCCGACGAGGCCGCTAAAGCCTCGGATCGGACATGGCGGATATGAGCAAGGGGCGGCAACGCCCCTTTCGCTTTGATGGCATAAGCGGGACTTCACGAGCGGGTTTGATGATGAGCGAAACCAAAGAAAAGATAGCGGCCAGCGCCGCCGAAACCATGCCACTGGAAACCATGACGGGCGCGCAGATGGTGATCCGCGCCCTCAAGGACCAGGGTGTCAGCCACATCTTTGGGTATCCGGGCGGCGCCGTACTGCCGATCTATGACGCACTGTTTGAAGCCGAAGGCATCGAACACGTTCTCGTCCGTCATGAACAGGGCGCCGCCCATGCCGCGGAAGGCTACGCCCGCTCCACCGGCAAGCCGGGCGTGCTGCTGGTCACTTCCGGCCCCGGCGCCACCAACGCCGTGACAGGTCTTACTGACGCGCTGATGGATTCCATCCCCATCGTCATGTTGTCCGGCCAGGTGCCCACCCACCTGATCGGCACCGACGCCTTCCAGGAATGCGACACGGTCGGCATCACCCGCCCCTGCACCAAGAACAACTGGCTGGTGAAGCATGTGAACGATCTGTCGCGCACAATTCACGAGGCTTTCGAGATCGCCACCACCGGCCGCCCTGGTCCTGTGGTGGTAGACATTCCGAAAGACATCCAGTTCCAGAGCGGTAGCTATGTCGGCCCCCGCGGCCTGCATCACCGCACCTATCGCCCCAGGACCGATCCCGACGCCGCCGCCATTACCCAGGCAGTGGCGATGATGGCGGTAGCGAAAAGGCCGGTCTTCTATACCGGCGGCGGCATCATCAATTCGGGCCCGCAAGCTTCGCAATTGTTGCGCGAATTGGTGGACCTTACCGGCTTTCCTGTCACTTCTACATTAATGGGGCTTGGCGCCTTCCCGGCATCGCGGCCGGAATGGCTGGGGATGCTGGGCATGCACGGCACCTGGGAAGCCAACCACGCCATGCATGATTGCGACCTGATGATTTGCCTGGGCGCCCGTTTTGACGACCGCGTCACCGGCCGCATTGCCGCCTTTTCGCCGGGGTCGAAAAAAATCCATCTCGATATTGACCCCTCGCAGATCAACAAGGTGGTGCGCACCGATCTTGGCATCATCGCCGATGCCGGCAAGGCCATTGCCGCCATGATCGCGGCCTGGAAATCGGGCGGCCACACCAAACCCGATATTTCCGGCTGGTGGGATCAGATCAACCGCTGGCGGGGGCGCAAGAGCCTTGCCTTCAAACATTCCGATACCCTGATCAAGCCGCAATACGCCATTGACCGGCTTTACCAACTGACACGCGGCCGCGATGTCTATGTCACCACCGAAGTCGGTCAGCATCAGATGTGGGCGGCGCAGCGCTTCCATTTCGAACAGCCCAATCGCTGGATGACCTCAGGCGGGCTTGGCACCATGGGCTATGGCCTGCCGGCGGCGGTGGGCGTGCAGGTGGCTCATCCCGATGCGCTGGTGATTGATATTGCCGGCGAGGCATCGGTGCAGATGACGATGCAGGAAATGTCTACCGCCATGCAGTATGAACTGCCGATCAAGATCTTCATCCTCAACAATGAATATATGGGCATGGTGCGCCAGTGGCAGGAATTGCTGCATGGCGGGCGCTATTCCCATTCCTACTCCGAGGCGCTGCCCGATTTCGTGAAGATGGCGGAGGCCTTTGGCTGTCTGGGCCTGCGCGCGGAAAAACCGGCGGAGCTTGATGCGTCCATTCTGGAAATGATCAACACCCGCCGCCCGGTGCTGTTCGATTGCCGGGTGGACCCGATGGAAAATATCTTCCCCATGATCCCTTCCGGCGCCGCCCATAACGAAATGATCCTGGGCGATCTCGGCGAAGCCGAAGTCTCCGCCGCCGGCAAGACCATGGTGTAGGCCGATGCTCTACGAAAAAGACACCGGCACCACCGTACGCGAAAGCCACACCATCACCGTCCTGGTGGACAATGAAGCCGGTGTGCTGGCCCGGGTCATCGGCCTGTTTTCCGGGCGCGGCTACAACATTGAAAGCCTGACGGTGGCGGAAGTGGACCCCGCCGCCCACACCTCGCGCATCACCATCGTCACCTCGGGCACGCCGCAGGTTATCGAGCAGATCGAGGCGCAACTGGCCCGCCTGGTGCCGGTGCACAAGGTCAACAATTGGACCAGCCAGGAAGGCGGCATCGAGCGCGAAATGGCCCTGGTCAAGGTGGCGGGCAGCGGCGACGCCCCGATGAAGGCGCTGCGCCTGGCCGATACCTTCCGCGCCCGCACCGTGGACACGACCCAATCCAGCTTTGTCTTTGAGATCACCGGGGCGCCGGCCAAGATCAATGCCTTTATCGAGGAACTGCGGCCGCTGGGCCTGATTGACGTCTCCCGCACCGGCGTCGCCGCCATGAGCCGCGGCCCGGAAGCGATGTGATGGGCGGTGATGTAGCGCCAACCATAGGCGCGGCCTTCATGCCCTCCGCAGCTCTCTTGTCGCTCTGCTGGCTCGCCTTTATCGGCTCGGTGACGCCGGGCCCCAACAACATCATGCTGGCCGCCTCCGGCGTGAATTTCGGCATCCGTGCCTCGGTGCCGCAGATGGCCGGCATCTTTGTCGGCATTGTCGTGGTGACGCTGGCCTCCGGCTTTGGTCTCGGCGCCATCTTCTCCGCTTACCCTCTGGTGCGCGACCTCATGCGGCTGGCCGGCTTTGCCTATGTCGTCTGGCTGGCCTGGCGCATTGCCATCGCCGGCAGCCTGGGCGGCGGCGATCTGCCCCATCCCATGCGCTTTTCCACCTCTCTTTCCATCCAGCCCCTCAACCTCAAGCTCTGGATGACCGCCATCGCGGTGGTGGCGCTGTATGTCCGTCCCGGCCACACCGTAGCGGATACGCTGACGGTGGCGGCGGCCTTCTCGCTGCTCAATCTGCCCTGCATGGTGCTGTGGGCGGGCTGTGGCGCTCTGCTGCGCGAAGCGCTGAAGCTGCCGGGGCGTGTCCGGGTCTTCAATCTCATCATGGCGGCGGCGCTGCTGGCTTCGGTGGTGCCTCTTTTGTGGGGGTAGAGCCATGCGGGGCGGCGGATTGCCCGAATGGCCGCCCCCTTGTAGAACCCTCGCGGCTTTCAGGGGCTATAGACCCCAAAATGGATGGAAGGGCTTGAAAATGCGGGTTTATTACGACCGGGACGCCGACCTTAACCTGATCAAGAACAAGAAGGTTGCGGTGATCGGCTTTGGCAGTCAGGGCCACGCCCATGCCCAAAACATGCGCGACAGCGGCGTCAAGGAGATCGTCATCGCGGTCCGTCCCGGCGCCAGTGCCAAGAAGGCCGAAGCGGCCGGCTTCAAGACCATGCCGGTGGCCGAAGCCGCCAAGTGGGCCGATGTGATGATGATGGCGACGCCCGACGAGCTCCAGGCCGACATTTATAAAGACGATCTGGCCGCCAACATGAAGAACGGCGCCGCGCTGCTCTTCGCCCATGGCTTCAATGTCCATTTCAAGCTGATCGAGGCCCGCAAGGATCTCGATGTGCTGATGGTGGCGCCCAAGGGTCCCGGCCACACCGTGCGCGGCGAATATCTCAAGGGCGGCGGCGTGCCCACCCTGATCGCCATTCACCAGGACGCCTCCGGCAACGCCCATGATCTTGGCTTGTCTTATGCCAGCGCCATTGGCGGCGGCCGCGCCGGCATCATCGAGACCAGCTTCAAGGAAGAATGCGAGACCGATCTCTTCGGCGAACAGGTGGTGCTGTGCGGCGGCCTGGTCGAACTGATCCGCGGCGGCTTCGAAACGCTGGTCGAAGCCGGCTATGCGCCCGAAATGGCCTATTTCGAATGTCTGCATGAAGTGAAGTTGATCGTGGACCTGATTTATGAAGGCGGCATCGCCAACATGAACTATTCCATCAGCAACACCGCCGAATATGGCGAATATGTCACCGGCCCCCGCATCATCACCGCCGAAACCAAGGCCGAGATGAAGCGCGTGCTGGATGACATCCAGAAGGGCAAGTTTGCCCGCGACTGGGTGCTGGAGAACAAGGCGGGCCAGGCCAGCTTCAAGGCCACACGCGCCAAGGGCGACGCCCATTCCATCGAGGAAGTCGGCGCCAAGCTGCGCGCCATGATGCCGTGGATCGCCAAGAACAAGCTGGTGGATGTGGCAAAGAACTGACAGCGCGCCAAAGCGCCCTGTCATCCCCGGCGAGCCGCGCCCAGCGGCGAGGGAAGGGGATCCAGGCTGCTTAAAGCGAGTCCGGTCTTTCCAACCTGGGTTTCCCTCCCCTCGCATTGCTGATGCAACGCTTGGCCGGGAATAACAAATGAGGATGAAATGACCACCCGTCCCCCCATTCCCGAACCGCCCCATCAGGGCGGTTGTCTTTGCGGCAAGGTGCGCTACAGCCTGAACGCACGGCCGCTGGCGGTGAACGCTTGCCACTGCACCGACTGCCAGAAGCTGACCGGCGCCACCAACTTCCTGGTGGTGATCGCGCCCAGCGAGCCATTCACCAGCACCGGCGAAACCCAGAGCTATATCAAGAAGGCCGACTCCGGCCGCGAACTTGATATCCGCCGCTGCCCCAATTGCGGCAGCCGGCTCTGGCATCACAATCTTTCCAACCCGGCCTTGGTCTTCATCGCCGCCGGCACACTGGACGACCCTTCCTGGGTGGTCCCGACTTCTCATATCTGGGTGAAACGGGCGGCGCCTTCGGTACTGATTCAGGATGATGCGCTGGTGGTGGACGGCCCACCCGCCGAGCGCGCCCTCTTGTTTGAAGCGTTTGACCGCCTCTATCCGCCGCGCTGACGCCTCACGGCGACACGACCAGAGCGGCGTCGCTGCGGAGCAAGCCCTCACCAGCTTGTCCTGGCCCGCAACAGCGGGCCATCCAGGTGACACGGACTCAATTTATGAAGGCAGCACTCTACGCTCAACTGGGTGGCCCGCTTTCGCGGGCCATGACATTTAACTGAATTCAGTCGCGCAGACTTATGTCGGATTCTCCAGGCTGAACAATTCTGCATCATCATCATACGAAAACAACTCGCTGAACCGCGCCCAGGAGACCACGGTCTTCAGCGTCTCTTCCGCGGCGTCCTCGGCCATATGATCTTCCAGTTCGTCCAGGAACCGCCGATAGGGCGCCGAATGGCTGGCGCGCTCATCCAGCACCTTGCGGATATGCCCCGCCAGCGGCACATGGTTCTGCAAGGCGCGGGAAAAAATTTCCTTGCGCTCATTCAGTTCGCCGTCGGCAAAGCGTTTGCCCATATGGGTAAGCTTGATATCGCCGCCTTCCACATCGGCCAGGCGCAATAACTGCATCGCTTCCGCCACGGGAAAAAGCTCGTCCACTTCCAGTTCCTGCTCATAGGCGATGTCGGGCAGGTCGGCCTTGCCATCATAGGGCGCCGCCGCCAGGGCTTCGACCAGACCGGAAATCTGGTTGGGCGAAACATGAGTCAGCGGCATGTCAAGAAAGCTGGTCCCCTGTTGCTGCTGGCGCATCCGTTCCACCCGCCGGGCCGTCATCTCGACATAGATGCGATCCACATAATCCTCAAAGGCGGGGCTGGTGCGCTCGCGTGGCTGCGGCAGGTCAATCCGCACTTCCGAACTGACCTTTGCCGGGCTGGCCGAAAACAGCAGTACCCGGTCGCACATCAGCACTGCTTCCTCGATATTGTGCGTCACCAGGATGATGCCCTTGGTGGGCAACTGCTTCTTGCCCCACAGCTCGATCAAATCGGTGCGCAGATTTTCCGCCGTCAGCACATCCAGGGCGCTGAAAGGCTCGTCCATCAGAAGAATGTTGGGATGGACGACAATGGCGCGGGCAAAACCTACCCGCTGGCGCATGCCGCCGGACAATTCGCGCGGGTAAGCGCTTTCATAACCGTCCAGGCCGATCAGATCTATCGCGGCCAGGGCGCGCCGGCGGATCTCGCTTTCCGGCAGACCCAGCGCTTCCAGCCCCAATTCCACATTTTGCAGCACCGTCATCCAGGGAAACAGGGCAAAACCCTGAAACACCATGGCGACGCCTTGCGCCGGGCCATTGATGGGAGCGCCCATATAGGTGAGCGAGCCGCCTTGCGGGCTGGCCAGGCCCGCGATCAGGCGCAGCAGGGTGGATTTGCCTGAGCCGGAGCGGCCCAAGAGGCCGACAATCTCGCCTTCCTTCAAGCTGAGATTGACGTCTTCCAGCACCAGCAATTCCTCGCCGCCGCTGCGGGGGAAAGAGCGCCGCACATTCCTGACTTCCAGAAGCTCGTTCATCTCGTCCTCATCAGTTCAGCCGGTATTTGCGCTCCGCCAGCCAGTAAAGCGGCTGCCAGAACAGGCGGTTCACCACCACCACGAAAAACGCCATCACCGCCATCCCCAGCACGACATGGCGAAAGTCGCCGCTGTAGGTGGCGTTGGTGATATAGGCCCCAAGGCCGTGCGCCTGAAGCTTGATGTTCCCCCAATAGGCCACCTCTGCCAGCACCGAAGCATTCCAGGTGCCGCCCGAGGCAGTGATGGCGCCGGTGAGATAGTACGGAAAAATCGCGGGCAGCACGATGCGCTTCCACCATAGCCAGCCTTTGACGCCGAAATTGTCGCCGGCATCCAAGAGGTCGCGGGGAATGGTACTGGCGCCGCTGATGACATTGAAAAGGATGTACCATTGCGTTCCCAGCACCATCAGGGGCGACAGCCAGATTTCAGGATTGAGCTTCCAGGCCACGATCACCGACACGGCCAGCGGAAACAGAATATTGGCGGGAAAGGCGGCGAAGAATTGCGCCACCGGCTGGACGATGCCGGTCAAGCGCGGGCGCATGCCGACATAAACTCCGATCGGCGTCCAGATCAGGCTGGCGATGAGGGTCAGCACCACCACCCGCGCCATGGTGAGAAGGCCCAGCCAGATGGTCCAGCCCAGATCGCCCCAGGTGAAGCTGGCGGTGGAGAATTGCCAGATGCGCCAGAAACAGAAGCTGCCCAGCGCGGCCAGAATGCCGTACCAGGCAAAGTCGGCGGCGCGACCCCCATCATCACGCAAGGCGGCGCGCATGCCGAAATTCGGTGGGGTGAAGCGATAGCTCCAACGCATCATCTGCTCGAAGGGCGCCGTCAGCCAGTCAATCAGCCGCGAGCGCCTAAGCATGGTCAGCACCCAGCTTTGCGGTGCTTCTTCCTTCTGGTCGTCACCGACATGGAACCGATCGGCCCAGGCCACCAGCGGGCGAAACAGAAGCTGGTCAAAGATCAGGATCACCACCAGCATGGCCGCGATGGCATAGAAGATGGCGGCCAGATTTTTCTGGGCAATGGCAACCGCGATCCAACTGCCGATGCCGGGCAGGGCAATGGTGGTGCTGCCGACGCTGATGGCCTCGGCCATGGTGACAAAGAACCAGCCGCCCGCCATGGACATCATCATGTTCCAGATCAGCGGCGGGGCGGCGAAGGGCGCCTCGATCCGCCAAAAGCGGGCCCAGGAGGAGAGTCCGAACATGCGGCCGGCTTCGGCCAGGTCTTCCGGCACGGTGCGCAAGGATTGATAGAAGCTGAAGGCCATGTTCCAGGCCTGGCTGGTAAAGATGGCGAACAGACAGGCCAGTTCAGCGCCGAACACCCGCCCGGGCGACAGAGAGAGGAACCAGACTGTCGTGACCGAAAGAAAGCCCAGGATGGGCACCGATTGCAGCACATCCAACAGCGGCACCAGCAGCAAGCCGGCGCGCGGATTCTTCGCTGCCCAGGTGGCGTAGGTGAATGTGAAAAGCAGCGAAGCGCCCATCGCCAACAGCATGCGAAAGGCGGTGCGCAGCGCATAACCGGGCAAGAGGCCGGGATCGAGGCTGAGATGGCCGCCGGTGACGGTGGAAAGCGGTTGCACCAGGCCGCGGCTGACATCGGCGAACAGCACAATGAAGCCAAGCACCAGCAGCGCCGCCAGCAGGTCCCAGCGGTTGGGAAGCAGGCGACGTCCTTCGATCGAGATGGGCGGCAGGATCTTCATATCCCGGCCTCGAAGGGTTGAAACGATGGCAGTTTTTCGGATGCGGCGCCGCGAACGGAACCGCGAGGGCAGACAATCACTTTGCCGGCAGGGACGCAAAGCAAAGATTGCGAGGCGATTCAGCGCGGTACGCCGGGTCTGGTTGGGACTGTCTGAGGCTTGGTAGGGCGTCAGGACGATGAGGCTCTGCGGCACGGCGAAGCGCCAGATGTGTCCTCCGTAAACTTGTAAATCCTTGGAACGGAAAAGTTTTTCAGTAAAGCCGCCCTGTGACGCTTGCGCCACACCGGGAAATCGGCGTAAAACCCTGCCACGACAAGGAAAAATCAGTCGGCATCGCCGCTGCTTGGCCTTGTCCTCGCATCGGCGGGCGGAACGGCAACAGGACCATGAGCAACGACGTGTGCATTGCGGAAATGGAAGGCGGCAATGCCGTCTTTATCCGCACGCGCGCCGCTGCTGTGGCCCGTCCTTCCTCTTCGCGCGCGCTTCTTCTGCTTAGCTGCCCCTAGGCACATTCGGCGCCTTGGGTGCGCCTTGTGTTTTGGGGACAGAGAAAAGGAGAAACCTGGCGCCCGCGCGGCGGAATGAAGGACACGTTTCATGACCACGCCATTGCAGAACATCACAATTTTCGACACCACCTTGCGCGACGGTGAGCAATCGCCCGGCGCGGCAATGACCCATGAAGAAAAGCTGCGCATCGCCGAACTGCTCGATGAAATGGGCGTTGATGTCATCGAGGCCGGCTTTCCTATTTCCTCACCCGGCGATTTCAAGGCGGTGCAGGAAATTTCCAAAATCGTCAAACGCGCCAGTGTCTGCGGCCTGTCCCGCGCCGGCTTCAAGGACATTGACCGCGCCGGCGAGGCGCTGAAGGGCGCGCGCCGTCCCCGCATCCACACCTTCATTTCCACCAGCCCCGTGCACATGAAGCACAAGCTCGGCATGGGCGAAAATGCCGTGTTGGAAGCCATAGGCGCTTCGGTGACGCGAGCCCGCAACTATACCGGCGAAGTGGAATGGTCGGCCGAAGACGCCACCCGCACCGTGCCCGATTTTCTTTGCCGCTGTGTGGATGTCGCCATTAACGCCGGCGCCACGGTGATCAATGTGCCCGACACGGTGGGCTATTCGACGCCGCAGGAATATTACGAAATCATCCGCATGCTGCGTGAACGCGTCCCCAATGCCGACAAGGTGGTGTTTTCCACCCATGTTCATAATGACCTCGGCCTGGCCGTGGCCAACAGCCTGGCCGGCGTTCTGGCCGGGGCCCGGCAGGTGGAATGCACCGTCAACGGCATCGGCGAACGGGCCGGCAATGCCGCCCTGGAAGAAATCGTGATGGCCTTGAAAGTGCGCAAGGACATCATGCCCTTCACCACCCATATCAACAGCAAGCTGCTCTCCCGCGCTTCCAAGCTGGTGTCCTCGGTCACCGGCTTTCCGGTGCAATACAACAAGGCCATTGTCGGCAAGAATGCTTTTGCCCATGAAAGCGGCATCCACCAGGACGGCATGCTCAAGCATGTCGAAACCTACGAGATCATGCGGCCGGAAGATGTCGGGGTCCACGCCACCAGCCTGATGCTGGGCAAGCTGTCAGGCCGCCATGCCTTCCGCGACAAGTTGGAAGCCATGGGTTATGTGCTGGCGGACGACGCCTTTGAAGATGCCTTCAAGCGCTTCAAGGACCTGGCGGACAAGAAAAAGCATGTCTTCGACGAAGACATTGCCGCTCTGGTGGATGACGAGATCATGCGCGGCCATGATGCCATTGGCGTCAAGCATCTCAGGGTCGAAAGCGGCACCGGCATCGAACCGGTGGCGGCCCTCACCCTGACAGTGGAAGGCGATGAGCGGCGTATCACCGCCGAAGGCGACGGGCCGGTGGATGCCATCTTCAAGGCCATCCGCGCGCTTTATCCCCACACCGCCACCTTGCAGCTTTTCCAGATCAGCGCCGTTACCGAAGGCACCGATGCCCAGGCCACGGTCACGGTCCGGCTGGAGGAGGAGGGGCGCACCGTCACCGGCAAGGCTTCAGATACCGACACCATGGCGGCCGCGGCCTATGCCTATGTCAACGCACTCAACAAGCTGGTGGTCAAGCGGCAGAAACAGGCGCCCGAAGCCCTGACTGTCGCGCAATGAAACAGAACCGCCCCGGCCTGAGCGCCCCGGGGCGGTTCCCTCACGGAACGGCGCTTGCAGTTTTTGGTTTAAGCCTCTCACCCAGGGACACATATTAAGCATGTTCGGCAGTCTTCTCGGCGCCCTTTCCAGCGACATGGCCATTGATCTGGGCACGGCGAACACGCTGGTCTATGTCAAGGGACGCGGCATCGTTCTCAACGAACCATCGGTGGTCGCCACCATCACCACCCGCGGCGGCAAGAAATCCGTCCGTGCCGTCGGCAATGACGCCAAAATGATGCTGGGCCGAACCCCGGGCAACATCGAGGCCATCCGTCCCATGCGCGACGGCGTCATCGCCGATTTCGAGGTGGCGGAAGAGATGATCAAGCACTTTATCCGCAAGGTGCATAACCGCCGCTCCTTCGCCAACCCCATGATCATTGTCTGCGTGCCCTCCGGTTCCACCGCCGTGGAGCGCCGCGCGATTCAGGAAAGCGCGCTTTCCGCCGGCGCCCGCCGTGTCTATCTGATCGAGGAGCCGATGGCGGCTGCCATCGGCGCCGGCTTGCCGGTCTCCGAGCCCACCGGCTCGATGGTGGTGGATATCGGCGGCGGCACAACCGAAGTGGCGGTGCTGTCGCTGGGCGGCATTGTCTATTCTCGCTCCGTGCGCGTCGGCGGCGACAAGATGGACGAAGCCATCATCGCTTATATCCGCCGCCACCAGAACCTGTTGATCGGCGAGGCCTCGGCCGAGCGCATCAAGAAGCAGATCGGCTCTGCCGCGCCGCCGGAGGATGGCAACGGCATCACCATGGAGATCAAGGGCCGCGATCTCCTCAACGGGGTCCCGAAGGAAATCACCATCACCCAACGTCACATCGCCGAAGCCCTGGCCGAACCCACCAGCGCCATTGTCGAGGCGGTGAAGGTCGCCCTGGAAGCGACGCCGCCGGAACTGGCAGCCGATATCGTGGACAAGGGCATTGTGCTCACCGGCGGCGGCTCGCTGCTCGCCAATCTCGATCAGGTGCTGCGCGAGGAAACCGGGCTGCCGGTTTCCATCGCCGACGATCCGCTTTCCTGCGTGGCGCTGGGCACCGGCCGGGTGCTGGAAAACACCAAAGGCATGCGCCACGTCCTTTCAACCGCCTTTTAGTCCACGACGCGGGCAAGGGGCCGCGTGATTTATGGCCAACGGCACCTGGAAAATCGCTCGCCGCGGCAATGCCCAGCTTCCGCTGGTCATCGTGCTGGTTTTGGCAGTGGTGCTGGTGCTGGTGGGCAAGGCCCAGAGCGGCCTGTTCGATCATGCCCGGGCCCGTATCACCGATGCGATGGCGCCTCTGCTGGAAGATGTCCGCGCCCCGCTGGACGGCGTCCAGCGCTGGATGAGCTCCATTGGCAATATCTTCAGCGTCTATAGCGAAAATCTCCGCCTGAAAGAGGAGAATGCGCGCCTGCGCCAATGGCGTAACACGTCGGTGGTGCTGGAAGGCCGCCTCCAGCATTACGAGGCGCTGTTGCATGCGGTGCCGGACCAGAAGCTGCATGCCGCGCTGGCCCGCGTGGTTGGCCGCACCAGCCATCCCTTTTTGCGCACCATGATCCTGGACGCCGGCAGTGACGACGGCGCCAAGGCGGGCCAGGCCGTGATGGATGAGAAAGGCATGGTCGGCCGGCTCTTCCTCACCGGCAAACACACTTCCTGGGTGATCCTGCTCACCGACATCAACAGCCGCGTGCCCGTCACGGTGGCGCCGGGTTCGGTGCAGGCAATTTTGGCGGGCGACAATTCCGCCGCCCCCAAGCTGGATCTTTTGCTCTCCACCGCCAAGGTCAAGCCGGGCGACCAGGTGGTGTCGTCGGGCGATGGCGGCCTTCTGCCGCCGGCTCTGCCCATCGGTACGGTGGTGCAAGACGGCAATGGCCTGCGGGTGGCGCTGTTGGCCGATGCCACCCAGAGCGAAAGCGTGGAGATTCTGAACTTTGCCCGCGCCCCCGAAACGCCGCCGGCGACAAGCCAGCTTCCCGCCGAGGCGGCGGGCCTTAAGCCGCTGGCGCCCCCGCCGCCCGCCGCGCCCACACCATCTGCCACGCCGGCGACGCCGCCACCGGCGCCATTACCCAAGCTGAAAATGCCCGTCATTCCGTCCACCACGACGGCTTCGGGCGGATCAGCGCCGGAGTAGCGATGGGAACCACCGAACGCCTCTATGCACCGGCCTTCCTGCGCGTTCTGGCGGCGCTGGTGCCGCTTCTCTGCGGTCTTCTGGGCGTCTTCATCGCCAATATCCCGATTTCGCTGGCCGGCGGCCTGGTGCCGGCGCCGCTCCTGGGCCTGATCCCGCTTTATTTCTGGTGTTTGGTGCGCCCGGACTTGATGACTCCGGCCGCCGCCTTCGCCATCGGCTTGCTGCAAGATGTGATGAGCGGTGCACCGCCCGGGGTCTGGACCTTGGGCTTTGTCGTCGCCTATGCCGTGGTGGCGCGCCAGCGGGACAGTTTTGCCGGGCTGTCGGGTTTTGCCGCCGTGCTGGGTTTTGCCGCCGCAGCCCTGGCTGCCTCAATCACCGCAACCCTGGCGGTCCTGCTGCTTTATTCCGTCACGCCCTCATTGGGCGCTTTGGGGGCGGAACTTGCCATGACCGTGACCGCTTACATACCTGGCGCCCTGCTGGTGAGCCTGTTGCATCACCGCCTGGTCGGCCCGCTTCGGAGTGACTTCTGATGCCGGTCTTCGACAAGAAGGACAAGAGTCGTTACGCCGCCTTTACCCGCCGCACCCTGGGTATGGGCGGCGGCATGGCGGTCGTCTTCGCCGTGCTGGGCGGTCAGCTTTACAAGCTCCAGATTCTGGACGGCGAAGACTATAAGGTCCGGGCCGAGGACAATCGCGTTTCCGAGCGCCCGATTTCCCCGCCCCGCGGTCGGCTGGTGGATCGCTTCGGCACCGAACTGGCCAACAACCGGCGCAACTATCGCGTCCTGATCGTTTCCGAGCAGGCAACCGAGGGTGTGGCCGAAGCACTGGACGCCATCGGCAAGGTGATTGAACTCACCGATCAGCAGAAGAAGAAGGTGCTGGGCGAAATTGCCGCCAACAAGAAATTCGTCCCCGTCCCGGTGGCGGAAAATCTCAGTTGGGAGGAATTTTCTCGCCTCAATCTGCATTTGCCCTATTTGCCCGGTGTGCAGCCCGATGTCGGCGAAACGCGCGATTATCCCTTCGGCAAGGAGATGGTGCATGTGCTGGGCTATGTCGGCTCGGTGGCGCCGGAAGACATGGCCGGCGACGATGAACGCCTGCTGGACGTTCCCGGTTTCCGCGTCGGCAAGCGCGGCATTGAAAAGGCCTTCGACAAGGAAGTGCGGGGCAAGGCCGGCTACAGCAAGGTCGAGGTGGATGCTCATGGCCGCGTCATCCGCGAACTGGGCAAGGACCCAGGTATGGCCGGCCAGGATGTCTGGCTCACTCTGGACTGCGAGTTGCAGCGTTTCGCCGATCAGCGTCTGGGCGATGAAAGCGCTGCCGCGGTGGTTATGGATGTAGCGACCGGTGATGTCCTGGCGCTCTCCTCCACCCCCGGCTTTGATCCCAACTGGTTCAATGTTGGCGTTACCGGCCCGCAATGGCGCGAACTCACCACCTCCGATTACAAGCCGCTGCTCAACAAGGTGATAAGCGGCATCTATCCGCCCGGCTCCACCTTCAAGACGGCGGTAGCGCTGGCGGCGCTGGAAGCCGGCATTGCCACCCCGGCCTATCACGTTACCTGCAGCGGCGTTTTCAATTTCGGTGGCCATGCCTTTCACTGCTGGCAGCACAAGGGTCATGGCACGCTGGACATCGAGGGCGGCATCAAGAATAGCTGCGACGTCTTCTTTTACGAAACCGCCCACCGGGTCGGCATTGACGCTATCGAACAATCCGCCCGCAAGCTGGGGCTTGGCGCTCCCACCGGCATCGAACTGCCTGGCGAACATTCCGGCCTGATTCCTGGTCGCGCCTGGAAACAGAAAACCTACAAGCAGGTCTGGCAGCAGGGCGATACGCTCAGTGTCGGCATCGGCCAGGGCTATGTCACCGCCACGCCCTTGCAGCTTTGCCAGCAGGCGGCGCGCATCGCCAGCGGCAAGCAGGTGTCACCGCGGCTCGTGCATTCGGTGGGCAGCCGGGTTCTGCCGCGGGCCGAACCGGCGAAGCTGGATTTCACCGATGAGGCGCTGACCAAAGTGCGTGCCGGCATGAACAAGGTGATGAACGAGCCCGGCGGCACCGCATTTTCTTGGCGCATTCCCGATGCCGGTTTCGAGATGGCGGGCAAGACCGGCACGGCCCAGGTACGCGTCTATTCCCAGGCCGAGCACCAGGCCGGCATGAAGAGCAACGCCTCCTTGGACTGGAAGCTGCGCGACCATGCTTTGTTTATCGGCTTTGCCCCGGTGCAAGCGCCCAAATATGCCATTGTCTGCATGATTGAGCATGGCGCCGTCACCGCTCATCCCCATGTGCAGATGGCGCGCGACATCCTGCTCTTCGCCCAGAAGCGCGACACGCTGGGCAAGCCAACAGCCTATCCGGTGACGTCCGCGGCGGCCGCCCCGCCCGTCAAGGGCGCCGCCCTTGTCAGCGGCAAGGAGCCTGGCTGATGGCCCTGCGTGCCTACGCTGCCGCCAAGCGGACCTTGTCGGTGGCTGACAAGCTGATGGACGTGAATTGGGGCCTGGTGCTGCTGATTACCCTGTGCGCCAGCGCCGGCATCGCCATGCTCTATTCGGTGGCCGGCGGCCATATGCAGCCATGGGCGCTGTCGCAGTTGGTCAAGTTCACCATCGGCTTTCTGGTGATGGTGGCGGTGGCGACCATTGATGTGCGGGTGTGGATGTCGCTCGCCTATCCGGCTTACGCCCTGGCGCTGCTGCTGCTGGTGGCGGTGGTGGCCGTGGGCCATATGGGCCTTGGTGCCCAGCGCTGGGTCAATATCGGCGGCATGGATTTGCAACCGTCTGAACTGATGAAGGTCTCTTTGGTGCTGGCGCTTGCGCGCTTCCTGCACGGCAAGAGCGTGGAGGAAGTCTCCAAGCCCCTCAATCTCGCCATTGCGCTGGCGATGATCGCCATCCCCGCCATTTTCGTTGTGCTGCAACCCAATCTGGGCACTACCCTGATCATCATTGCCGACGGCTGCTCGCTGCTGTTCCTGGCAGGGCTTAGTTGGTGGTGGATAGCCCCCACCGTGGCCGGCGTCGCTGCCGCGGTGCCGCTGGCCTGGCGTTTTCTGCTGCATGACTACCAAAAGGCGCGGGTGGAGACCTTTCTCGATCCGGAAGCCGACGCCCTGGGCAAGGGCTGGAATATCACCCAGGCCAAGATCGCCATCGGCTCCGGCGGTCCCTCCGGCAAGGGGTTTTTGGGCGGCACCCAGAGCCGGCTCAACTTTCTCCCCGAGAAGCAGACTGATTTCATCTTCACCAATTTTGCCGAGGAGTTCGGCTTTGTCGGCTCGGTGGCGCTGTTGATCCTGTTTGCCGTCATCATTGGCTATGGCGTGCAGATCGCCATGAGCGCCCGCAGCCAGTTTGCCCGTCTGCTGGCCATGGGCATCACCTTGAACTTCTTTTTCTACATCATGATCAATGGCGCCATGGTGATGGGCCTGATCCCGGTGGTGGGCATTCCCATGCCGCTGCTTTCTTACGGTGGTTCGGCCATGCTGACAGTAATGTTCGGCTTTGGTCTTCTGATGAGCGTGCATATCCACCGGCAGGTGGAGATACCGCGACACAGCGGCGGGATTATTTAGGTTTTCCTCTTTTGCTGAACCCCTCCGGTCCGGCCTTCGCGCTGCGCGCTCGGCGTGCGCGCGGCTTGGCCGCCCCGCTCACCCTTCGCTGGCTTAACCGCTGCGCTCGCCAGCTACGGGCACCTCCCCTTCCTGTGCGCTACGCGCACGAAGGGGAGGCGGATAGTCGCCCGGCGGCTCCGCTGCCGGGCTCGAGAATTCCGGAACTGCCGGCATTGACGCTTAGCGAAGCGCTCGATTTCGCCTGACTTTTCAAAGATGTGGATCGGCGCCTAAGCCTGTGGACAGGGTGTACCCCCTTGGCTATAAGCCGCCCTCCCGGTTCAAGGCCCAGACCGGCGTGGGTGATTAGCTCAGTTGGTAGAGCAGCTGACTCTTAATCAGCGGGTCGTAGGTTCGATCCCTACATCACCCACCATTCCAAAGTCCTCACGACGACTTTTGAATCTCAGATGGCTGCCGCCGCGCGGCAATCGCACGCTTTACTTGCGCGCAATCCTTCCGACTCGTCGCCCTTTCTAATTCTGCGCGAACCGGCTTCACTGCCGCCCCGATTTGCCGCTCACGGAGACCTGGAAATGTCCGAAATGCTCAAAAACACCGCGCCCGGCGCCTCCTGCGAGGATGTGGCGCTGAAGCTGCTTTACCTGGTGGCGTGGGGCGAAAATATTGACCTGGAGGGTTGGGCCAAGGCCGACCGCGACTGGATTTTGGGCACCTATGCCGAGTGCCTGAGGGCGGTGAAGGATCCCCAATCCCGCCCGCCGGTCGCCAAGCCGGCTTCTGTTGCAGTGCAACAGAAGGGTTAGGGCCTTTGGCCGCGCCTTGTGACTTTTTTGTAATGCTGTAAATCCGAGACCTGAACTTAACGTCAGCTTCGTTGGAGCGCTTATTCAAGCAAATGCATCAACCATGGGAGATGTGCATGTCACGTGAGAAGACTCTTGAGAGCATCAGCAATGATCGTCGCGGCTTTTTCCGCACCCTGATGATCGGCGCCGGCGCTACCGCCGTTGCTCTGCCCCTGATGACCACCCAGTCGCTGGCGCAGAAGGATGGTGAAGACCCCGTCAACGGCAAGTGCGATGACGGCCTGATCGTCAGCAAGAAGACCGGCAAGTGCAAGGCCATCAAGAAGGCGCCGGCTCAGTAGAAAAAGCCTTCCGGCTGCGGCCGGACAGCTTGTTATAAGGCGGCCGCGCCTCTGGGGGGAGGCGCGGCCGTTCTTGCGAGGGCCTGATGTCAAATCCCAAAGTCCATCCGGCGGTGCTGCTCTCGCCGGTCGAGGATGGTTATGTCGCCTATGATCCGGTGGCGGACCGGCTGCACCAGCTCAATCCCGTCGCCGCCCTGTTGACCGAACTTTGCGACGGCAGCCGCAGCGTCGCGGAAGTGGCTGAACTGGCCTCGCCTTTCCTGCCGGAAGGCGAGACCGAGGCTGTGGCCAAATGGGTGGCCCAGGCGACCGAAGCCGGCCTTCTTACTGACGCAGCCGGCGACGGCGCGGCCGGCGAACTATCCGCCGCCGAGCTGTTCAAGCTGACCAAAAGATTGCGCGAACAAGGCAAGGCCCAGACGGCCCATATCTGCATCAAGCGGGTGGTGGAGCTTGAGCCGCAAAACAGCGAAGCGTGGTTCGATCTGGGTGAAATCACCCATTATCTTGGCCGCCGCGAAGAGGCTCGCGCCGCCTATCAAAAGTATTTCGACGCCAATCCCCATGATGGCGAAGTCGAGCATCTGCTGATCGCGCTCAATGACGGGCCGCCCCCCGAGCGCGCTTCCGACCGCGCCATCCAGCACATCTACAAGAATTTCGCCGCCAGCTATGAAAACCTGATGCTGCAGGACCTCAAATATGCCGGTCCCCAGCGCATGATGGAGGCGGTGCAAAGCGTCATCGGCGACCGTTCGGACATGACGATCCTGGATCTGGGCTGCGGCTCCGGCCTGGCCGGCGTGATGTTCCGGCCCCGCGCCGCCACCCTGGCCGGGGTGGATCTGTCGCCCGAAATGGTGGAGCTGGCGCGGGCCCGCAATCTTTATGACCGTTTGGAAGTTGGCGAGGTCACCCAATGGCTGAAGGACGGCGACAGCCGCTTCGACCTCATCGTCAGCACCGATGTCATCATCTATTTCGGCGATCTCACCGCCATCATTGCCGCCGCCGCCCGACGCCTCAACCCGGGGGGCTATTTTGCCTTTTCAACCGAGCTGGGAAAGAAGGCGCCTTTCCATCTCACCGACACCGGCCGCTACAGCCATCACCCTGACCATGTGCGCGCATGTGCCGCCGCCGCCGGACTGACAGTCTGCCGCATCAATGAAGGCTTCCTGCGCATGGAATATGGCGAGGAAGTGACGGGCCTTTTTGCCGTGCTGCAAAAGCCGGCTTGAGCGTTACGGCTTCTGTCCCTTCGGCAGGGCCGCGACTTCCGCGGGCGTCATCGGCGTCATGGCTTTGACGATGCAGGGCGTGGTGATGCCGATGCCGCTGCGCCTGAGCTTGAAGTCGAAATCCAACGCCGAGCAAATGCTGTCGCCGCGAAATCTGCTCACCAGCGACACATCGGGCTCGGAGAGGTCAACGCAACGGCTGGCCAGGTCCAGGCGGTAAAATTTGTTCATGCCGACACGGATATACATGATCTTCTCGTCGGCGCTGGACTTCCAATTCTCGAACTGCCGCACAAAAAAGCATTCATTCTTTCGGACAGGTGTCTGGGCCGCTGCAGGCACCGCCAGCAGGACCGCCGCGCCGGCCAGCGCCGCTCTCAAGGTTGCTCCGCTCATTTCACACCTCGATTTCCGGGCCCAAAACCGATGGGCCTCGCTCTAGCTTGGATTAACGCGCAGGGGCATGGCAAGGTGCTGCACAACCCAAGGAATATGCTTTGACCCAGACATTGAACGGCAAGACGGCCTTTATCACCGGCGCTGCTGCCGGCATGGGCCGCGCCATCGCCGAAACGTTCCTTGCCGCCGGCGCCCGCGTCATCGCCACCGACCGCAACGCGGCCGGCCTGGCCGGTGTCGGCAGCGAGCAACACGGCCTGGACGTGACCGACCCGGCCGCGGTTGACACCTTGGCCGCGCGTATCGGCCGGGTTGATATCCTGGTGAACTGCGCCGGTTTCGTGGAAACCGGCACCTTGCTGGAAAGCGAGGAAGAGCAGTGGCACAAATCCTTCGAACTCAATGTCTTTGCCATGGCGCGCGTCACCAAGGCTTTTCTGCCGGCCATGCTGGCCAATGGCGGGGGCTGCATCATCAACATTGCCTCGGTGGCGGGATCGGTGAAGGGCATTCCCAACCGCTGCATCTACAGCGCCAGCAAGGCGGCGGTGATCGGCCTGACCAAGTCGGTTGCGACCGACTATCTTTCCGGCGGCATTCGCTGCAATGCTATTTGTCCTGGCACGGTTGACACACCATCGCTGCAACAGCGCCTGCGCGATATGGGCGATTATGAAGCGGCGCTGAAGGCCTTCAACGCCCGCCAACCCATGGGCCGCATGGGCAGGGCCGGCGAGATCGCCGAACTGGCGCTTTATCTGGCCTCCGATGCCGGCGCCTTCGCCACCGGCCAGACCTTCATCATTGATGGGGGGCTTACCCTTTAGAAGCAGCGCGCTGGCTTTCGATCACCTGCCAAGCCAGCAACACCGGCACCGCCACCACCAGATCGCGCGCCCGCCGCAGCAGCGAAACCGCCAGGCCGATTTCCGGTGCCAGGCCGAACACCGGCGCCAGCAAAGCATAGCCGGCTTCCTGCACCCCGATCGCGGCGGGGATAAAAACGGTGGCGCTGCGCAATCCTTCCAGCAGTGCCTGGATGGCAATCGCCTGCCACGGCCCGGGCGACAGCCCCATCACGGTCAGCACCGCCCACAGCCACAAGCCGCTGGCCATCCAGCCGGCCAGTTGCAGCAGGATGGAAAAGGCCAGCTTGCCCCGCCGCCGATAGATGCCGGTGATCAGCGTTCGGAAGGCTTCGGCATGATTGACGCGGCCGGCGAACAGTTTTTCCCCCAGCCGGCCGGCCCAGCGGCTGCCGCCGATCTGGCCTAAGGCAAAGCCGATGCTTCCCAGCGACAGGAACAGCGCCCCTCCCAGCATCGCCCCGACATAGGGTGACAGCACCGCATTGGCCGTCAGCAGCTTCAGACTGGCCAAGACGCCCAGCAAAACATAAAGCCCCTGGGCAAAGGTCTCGGCGGTCAGGTCGGCAACCACCGCCGCCGAGGCAGGGGTTGCCGCCATGCCTCCCAGCACCAGCACCCGTGCAGCCAGCACCACCCCGCCAAGCTGGGTGATGGGCAGCACGTCACTGGCGGAATCGCGCAACTGCCGCGCCGCCACAATCACCGACAGCGGCACGGGCCGCGGCAACAGCGGCACCAGGCCCAGGGCCAGCACAATCTCGGCCAGCAATCCCGCCGCGACGATGAGCGCAAAGCCGCCCATACCTGCCCGGGCCATCGCGGCGCGCACCGTGGCAAGGTCGAATTGCAGCAGCACGGCGGCCAGCACTGCCGCCCCCAGCAGCAGTGCGGCAAGCAGCCGCCAGGTTGCGCTAAGACGAAATGGTTTCATCGAAGAAGGACGCTTCCTCACCCTTCGCCCTTCGACAAGCTCAGGAGGCTAGGGTGAGGATATTATGCGCCTTTCAGTTCTTCACCGGCACGAGCCGCACCACCATACCGGCATCGCCGGCGGCAATGCCGCTGGAAGCCGGCGTCCCGGTGGGATTTTGCAGCAGAATATAAAGATAGCCATCCGGTCCCTGGATGACGTCACGCACCCGGCCAATCTGGTCCAGCAGTGTTTCCTGGAACTGGATCTCGTCCTTCTTCACCGCCATGCGGATCAGCTTCTGCCCCACCATGCCGGTGATAAAGAGGTTGTTCTTCCATTTCGGATATCTGCTGCCGGAATAGAATGTAATGCCGCCCGGGCCGATGGAGGGATTGAAATAGGCCTTGGGCTTTTCCATCCCCTCATGGGCGATTTCACTGATCGCCGGCTCGATCCCGTTGCTCATCACCCCCCAGCCGTAATTGTGACCCTTCTGGATGACATTGACCTCGTCGCCACCGGTGGGGCCATGCTCGGTTTCCCACAGATGGCCGTCCACCGGATTGAAGGCCAGGCCTTCCGGATTGCGATGACCATAGCTCCAGATGGTCTGGTCCGCGCCGGGCCTGCCGATAAAGGGGTTGCCGGGGGCGGGCTTGCCGGTATCGGTGACGCGATGGACCTTGCCCTGGGGCACCGAAAGATTCTGCGCATCATAGAAGTAATGGCGGTCGCCCAGCGTCCAGTAAAAATTGTTCTGCTTGTCGAACAGGAAACGCAGGCCGTAATGGTCGGACGGCTGGGTGTAATGTTCCGGCGCGTCGCGGAAGATTTCCTGATTGTCCACCCACTGGCCGTCCCTGATATGGCCGCGCACGATCACCGTCATGGTGGGCGGTGCCGCCACCGGTGCGCGATTGGAACCGGGCGCCGGCGTCACCCCGGGCTGCACATCGGTATAGGCAAAATAGACCCAGCCATTCTTGGCGTAGTTGGGATGCAGCGCGATATCCAGATAGCCGCCATCCTGGCGCACAAACGGCACCGGCGTGCCTTTGATGGGATCGGAAAGCGTATTGGTGGCAAGATCAAGCACGCGGATGCGTCCCGCCCGCTCGGTCACCAGCGCCTTCTTGCCGCCGGGCAGAAAAGCCATGCCCCAGGGCACGTCAAGACCGGCGGCCAGCACTTCCAGCTTGAAGGTCTGGTCGGTGCTTTTGATCACCATGCCATTGGGATCCGGCATGGTGATGCGCTGGGCGTTCAGCCGTCCCGCAGTGATGCGAAGGTAATAAGAGATCTGATGTGCCAAGGCGTCGTTGATCTGCGGGAAGGCCGGCATGCCGGCCGCGGGCCAGCCTTTCTGGATGGCGGCGGCGATTTCGTCGTCGCTGCGATTGGCCAGATAGGCCGCGTTGAACAGGCTGCGGGCCTTGGGGCCATTGGCCAGGGTGGCGCCGTGGCAGCCGGCGCACTGCTCGCTATAGGTGGTTTGTGCCGTCGAAGGGGCGAAAGGTGGCAGGCGAATATTGGGATTGGGCGTCTGTGTCCCGCGCCCGCCTGCCGGGGCGCCCGCGCCGCCCCGTCCCCCGGCCGGGGGCGCGGGCTGGGCCAGGGCAATGCCGGCGGCTGCCGACAGCAAGGCGGCGACAAGGATGGTCTTTTTCATAGGGTCCCCCCGGACAGTGTTTTGGGAACGATACGGATTTTCCGGACCGGGGGGTAGGGGTAGAATGGTGCCACTATGGAGATACCCATGCGCCGCACCCTGATTTTGCTCGTCCTGCCGTTGTTTCTGGCGGCTCCGCCGCTGCTCTTGGCGGCGGCGCCGCTGGCCCCGAAAGCCCAATGGGAAAAGGACATCGCCGACCAGAATGTTGCTTATTCCCAAAAACCCCATGCCATGCTGAAGATCCAAGATTCCGTCTATCTGGGTGAAGGGGAATCCGCGGTTCTGATCGGCGTGAAGGGCAAGCCCGCAAGCTGGAAGTGGGAGTCCAAGCCGGGCGCCAAAGGTCCGCTGCTGCTGGCGGTGAAGGGCGGCAAGCTCAATGTCAGCAAGGACGGCAAACCGGTTGATCCAAAGCTGGTGTCGCAAAGCGTGCCGGTGGATACCGACGTTGATGTTGCCGGCTTTTCCACCCAGGTCAGCGCCGGTGTCCTCGGCTACCGCGTTTTTGTTTATAACCAGAAGAATCCTGACGCCCTGACCTTCAAGGGCGTCTCCTATTTCCCCTATGACCCAGCCTTTCGCGTCACCGCCCGCTTCACGCCCGATGCGAAGCTGCCGCCGCGTGTGTTCAAGACTTCACGGGGTACTGACAAGCAGTTCTTCCATGCCGGCGATGCGGCATTCATGCTCAAGGGCAAACAGGTGACACTGCCTTTCTACACCGACAGCCATGATCCCAAGCAGGTAAAGGACATGTCGGCATTTTTCCGCGACGATCTCACCAACAACGGCGCTTATGGCGCCGGCCGTTATGTGGATATCGCCGATTTCGGCGCTTTCCCGCCCAAAACCATCGCCATAGATTTTAACGAGGCCTACAATCCCAATTGCGCCCGCTCAAGACACTACACCTGCCCCCTGGCGGTGGATGTGATTCCGCTGGCGATGAAGGCGGGCGAGAAGGACCCGCATTTCAAGCACTAATCAGAGCAGCACGCCCTGGGCCTTGAGGCGCTGAGAGACCTGCGCCACGCTTTCCTTCACCGCTTGGCGCTTCTGACCCATGAAAATCACGGCCTGTGAACCGGCGGCATACTGGCCGGGCGGGGCTGCGATGACGGCGCTGATGCTTTCGGCCTTGATGGCCACGGCGCGGCCATCGGGGCGGGTCAGATGCACGGCACTGACAAGGCCGGCATCGGCATCTTTCAGATAGGCCGTGATCTGCTTCAGATAATTGCGGGTCTCGGCCGGCAGAGCGCGCTTCTTGTGCAGATGATCTTCCCAGTTGCCGGGACCAAAATTGTAGGCGGCAAACATGCCGGGAAAGCCGTAACGGTCCTTCAGCCAGGAAAGATAGGCGGCGGCGGCAAAGACATTGTCGCGGGGATTGAAGGGATCGGCGCCCAGATCATGACGCTCGGCCATCTGGCTGTAGGTATCGGGCATCAACTGCATGACGCCCTGGGCGCCCGCATGGGAGACGATGGGCTTGTCGCCGGCCTGCACCGTGCGTCCGCCGGTCTCGTTGCGCATCACCGCGCGCAGCCAAAGGGCCGGAACATGGAACTTCGCGGCGGCTTCCCGCACCACCGGATTCCAGCGATCCAGCAAGCTGCGCGGACCCATGGCGCTTTCGGCAGTGTGGATGGGACTGGGCGCCGGGGCCTGCACCTCTACCTGCGCCGGGACGGCAGCCCGTTCGGCAAAATAATTCGACAGCCGCATGGAAACCGACGGCTGATGCAGTCGTTGCTGCTCTGTCGCCGTCATCGCCAGCATGCCCATGCAGGCAGCGGCCAAAAACAGTCCGGTACGTCCCAAAGCGCGGGGCGCGGCAGAAGTCTTCGAAGACAATTCACTCTCTCCAGCACAAACAGGTTCAGCCCCTTCGCCTTGCGCGAAGAGTCATCCGTCATTTCCCCTGCAGCACATCGGGACCGTCCGCGCGCAAGAATGGCGTGGCGCTCAAAATCCCTAAGGCGATTGCTCGCCCCTTCATCGCGGTCCGTTGTCCGGACCGTCGTTTTTTCAGATAAGAAATCGTTCCGGTTCCGTCAAACAAAAATGTGCCGGAACCCTGTGGAACCTGAATATTTTGCAGGTTGCAGCAACAAGCTTGCGCAGTTCATGCGATGTTCAGAAGGAACCGCAAGCCGGCAAGGTAACAAGGCCGACAGATTGCTGGTGAAAGCGGCGCTGATAGGCAGCGCGAATCTCGCTGATCTTGTTTCGCAGCGCGCGTGTGTCGCGCTGGTCCACTTCCAGTACCTTGCTGGGCTCACGGCCGACCACCTTGCTGCCGCGCTCGCGCCACTGGCCCATCGCCTCATAAACGGTAAACCCATCAGGGAACAGCGGTGTCACGGTGGTGGCAACGAAATCATCCCAGGCGGACGTCGCAATCTGCTTGCCGTTTTCCATCAGGCCAAAATAAAGCCGCACATGCAGCATCGGTGTTTCACCTGCCGGGCAGGCGGCCGAGGCCGGCGCGCACACCAAGGCCAAAAATAGAAGCACCGCTTTCGTCATGCCATGCCCTTGCCGCTCAGCGCCGCCCCCCAAGTGAGCAGTGCCGGTACGGCTTTGACAAGCGTCGTGGCCGGCCGGCGGGCCCCCAGCGCAGCCCTGGCGAACAGCGAAGCGGCCACAAGGCGTGGACCGAAGGCGCGCAACCAGCCCGCTTCATAGGCGGCAGCGGCGCCCGGTCCCTGCGCCAGCAGCAGGCGGCCCAACAGATGCGCGCCCTGGATCGCCATGCTGATGCCTTCGGCGATGACGGGATGGGCCTCGCCCGCCAGGTTGCCGGTGAAAAAGATCCCGCCGGCAAAACGGGGGCGGATGCCGGGGCGGATCGGGCCGGCCGCCAGCACATTTTCCTGCAACACCGCGCCGTCCAGCGCCGCCGCCACGCCGTGCGTGCTGTCCTTGATGTGACGCAGCACGGCATCACCGGCCCGTTCGCCCGGCCGCCGCGCCGCGGCCAACGCGTCACGCCGGATGCAGCAGGACAGCGACAGTCGGCCGCCATCGCTTTGCACCAGCCCGCCATAGCCGCCGGCAAACGCCAGCAACGGCATCAGGCCGGGTGCCGGCGCGCCGCCGCAAAAATGCGCCTTGAAGGCCAGCAGATCGGAGGGACATTCCGGTCGCAAAACCGCCAGCGGCGGCTTGGTGCGCCACGAGCCGGCGGCGGCAATGATGATAGGCGCGGCAATTGTGTTTTCGCCGTCACCGATTTTGAGACGGCAATGATAATCGGCGCCGCGCCTTTGCAGAGTGACCAGCTCCGCCGGCTGAAACAGGTGTGCCCCCGCCGCCATCGCCGCATCGCGCAGCATGGTGTCGAGATGCTCGCGCCCCAGCGCCTGACCCCAATCTTTTTCCTGTGGCGCGATCACAATCGTGTCGCCGCTGAACAGGCCGATGCGCCGCACCACCGGCCCCGCCTGGGCACGAAAGGCAGCGCCCACGCCGCAAAGATCCAGCACCGCATGGCTAGGGGCAGAAAGAAATTCGCCGCAGACTTTGCGACGGGGAAAAGTGTCTTTCTCCACCAGCGCCACCTGCCGGCCGCCTGCCGCCAGCAGCTGTGCCGCCGTGGCACCGGCCGGCCCGGCGCCGATGACGATGGCGTCAAATTCCATAACGTCGGGCCACGAACAAATGGCTGAAGGGCAGGGCGCGGCCTTCAAGACACGTCCAGCCCGGCGGCCACAACGCAGTTAATTCTTGTGCGGCAAAGCCGGCCCGCACACTGGCGATAGCGTCGTGCCGCGTCACCTCATTGGCGCCCAGCAGCACCACCAGATGGGAGGCCAGCAGCGCCAAGGCCCCGCGCCGCGGCTCGCAGGCCACCAGCCCTATCGCCTTCTCCGCCAGCAGGGCGAATAGCCGCTTCAGCGCCGCGTCATCGAGATGATGCAGAAAAAGATTGGCGCTCACCAGCGTGCCCCATTCCATTGTTGCCGCGGCGTCGAAGACATCGCCCTGCCGCACAACGCAATCCCAGCCCAGCGCGGCAAAGCCGGTCCGGGTTTTTGCGGAGACAATATCCTGGCGGTCGGCGATCACGGCCCTGACGCCCCGCCAGGAAAGCCGCCGCGCCGCCGCCAGCAGGCAGCGTCCGTCGCCGCCGCCCAGATCCAGCAGCACGTGCGGCTGCGCAAATGTGCGCAGGGCACCGGCGAGAATAGCGGACTGGCGCATCACCGCATTGATCCGCGCCAGATCGCGGCGCGAAGCGACGGCCGCGGGATCGTCCGCCGGCAAGACGTCCAGCATTTCCGTTTCCAGGCGCCGCTTCATGCCGCCATGCGAAACTGCATGGTCTCCGCCACCAAGCCGGGACCGAAGGCCATGGCGCAGCCGGGGGCGCCGGCGCTCGCCTGGGCGATCAGCCGCTCCAGCACGAACATCACCGTGCCCGAAGACATGTTGCCATAATCGTGCAGTACGCCCCGCGAGGCGGTGAGCTTGTCGGGCGCCAGCGCAAAGGCTTCCTCCACCGCATCCAGCACGGTGCGCCCACCTGGATGCACCGCCCACAGCGCAATGTCATCCACCGTGCGGCCGCGCAGTATTTCATCGCGGGCACCGGCCAACGCCCCGCGAATGGCGCCGGGCACCGCACCCGACAACAGCATGTCAAAGCCCTGTTCGCGAATATGCCAGCGGATCAGGTCCGCGGTTTGCGGCACCAGGGCGGCATGAAAGCTTTCCAGCCGCGCGCCCCGCGGCTGGGCGCTGATCAGGGCGGCGGCGCAACCGTCGCCGAACAGGAGGAACGACAGCATCTCATCCAGCCGGTCGGTCTGCTGCAAATGCAGGGTGCAAAGTTCCAGATTGACGGTGAGTACCCGCGCCGTCGGTTCTGAGCGCACGATGTGCCGTGCCAGCTTCAGCGCATTGATAGCGGCATAGCAGCCCATGAAGCCAACGAAAGTGCGTTCAACTTTGGGGCGCAGGCCGCAGCTTGCGATCAGCTCCAGATCAATTCCCGGCGCAGAAAGACCGGTGCAACTGGTGACAATCAGATGGGTGATCGTGCCACGTTCCTCCTCGGCCAGCAGACGCCGGACGGCCTCTGCCGCCAAACTGGGGGCAAGGGTTTCAAACAGCCGCATGCGCGCCGCGGTATTGGGAAACTGCCCGAAGCGGTAAAAGCCTTCGCCATCCACCGCGCCGGCATCGCCGGTTGGCGACAGAAAAGAGTAGCGGTGGGCGATTTCGGCCCGCTTCACCAGGCGATCGAACAGCACCAGCCGCCGGTTGTCGCCGCCCAGCACGCGCCGGCCGAAGCTGAGAAAGGCGTCATGCACGTCATGCGGCGGCACGGCGGTGGCGATGCGGTTGAGATAGGCGTCCGGCATGGGCGGTTTCCGGGTGAGGGCCCGACCCTAACCGCACACAGCCCCTGCCGATAGGGCACGCCGGCGACCAAGCCGCCGCTTCTGAGCTTTACAAAAGCTATTCCTCGCGAGTCGCGCCCAGGAATTGGACAAAACGCCCTCGTCTTCCTTGGTACGAAGCGGTACGACGCGGTACGACGCGGCGCGTGAGCGTCGTTCTTCTCGCGCCTTTTCGCCACGCATTCATCTAGATGAACAGCAGGGCGCACGAGTTTGGCAAGGAGTCGTTTGCTCTTTCCCGGTTTCCGACTCGCGCCCGGCAAGCAAAAGCGCATGCTTTGGTGACGGCGCAGCATGGGGCTGGGCCCAATGTGCAAGCGGGAATGACGATGCCGGGAAGTCTGCGGGCCGGGCTGGCCGTGACTGTGCTGATGAGTGCTTTTTCTTCCGTTCACGCCGCCGATGCGCCGGCCTCCGGCGCCTGGCTGACCGATCCGGCAAATCATTGCGCCGTCTTCGCCACGGGCGCAGGCGAACGCGTCGCCTGGACCGGCCCCTGTGAAGAGGGCCTTGCCACCGGCCTTGGCACCGCCACCTTCTTCCAGAGCGAAAAAGAAGTGGAAAGCTTCACCGCCGATTTTGACCGCGGCATGATCGCCGACGGTCATGTCATCAGCCGCTGGGGCAATGGCTGGAGCTATGACGGCGACACCGTCCATGGCCGTTTCAATGGCGGCGGCGTTCTGATCAATGACAAGCAGGACCGCTATCTCGGCCTGTGGGCCGACGGCAAGATGAACGGCTTCGGCCTGCTCGATCGCGCCGATGGCAGCCGCTATGCCGGCGAATGGAAGAATGATCTGCCCAACGGCGAAGGTGAGTTGCGCCGCGCCGACGGCAGTGTGGTGGAAGGCATGTTCCTGGACGGCAAGCTGGTGACGGCCCATGTCGCGGCCACACCCGACCCGGCGCTCAAGCCTGCGGCGCTCTCGCAAAGCCAGAAACCGGCCGCCGTGGCGGCGGCGCCGTTCGCGGCTCTGCAAGGGGTGACGCTGAAAGGCGTTGACGGCTCGGCCATCGCGCTTAATCCCATCGAAGGCGGCATCGAGATGGCGCTGACGGCCGCCGGCGGCATGCCGCAAAAAACCACCTTTACGTTCATGACCGACCGGCTGGGCACCGTGGTGGAGGATGGCGGCCATGGCGCCAATGTCACCGGCTTTTTCCGTCTCACCGAGACTGGCGTGGAGCTGCATTATGCTGACGGAAGGGCGGAAACTCTTTCGGCCACACAGGAAGGCGGCGTCGCCATGGTACTGACCCGCAGCGATGCCCGTGCCACCTGCCGCAGTTGGTATCCGGCGGGTCACATCTTCAGCGACAGCGAAAAGAAAGCGGCACTGGCTGACTATGCCGCACGGCTGGGCCTTGCCGCTGCCGCCGCGTCCGACAGCGCGCCCTGCAACATGCCCATCGCGGCGCCGGCCAAACTGGCGCCGGAAACCGTGACGGTGGTGCCGCGCCCCGCCGTTGCCGACAAGCGACCAGCTTCCAGGCCGCGCGCCGTCAAAACTGCTTTCACGCCCGCCAGACCCATGGCCCCGTCAAGGCCCGCCAACCGCACCGGCCTGACACCGGTGATGGTGAAAGACAGCCAGGTTCACACCATTGACGACATGGTGCCGGCGCCGGCCGCCGGCGCCACCCTGCCGAGCAGCGACAGTCACGCTGAAGCAAAGCCTGACGGCAGCGATCCATCGCGCTGCCTGAAGGTGGACAGCGACGGGCTGAACTGGGGCTTCCGCAATGCCTGCGGCTTTGCCGTGCAGTTCGCTTATTGCGTGCCCGCCGATAGCGGCTTGGCCGCCTGCGGCAAGGGCGGCGCGCCCGGCAGCGTCGCCGCCCATGGCTTTGGCGCCCTGATGGCCGACAAGAGCCTGTCGGAAAACGGTGTGGATCACAGCTTCCGCTGGATCGCCTGCGCCGGCGGCGCCGGCGAAGTGGTCGCTCATCTGGATCGTGCCGATCCGCCCAGCGGTCGTTGTGACCGCGCCGCCCCTGAAATCGCTGCCGCACGCTAGAGGAGATCAGGGTGAGGAAAGTAAAGAATTTCCTCATGCTGAGCCTGTCGAAGTATGAGGTGGCGAGTAAAGCCGACCGAAAAATTCTCAATGCCAGAAGGAAACCGCCATGCTCCACAAAACTGCCATCGCCAGCCTTACGCTTGTTCTTTCCGCCCACAGCGCCTTCGCCTCCTGTCTCAGTGAACGCGAGACCGCGGCCTTAAAAATTGCCTCGCTGCAGCAGCGCCTGATGGTGGCCGGTCTCGCCTGTCGTGCCGATGAGGCCTATAACCGCTTTGTCCTGGCGCACCGCGCCGAATTGCAGCGCTCCGATGACGATCTCAAGGCCTATTTCACGGCCAATGGCGGCGAGGCGGGCTATGATTCCTACAAGACCAGGCTCGCCAATTTGGCCGCGCACGGTCCGGCCACCGATCAGCAGGTCTTTTGCGACACCGCCGGCCGCGATTTTCGTGCCCTGAGCAACAGTGGCGATCTGTTGGCTCTTGCCGGGTATGAGGCCTTGCTGGTGGGCCGGCCCTGCGAGGCACAGGTCATGGCCGCGGCCGCGCCCATCACTGTCGCGGCGGCGCCCCTGCGGCTTGCCCGCAATGACGACGTGGTTGCGGTGACACCGCGCGAGCTACCGGCCATGCCCTACGCCGAGGCACCGCCGCCCCGACCCGCCCCGCAAGTTGCGGTGGCGACGCGCGAAGACAGCGCCGCAGCCCCACAGCCGGTGGCGGCAGGCCGTGACGACTATGCCGACCTTCCGCATGCGGCGCGAAACGATGATGCTTATATCCCGCCCCGTCCGGCGGCGCGCAGTGACCGCTATTGGTATTACCGCCGGCTCTACCACGCGGGCAGTTAAGAGACAGAAAAACCCTCCGGTGTGAGGCCGGCATGTCTGCGTTCCATCATCTTGCGATAGGCCGCTTCGAGATTGCGGGTGAAGCGCGCGGTGTCGAACAGGGCGCAGGTGTCGCGATTGCGCGCCAATTTCGCCCGCAGCTTTGTCAGCCTGTCGTTGTCCCGCACCAGCGCCAGCGCCGCGTCCTCATAATCCGACAGGGTCTCACAGATCAGGTCCGGCAGTCCCGCTGCTTGAAGCAGGCTGGCCGCCACCCGGCCCGGAAAGGCGCTGCCGCGGCAGGTCAGCAGCGGCACGCCGGCCCACAAGGCGTCGCTGGCGGTGGTGTGGGCGTTGTAGGGCAGGGTGTCGAGAAACAGATCGGCCAGCGCCAGGCGGGAAAGATGGTGCCCCAGGTCAACCATGGGCGCAAAGATAAGCCGGTTCGGGTCCACGCTCTGGCGCTCCGCTTCCCGGCGCAAATTTGTCACTGCCTCATCCTTGTCGTGCAGCAGCCATAACAGGCTGTTCTCGCAGCCGCGCAGCAGCCGCATCCACACTGCAAACACCTCCGGCGCCAGCTTGTAGCTCTGGTTGAAATTGCAGAACACGAACGCTTCATCCGGCAGGCCATGGTCGCTTCGCCGCGCCGGTGCCGGCCGCGCCCGTTTGTTGTCATTGGCCTGATAGCTGTCCGGCAGCCAGACCACGGCTTCATCATAAAATCGCTGCTCGCCCTCCGGAATCACCACGCGGTCGGCGATGATATAGTCCATATACTCTGCGCCCAGCGTGCCCGGAAAACCCAGATAATTGACCTGCACCGGGGCAGACCGGGCGGCAAAAACACCGATGCGCGGCTTGCCGAAATAGCCGTTGAGATTGACCAGGATATCAATTCCCGCATCGCGCACCGCCGCGGCAGCCTCAGCGTCCGACAAATCTGCGATGGGAATCAGGCGATCAAGGGCCTTTTCCAGCCGCGCCCGCATCGGGCTGCCATCGCTTTGGTCATTGTCAAACGCGATCACTTCAAATTGGCCGCGGTCGTGCGCTTCATAGACTCCCGCCATCAGATAGGCGGTGGCCTGCTCGCGAAATTCCGCCGAGACATAGCCGATGCGAATGCGCCCGCCCGAACGCGGCGCCGCCGGTGCCGGCGGCGCTGTCGCATAAGCTTCCGCTCTGGCAAAAATCCGGGCGCATTGCTGCAGCGAGGCGGGATCGGCGCTGATGGCCTGATAGGCAAAGGGCCGGATCACTTCGCGTCCCGCGGCGATGGCCGCCGCCAGCGAATGCCGCGCCGCCTCAAAACCATCCCACTCGGCCGCTTGCATCTTCAAATAGGCAAGATCGCCTTCCAGCCAGGGCTGGCTGGGCTCCAGTTCCAGAGCGCGCGCAAGATCGGCCCGCGCTTGCGCATAGCTGCCCCCAACCGCCCAGCGCAGATGGCCGCGATTGGCCAGGGCAATGGGAAAATCAGGATTAAGGCGCAGCGCCGCGTCAAAACTTTCCAGTGCTTGGCTGTTGCGGCCAAGCCGCCGCAGCATGGCGCCGCGGCGATTCCAGATGTCGGCATTGCCTGCGTCCAGCGCCAGCAGCGTGTCGTAATCTCTCAGGGCTTCGGCGGCGCGCCCCACGGCACCCAGCACCAGCGCCCGGTTGGTCAGTGAGGGAATATGGCCGGGCTGAACCGCCAGGGCGTGAGCAAGATCGGTGAGCGCCCCCATGACATCATGTTCGCGCCACGCCAAAAGGGCGCGGTTGTTCAACGCATCAATATGGTTCGGCGCCCGGCGCAGCAGCCGATCATAGCCCGCCCGGGCTTCGTCCCCGCGGCCAAGATCGGTTAGCACCAGCGCCTCTAGAAACGCCGCCTGCAGATGATCGGGATTGAGCGCCAGCGCTTGGACAACGGCGCCAATGGCATCAGCCCCGCGCCCGGCTTCCTGCAACGCCGCCGCCTTCTGATAATGCCCCTCCGCCAAATCGGGCTTGAGGGCAATGGCCTGCTCCAGCGGTCCCAAGGCATCGCCGGGCCGCCCCAGATGGCGCATCGCCATCCCCAGATTGACCAGAGCCGCGACATCGTTGCCGCGTCTTGCAATCGCCGCTTCGAGGAAGCTCACGGCCTCGGCAAAGCGGCCCTGTTGCATGCAGAGCGTACCCAGAAAATAATGCGGCTCGAACCGGCTGGGATCGCGCGCCAACGCCCGGCGATAGAGAGTTTCCGCTTCCGCCAGCTTTCCCTGCCGGTGCAGGATCAGTGCCTCTTCCAGCGACACGCGCTAGGCGACGCCGCGGTTAAGGTCCGCCTGCGCCACCGCCAGCGCCGTCATGTTGACAATGCCGCGCGCCGTCACGCTCGACACCATCACATGCAGCGGCTTGGAAACCCCCAGCAACAGAGGTCCCACCAACAGCGCCTCGGTCGCCGCCGACAGCAGGGTGAGCGCAATATTGGCGGCGTCCAGCGACGGCATCACCAAAAGGTTGGCCGAGCCGGTGAGGGGACTGGAGGAAACCAGCCGGCTGCGCAACGTCTCGCTCAGCGCCGCGTCGGCATGCATTTCGCCATCCACTTCCAGATCGGGCGCGGTGCGGCGTAAAATCGCCAGGGCATCGCGCATCTTGTGCGCCGCCGGCGAAGCCGAAGTGCCGAAGCTGGAATGCGACAGCAGCGCCGCCTTGGGCGCAATGCCAAAGCGCGCCACTTCCCGCGCCGCCAGCACTGTCATTTCGGCAATCTGTTCGGCCGTCGGGTCAAGATTGACGTGGGTGTCGCAGAAGAACAGCGCCCCCTTGGGCAGGATCAGCACCGACAGGGTATAGACCCGGCTGACGCCCGCGCTTAACGGGATGATGGGCCGGGCATAGCCGAACTGCCGCGTCCAGGCGCCCAGGCCGCCCACCAGCGCCGCATCCACCTGGCCGTCCGCCAGCAGCATGGCCGCGGGAACGGCGCGGCGGCTTTTCATCCAGCGCCGCGAGGCATCGGGGGGAATGCCGCGCCGCTCCACCAGATGTTCATAGCGCTGGGTCAGCGGCGCCATGATCTCGCCATCCAGCGCCGGATCAACGATGTGTACCTGTTTGTTGAAATCCAGCCTCAGGCCAAGCTGTTTGCTGGTTTGCATGATGACGGGCCGGCTGCCGATCAGCACCGGATGGGCAAGACCTTCATCCACCACCGTCTGCACCGCGCGCAGCACGCGCGGGTCCTCGCCTTCGGCATAGGCGATCTTGCGGGGGCTGCGCCGCGCCACTTCGAACACCGGCCGCATCAACTGGCCGGAGCGATAGACGAACTTTTCCAGTTCCCGCTGATAGGCCGCGAAGTCGGAAATCGGCCGGCGCGCCACGCCGGTATCCATCGCTGCCTTCGCCACCGCCGGAGCGATGGAAAGGATCAGGCGGGGATCAAACGGCTTGGGAATGATATAGTCGGGACCAAAGCCGCTCATCGCCCCGCCATAGGCCTGCGCCACCACATCGGAAGCCTCGGCTCGGGCCAGGGCTGCGATGGCTTCCACCGCCGCCACCTTCATCGCTTCATTGATGGTGGTGGCATCCACGTCCAGCGCGCCGCGGAAAACAAAGGGAAAGCACAGAACATTATTGACCTGGTTGGCATAGTCGCTGCGGCCGGTGGCGATCACCGCGTCGGGCCGGGCGGCGCGGGCGACATCGGGCAAGATTTCCGGATCGGGATTGGCCAGGGCCATGATGATGGGTTTGGCTGCCATCTGCCCGAGCCATTCGGGCTTGAGCACATTGGGCGCCGAAAGCCCCAGAAAGACATCGGCTCCCGCCAGCACTTCGCCCAGCTTGCGGGCATCGGTCTTTCTCGCATAGCGCGCCATATTGGGCGGCATGTCATCGCCCCGGCCGGCATAAACCACACCCTTGATGTCGGTGAGCGTGACATTGGCCACCGGCAGGCCCATTTCCACCAGCAGGTCCACACAAGCCAGGGCCGCTGCGCCGGCGCCCGATGTCACCAGCTTGATGTCGCGCAATTGCTTGCCTTGCAGCACCAGGCCATTGCGGATGGCAGCGGCGCAAACAATGGCGGTGCCGTGCTGGTCGTCATGGAAGACCGGAATCTTCATGCGCTGGCGCAGCTTCTGCTCGATGACAAAGCATTCCGGCGCCTTGATGTCTTCCAGATTGATGCCGCCGAAGGTGGGCTCAAGCGCCGCCACCACGTCCACAAAGCGGTCCACTTCAGCCGCATCCACTTCCAGGTCGAACACGTCAATGCCGGCAAATTTCTTGAACAGCACCGCCTTGCCTTCCATCACCGGCTTTGAGGCAAGCGGGCCGATATTGCCCAGCCCCAGCACAGCGGTGCCGTTGCTGATCACCGCCACCAGGTTGGAGCGGGCGGTATAATCACGAGCGCTGGCAGGGTTGGCGGCAATTTCCAGACAGGGGGCGGCGACGCCGGGGGAATAGGCCAGGGCCAGGTCGCGCTGATTGGCCATGCGCTTGGTGGCCTCGACCGACAATTTTCCCGGCCGGGGATTTTTGTGATAATCCAATGCGGCCTTGCGAAAATCCTCGTCCATGCGGAAAAGCGGCCCCCAAAATTGCTTGCTAACGCGTCCGGCAACAGGCCGGACAACAAGGAAACTGGCCCGCGGCCGGAGGCAAAGCAACTGTTTTTGACCGATCTTTACGTCCCGGAACGGCCCCTCTTTGGCTACGTTTCTGCAACGGGCGTGAGAGAGGCATAATGGGCCAGGATCAGCCCCCAAAGCAGCGGAGCGAAGATGCAGCTAGGAATTGTCGGCCTGGGGCGGATGGGGGCCAATATCGGGCGGCGCCTGATGCGGGCGGGCCATGAGATAGTGGGCTTTGACGCCTCGGCCGACGCCGTCAAGGCCTTGGAAGGGGCGAGACCGGCGGCTGACCTTTCTGCCCTGGTGGAAGCATTGAAACCGCCCCGCGCCGTTTGGGTTATGCTGCCGGCGGGGCGCATCACCGAAGAGACCATCGCTCATCTGGGGCAATTGCTTTGCCCGGGGGATACCGTGATTGACGGCGGCAACACGTTTTACAAGGACGATATCCGCCGCGCCAAGGCGCTGGCCTCCAGGCAGATCACTTATATTGATTGCGGCACCTCCGGCGGCGTCTGGGGCCTGGAGCGCGGTTACTGCATGATGATCGGCGGCGACAAAAAGGCAGTAGAACGGCTCGATCCGCTTTTCGCCGCCCTGGCGCCGGGTGCGGGCACAGCCGAAAAGACCAAGGGCCGCGAAGGCCGCGATCCCCGCGTTGAACAGGGCTATATGCATTGCGGTCCGGCCGGCAGCGGGCACTTCGTCAAGATGGTGCATAACGGCATCGAATATGGCCTGATGCAGGCCTATGCCGAAGGCTTTGATGTGCTGAGGGGCAAGAACTCGCCCGATCTGCCGGAAGATCAGCGCTTCCAGTTGGACCTCACCGATATTGCCGAAGTCTGGCGGCGGGGCAGTGTGATTTCCTCCTGGCTGCTGGACCTGACCGCGGGCGCCTTGGCACAGTCGCCCAATCTGGAGAATTTCGGCAACAAGGTTGCCGACAGCGGTGAAGGCCGCTGGACGATTGACGCCGCGGTAGAGGAGGCGGTGGCCGTGCCGGTGCTGGCGGCCTCGCTTTTTGCCCGTTTCTCTTCCCGCATGGAAAAGAATTTCGGCAACCAATTGCTGTCGGCCATGCGCCATGCCTTTGGCGGCCACAAGGAGGGCGAGATCAAGCCCCTCAGCAAGCAGTCCAGCGAATGAACATCGCCGGCACGCTGGAAGTGGTAAAAGATGCCGATGCCCTGGCCGCCAGGGCGGCAGAGCTTATCGCCGCCCAGATTAAATGCTGCCAGGCGCCGTTTCGCCTGGTGCTGTCGGGGGGCGCAACCCCCATCTCCACCTATCGCGTTCTGGCCCGGCGAAAAGACATAGATTGGCCCTGTGTCGAGATTTTCTTCAGTGACGAACGCTTTGTTCCGCCCGATCACCAGGACAGCAACTATCGCATGGTGCGCGAAACCTTGTTGGCGGGGGCCTCGGTCAAACCGCTCAAGCTCTTTGCCGTCCCCACCGACGACACGCCGCAAAGCGGCGCTGACCGCTATGACGAGATGCTGCGCCAGCAATATGGCGCCGGCGAGCTGGAAGCCGGCGTGCCCCTGTTTCACCTGACGCTGCTGGGCCTTGGCGAAGACGGCCACACCGCTTCGCTGCTGCCGGGCCAGCCGGTACTCGAGGAGCGGGCGCGCTGGGCAGCGGCGGTGCCGCAAGGCCGCGAGCAGCCCCGCATCACCCTTACCTATCCGGCGCTGGAAGCCAGCCAGACCATTTTGTTTTTGGTCTCGGGTGCCGCCAAGCGCGACGCCCTTGCCCAGGCCCGCGGCGGCGCCTTGCCGGCCGGCGGTCTTCAGCCGCAGGGCGAGGTGATCTGGCTGGCCGACGCACTGGCCGCCGGCCGCGATGACCAGGGTTACGGCTTCTGATGCCGAAAACTTACAAACGCATTCTGGCTTTTGACATTGGCGGCACCGGCCTCAAGGCGGCGCTGGTAGATGCCAATGGCCACTTTCTTAGCGAGCGCCTGCGGGTGCCAACGCCCCATCACTGCAATCCCGCAAAGATGCTGAAGCTGCTGGCGCAGATGGCGAAGGCATTTGACGGCTATGACGCCGTCGCCATCGGCTTTCCCGGCTATGTGAAACGTGGCGTGGTCCATACCGCGCCCAATCTGGGCACCAAAGCCTGGGCGGGCTTTCCGCTGGAGAAGCGACTGTCGAAGCTGCTCGGCAAGCCCACGCGCCTGCGCAACGATGCCGATGTGCAGGGCCTGGCCGCCATCAGCGGCAATGGTCTGGAATTGGTTGTCACCTTGGGCACCGGCTTCGGCACCGCCTGGTTTCATGATGGCGCGCTCCTGCCGCATCTGGAGTTCGCCCATGTCCCGGTGCATCACAAACATGATTTTGACGGCTGGATCGGCGAAGCCCAGCGCCTGAAGATTGGTCATAAAAAGTGGAACAAGCGGGTGAAGGAGACGATCGAAATTCTCGAAACGGTTTTCAACTATGACCATCTCTATATCGGCGGCGGCAATGCCAACCGCATTGACTTCAAGCTGCCGGCCCATGTCAGGCTGACGCCGAATGAGGACGGCATGGCCGGCGCGGCTTTTGTCTGGAATTCCAAAAGTCCTAGGAAGACTTCCGGAACGAAGAAATCGCCAGGCAGACAAAGCCGGCGATCAAAAAGCCGCCGCCGATAGGCGTCAGCGGCCCCAGCCACCAGGGCGCCCCCAGGGCCAGGGCATAAAGCGAAGCGGAGAACAGCATGATGCCGGCCAGAAAAAAGCTCGGCGACAGCCGCGATCCGGCCAAAGCGGCCAGCCCCATCGCCAGCGCCCCATACATGTGATAGCGCGCCGCCGTCTCCCACACTGTCATCATGTCGGGGGCCAGATGAGCGCGAAGCAGATGGGTGGCGGACGCGCCCGCCACCACAGCGAGCGCCCCATTGACCGCGGCAATCCCAAGCCATAAGCGCATGGCGGCAAGCATAGGGCCCAAAGCCGCCATGACAACCGGATTCGCCATTGCCGGCGACGGCATCCGCCTGGCTTTCGAGACGGCGGGCGAGGCGTCAGGTCCGCCGGTGCTGCTGGTGCATGGCTTTGGCTCCAGCCGTGGCCAGAATTGGAAATCCACCGGCTGGTATTCCACCTTGACCGAAGCGGGGTTTGCCGTTCTGGCGATGGATTGCCGCGGCCATGGCGACAGCGACAAGCCTCGCGATCCCGCCGCTTACGGCCATGACCGAATGGCGGAAGATGTCGCCGCAGTGATGGATGCGGCCGCCATTCCCGCCGCCCATTATTGCGGCTATTCCATGGGCGGCTTTATCGGCCTGCGCTTTGTTGCCGCCCATCCTCATCGGGTGCTGAAGCTGGCGCTGGCCGGCGTCGGCGGCCATTACCTGGACGGCCCCCGCATCAGCGATCCCAATTCCCGCGATCTTTTGGCCGAAGCCTTGGAGACCGACGATCCTTCCGGCCTCACCGACAAACGCGCCATCATGTTTCGCGCCTTTGCCAACCAGCCGGGCAAGGACCGTTTTGCTCTTGCCGCCTGCATGCGGGCGATGTCACCGCGACTGCCGCCGGAAGCTTTGGCGCAGATTGCCCAACCGGTGCTGGTGGTGTGCGGGGAAAATGACGACATCGCCGGACCTGCGCAAACGCTGGCGGCGCAATTTCGCCATGGTTCGGCCATCAGCGTGCCGGCGCGCGATCACATGACGGCCGTTGGCGATCAGAAAACCCGCCGGGCCGTAGCGGCGTTTTTCAGTCGCTGACCCGGCAACCCGGTTCCGGTCCCATTCGTTTTCTTTACCGACGGCAACATCCTGCCGCACCGTGTTGATCCGTAGACGGATCAACACGGACTCTGCTTCTGCACCGGAGCGTCTGCATGCGCCGCGCGATAGAAAAAACATTTGATGCGAACGCAAAAAGCGCCGCGTATGTCGTACGCTTCCGTACTGAAAAAGACATAGGATTTCCGCGGCTTAACGCTAAGTTCGAAGCAAGAAAGCGGCGCGACTCAAAAGGTGCCGCATGAGTGGGAACCTCACACTGGACCGGCCGCTTGTGAACATGGATGCGTCGCATCGTGCCGGTATCCGCAATCGGCTGCTTGGCAAATTAAGCCCCAAGGATTGGTCGCTGCTGCAACCGCATCTGGAAGCGGTGAGCTTGCGCGAGCGCCAGGTGATCGAGGCGCCGCAAAAGCCCATCGCCCATGCCTATTTCCTGGAAATCGGCGTCGCCTCGGTGGTCGCGGTGGACAATGAGGATCACCGCATTGAAGTGGGCGTCATCGGTTATGAAGGCGTCACCGGCGTGCCGCTGATCATGGGCGATAACCGGGCGCAGCATTCCACCTATATGCAGATTCCCGGCAGTGGCCACCGCATTGCCGCCGACCGTCTCTGTGCCGCCATTGAGGACAGCCCATCGCTGCGCAGTCTGCTGCTGAAATCGGCCCAGGGCTTCATGATTCAAACGGCGCACACCGCGCTCGCCAATGGCCGCGCCAAGCTGGAAGAGCGGCTGGCCCGCTGGCTCCTGATGGCGCATGACCGCATGACCAGCAATGCCGTGCCGCTCACCCATGAATTTCTGGCGGTGATGTTGGGGGTGCGCCGGGCCGGCGTGACTGTCGCCATCCATTCCTTTGAGCAGCGCGGTTTTGTCACGACAAGGCGCGGCGAACTGACGGTGGTCAATCGCCCCGGCCTGGAACGTGTCGCGGGCAGTTTCTACGGCACCCCGGAAGCCGAGTTGGAGCGGCTGCTGGGCACGGTCTGAAAATTCTCGCCTCGGCATGGCGCCATCGGTATGGTCGCGCCCGCCCATGTTTCCGGAAATTTTCAACGCCTGGTTTGCCGCCCGCGGCTGGCGCCCGCGCCCCCATCAACTGGCGCTGGTGGACCATGCTATGCGGGGCGAGAGTGTGCTGTTGGTGGCGCCCACCGGCGGCGGCAAGACCCTGGCGGGGTTTCTTCCCAGCCTGATTGATCTGGCGCAAAAGCCAAAACGCGCCCGCAAAGCCGCGCTTCACACACTTTATATATCGCCGCTCAAGGCGCTGGCGGTTGACGTGGCCCGCAACCTTGAAACGCCGGCGGCGGAAATGGCGCTGGATATCCGCATTGAGACCCGCACCGGCGACACCCCATTGTCCCGCCGGCAGCGCCAGCGCCATTTGCCGCCCGACATTTTGCTGACCACGCCGGAGCAACTGGCGCTGCTCATTGCCCATCCCCGCGCCGGGCAAATGTTCGAAAACCTCAGGACCGTGGTGCTGGACGAACTGCATGCGCTCTACAATTCCAAGCGCGGCGATCTGCTGGCCTTGGGACTGGCCCGGCTTTCCGCCCTGGCGCCGGCCCATCGCCGCGTCGGGCTTTCCGCCACCGTGAAAGACCCCGCCCTGCTCCAACGCTTTCTGGTGCCGCAACGTGCCGGCACCGAATATCTATCCGAACTTGTGGTGGCGCGGGGCGGGGCCAGACCGGAAATCGAAATCTCGGCCTCGGAAGAATATGTCCCCTGGGCCGGGCATCTGGCCCGTCACGCCATGGCCGATGTGATGGCGGCGATCAAAACCGCCACCACCGCCCTGGTCTTCGTCAACACCCGCAGCCAGGCCGAGCGCACCTTCCAGGAATTGTGGCAGCTCAACGACGACAATCTGCCCATCGCCCTGCATCACGGCAGCCTGGCGCCCGAGCAGCGCCGCAAGGTGGAGGCGGCGATGACGCGCGGCAGCCTGCGCGCCGTGGTGGCGACCTCGACGCTGGATCTCGGCATTGACTGGGGCGCGGTGGATAAAGTGATCTGCATCGGCGCGCCCAAGGGCGCCGCCCGCCTGGTGCAGCGCATCGGCCGCGCCAATCATCGCTTGGATGAACCCAGCCGGGCCCTGCTGGTGCCGGCCAACCGCTTTGAGGTGCTGGAATGTCATGCCGCCAGGGCGGCGGTGCTGGCCGGCGAACTGGACGGCGAGCGCCCCCGCGCCGGTGGCTTGGACGTTCTGGCCCAGCATGTGCTGGGCACCGCTTGCGCCGCGCCCTTCGATGCGGCGGCGCTCTACGAAGAAGTGCGTTCCGCCGCGCCCTATGCGGCGCTGACACGGCGCGATTTTGATGCCGTGGTGGATTTCGTCGCCACCGGCGGTTATGCCCTGCGCGCCTATGACCGCTATGCCCGGTTGCGGGCAACGCCCGATGGCAAATATCGGCTGGCCCATCCCCGTCTGGCGCAGCAATACCGGCTCAATGTCGGTGTCATCGTCGAAGACCCGATGGTGGCGATCAAGCTGCAAGGCAAGGGCCGGCCCGCCGGCGCCGGCGGCCGCAAGCTAGGCGAGCTCGAGGAATATTTCATTGAGCAGCTTTCGCCCGGCGATACTTTTGTCTTTGCCGGCGATGTGCTGCGCTTTGAGGCGCTGCGTGAAGACGCCGCCTATGTCACCCGCGCCAGCGATCCCGAAGCCGAAATCCCCAGCTACAATGGCGGCAAGTTTCCGCTTTCCACTTTTCTCGCCCAGCGGGTGCGCGAAATGGTCTCCAACCCCAAAAGCTGGGCCGAACTGCCGGGGCCGGTGAATGAATGGCTGGCGATCCAGGAGGCGCGCAGCACCATTCCGTTGCCGGGTCAGTTGCTGGTCGAGACTTTTCCCCGCAACAAGCGACATTATCTTTGCTGCTATCCCTTTGAAGGCCGCCTGGCGCACCAGACCTTGGGCATGCTGCTGACGCGGCGGCTGGAGCGGGGCAATTTCCGCCCGCTGGGTTTTGTCGCCAACGAATATGCCCTTTGCGTCTGGGCGGCGCGCGACATGGCGGCCGCCAAGATGGATGCCCTGTTCGACCAGGATATGCTGGGTGATGATCTGGATGCCTGGCTGGCTGATTCCAATCTCTACAAGCGCACCTTCCGCAACTGCGCCATCATTGCCGGCCTGATCCAGCGCCGCTTTCCGGGTCAGGAGAAATCCGGCAAACAGGTGACATTTTCTTCAGATCTTATTTACGATGTCTTGAGGGCACATGAGCCCGACCATGTGCTTTTGCGCGCTACCTATGCCGATGCCGGCACCGGCCTGCTCGACATCGCCCGCCTCTCCGATATGCTGGCCCGGATCAAGGGCCGCATTGTCACGCGGCGGCTGGAACGGGTTTCACCCCTGGCGGTGCCGGCGCTTCTGGAGATAGACAAGCAGATGGTGGCGGGTGCGGTGGACGAGGATATTTTGCATGAGAATGAAGACGCCTTGATCCGGGATGCCATGCGGGTGGAATGACGTGGAAAACTTGGCCGATGGTTCGACAAGCGCACCATGAGCGTGCAAGACACCACTTCATCCTGAGACCCTCATCCCGAGCTTGTCGAGGGACGAAGGATGGCAAGCGGCCCAGTGTAAGAAGAACGCAATGTGGAATGACCTCATCATCAACGTGAACGGCGAAAGTGTGCTGCTGGATGCCCTGGGCGCCGCCTTCCTGCCGGCGCATCGGGCGCTGGTGGTGGCCGACATGCATTTCGAGAAGGGCTCGTCCTTTGCCCGCACCGGTCAGTTCCTGCCGCCCTATGACAGCCGCGCCACGCTTCTGAAGCTGGCCGAGGCGGTGGGCCGCCACCAGCCCGCCGTCGTTGTCGCGCTGGGCGATTCCTTCCATGACGGCGAAGCCGGGGGCCGCATCGGCGCCGAGGAACGCGCCATGCTGGACGCGCTGGCCAGGGTGGCGGAATGGGTCTGGATTGCCGGCAATCACGATCCCAAGCCGCCGGCCTGGCTGGGCGGGCGGACGGCGGGCGAAATCACTTTTGGCGGCCTCACCCTGCGCCACGAACCCCATGCCGAACTGCATCTGGGCGAAGTGGCGGGGCACCTGCACCCCTGCGCCACCGCCGCCAAATGGGGCCGCAGCGTCCGCCGCCGCTGTTTCGTCTCCGACGGCTTGCGCCTGGTGCTGCCGGCCTTTGGCGCCTATGCCGGCGGCCTGGATGTGCGCGAGACCCCGATCGCCGGCCTCTTCGCCGGCCCCTATCACGCCTACATGCTGGGCCGCACCCGCGTCTATGCCATGGCGCACCGCAAGAGTGCCTGATCCTACCGCCGCGCCGCCGCTGCGATGTCGCGCATCGCCTTGATAGCCGCCTCTGTTCGCGCCGGGGCGAGCGTAATCGAGTTGACATAGCCCTGTCCGTAAGCCGCAGGCGGCGTCCCGATCGGCCGGCAGATGAAGATGTCGCTCAGGGGCCGGCTTTGTGCTCCGGCGAGCTGCTTGCGATTCTCGCCGTCAAGGCTCAGCGGCAGCGTCGCAAAACGCTCGATCAAAAGCGTACTCATCGAATCCAGCACATTGCTGTAGGTGCGCACCTGGCCAAGTGCCGCACGCAGGCCGGCTTCGGACGCCGGATCGAGGCGCCGTCCCGGCCCCACCATGGAATAGAGCACCGACCAGCCTTCAACTTCCTGGCGGCTGAACTCGTCCATCCGCGCCAACAACTGGTAGGTACTGGCGATATCAACCATCTGGCCGTCAGGAAAATGGGTCGCGGTCTGCGAGGCCACCACGCCGTCCCAGGCGCCGGTGAGCCAGGTCTGGCGCCAATCTATGCCAAAGTCGCCCAGCGGCGGCAGGCTGCCCTGCTTCGCCGCATGGTCCAGCACCAGCGCCAGTTCATCAAGACGCCTTTGCGCGCAACCGCGGCTGCGCAGGCGAAGCGTGGCCCCTACCAGATTGCTGGTCAACTCATTGGCAATGGCCGTGCGCGCCTCTGCCACCTGGGCCCGCCAGTGCAGCCACTCCACCGTCTGCTCGGCGGCGAGCGCGATGCAGACACCGATCACCACCACGCCGATCTCGGTGAGTAATTCGCGCCAGGAGTGGACGGGTTTCGGCTTGTGAAATTCCATCTTGGGTTCCTCGGGCGGGAGAGGTTGCAGAGGCTCACTCATGGCGCGGGTGATGAAGCGGTATCGCCGAAGGGGGGAAGGCTTTTCAGCCTTTCATCCGTCAGAGGCGGCGCAAGATTGTACGAAGACTGGCCATAGTGGGGCGGCACGGTGCCGATGGGGCGGCATATGCTGAAGCCGCCACGCAAGACACCCTCCGCCTCCTTGGGGACGGTTGTCGCATTGCTCTCCAGAGCCAGCCGGCGCAGGAGCGCAATCAACTTCAGGTCCTGCGCGTTAAAGGGCAGGTGCAGGGTTTTTGTTCGCTCAATGATGAGCGAAGCACCAAAGGCCCTGCGGCGCGCAAGGGTGCGGGCGCGTCCCAGGGAACGGCGCAGATCGGCCAGGGATGCGGGATCGAGACGGCGGCCGGGACCGCTGATGTCATCAAGGTCGGTCCATGCGTTGGGATCAGGCGCATCGTTGACAAGGTGTATGAGGGCGTAAATGTCCGCCAGTAGCGTCAGCTCCTCGCGGGGAAAGTGGGTCACGACCTGCGAAGCCACCATGCTTTCCCATGTACCGGTACGCCAGACCCTGGTGGAGGGCACGCCAATATCGCCGACCGGCGGGAGAGACCCCGTTTCCTGCGCCTTGTCGAGAATAGCCGCGATTTCGTCCAAACGGTTTTCGGCGCAGAGCCCGCTCCGCCATGCGACAATCGCCGAACCGATGTTCTGCGCCATCTCGGCAGCGATCGCCTGGCGGGATTCCTGGACCTGTGCCCGCCAGTGCAACCATTCGACGCCCTGTTCGGCGGCCAGCGCAATCGCGACGCCGATGACAATGACGCCGATCTCGGTCAAAAGTTCTCGCCAGGAATGGACCGGTTTCGGCTTGTGAAATTCCATCTTTTTATCCTCCGGCGTTTGCGCGGCGTCGGTCATTTGGGGGGTGACACAGTGCCGGCGTCGCGGAACGGCGGCTCATTTTGTAACGCCTTCAGCCGATCCATGACCCATTCGTAGGGCGCCTGTTGTCCATAGGTTGAGGGCGCATCGGACAAAGGCGCGCACATTGCAAATTGTCCCTGCGGCGATGGCGCATGCAGGGCGGTATTGATCTGTCGCTGGTCCTCGGCGGTAAAGGGCAGCTTCAGCGCCGCAATCCGGGTTACTTCCGATCCACCGATGGAAGCCATGAAGCGGTTAAGGTATCGCGCCCGGGCGAGCGCGGTTTGAAGTGTGCTTTCCAAGGAAGGGTTCAGCGGACGGCCAGGTCCTGTCATCGTGCTCAGGTCAGACCACGCTTTCAGTTCCTCCCCCTGCGCTTCGGCCAAAGCCGGTACCGCGTTGTAAATCAGGCCGAACCTGTTCAGTTCTTCACTGGAAAAATGACTTGCGGTCTGCGATTGCGTTACGCTCTGCCATGCAATGCTGACCCAGGGCCGGGTTGGTGCCGAGCCGATTGATCCAATCGGCGGCAATTTTCCGCTGCGCATGGCGCTGTCCAGAATCCTGGCCAGCTCATTCAGCCGGTCTTCGGTGCACTTGGCGGTCCGTACCCGCTCGATACCGTATTGCATCACGCGCCCCAATTCGATGGCGAGGCCGGCCCGCACCTGGGCCACCTCGCTTCGCCAATGCAACCACTCCACGCCTTGCTCGGCGGCAAGCGCTGTGGCCACGCCCAGCACGATGATGACGTACTCCTTGGCAAACTCGCGCCAATTATGAACCGGCTTGGGCTTGTGAAATTCCATCTTCGGTTCCTCGGGCGGTTTCTCGGTGTTGTCGCTCATGGGATGGGCGCGTCTGTTCCTGCTTGCGCGTGCAGCTTTTCCACCTCGGCATGGGTCGTATGCAGCGGCAGGCAGGTGGGGATGAGCGGGAGCTTGAATTGTGGCGCTGGCGCCACGCCGATTTCCTTCGCATGGCCCAGCACGAGCTGGCGGGTTCTCCATATGCTGAAGCGGGCGGTGCGCGCCTTCTGCATGGCGCTGCGCAACTGCCAGTCCAGCGTCGGCGTGGAGAGGGGATGATCATCCAGAGTCCGTAGATCGCTCCAGGCCTGCTCCTCGTCCGCTTCCCCCTGCGTGTAGATCGCGAAATGGGTATAAATGTCGGAATAGAGCGCCTGTTCGACATTGTCGAACAGGCTGGCGGCGCCCGATTGCACTGCCGTCTTGTACTTGCCGTCCACCATCAGGAAATTCATCGGTGAGCCGATCCAGAATGCCTCTTGCGGCAGCCTACCGGTAGAAGCGGCGGCGATCAGGCCTTCCACCTCGCTCATTCGTTTGCCATTGCAGTCTTCAGTGGTCTGGCGTGTATTCATGTAGCTGAGGTTGCGGGCGATCTCTTCGCGGATGCCGGCGCGGGCCTCGGCCGCGCGGGCGAGATTGTGCACCCATTCCACGCCCTGTTCTGCTGCCAGCGCGACGGAAACGCCCAGCACGATGGTACCGAATTCCTTCAGGAAGTCGCGCCACCCGTGCCAGGATTTTGGTTTGTGGTGAATTTCCATCGGCGGCTCCTCGGGCGGCATAAAGGCGGCGGGTTCGCTCACTTGGCGGCGCCGGAGAAATCGGGAATCGTCTTCAACGCCTCATTCATTAGCGACGGAAAGGCGGAATAGGGGGCCTGGCCATAGCTGGCCGGAACTGGGCCCATGGGGTTGCAGATGCTGAACCGGACCGGGGCGTATAAAGTGGGTTTGCCGCCCGTCAACGGCATTTGTTTCCACAGCGTCAAATCCGCCCGCTCGTCTGGGCTGAACTGAATTTCAAGGTTTTTTGTCGTGCGAAAAAGTTGACTGCTCATGTTGGTCAACATGCGATTGCTGCCGCGCGCCTGCCCCAGCGCCTGGCGCAGTTGGGCCTCCGACGCCGGATCAAGACGGCGGCCCGGGCCGACCATGCCGTAGAGAATCTTCCATTCCTCCAATTCCTGCCGGCCGCCTTCGTCAAGCCTCTGGATTGCCTTGTAGGTGACGGCCAGATTCTGCAAATGCCCGGTGGGAAAATGCGTCGCCGTTTCCGATGCCACCAGACTGTCCCACACGCCGGTTGACCATATGATCGGTCGCGGCACACCGATATCACCCACCGGCGGCAGGGCGCCGCTTTTGGAAGCCGCATCCAGAATCAGCGCCAGGGCATCAAGCCGCCGCTCTACGCAGGGGCCGATCCGGATGCGGCTGATGGCTCCCTCAAAGTTTGACGTCATTTCGCTGGCAATCTGTTCACGCGCCAACGTCACCTTGCTGCGCCAGTGATACCACTCCACGCCTTGCTCGGCGGCCAGCGCGATGCAGACACCCAGCGCGATGGTGCCAAGCTCTTTCACAAAGTCGCGCCAGGAGTGGACGGGTTTCGGCTGGTGAAATTCCATTTCGGTATCCTCGGGTGCGGCAGCAGACGGGCCGGCGGCGTCGGTCATTGTTTGGGCAATGCCAGGAAAGCGGGGAGGGCCTTTTCGAGGCTGTCCATTTCATTCTGAAAACCCGGACCGTAAACTGTCTGAATGTATCCCGGCGGCGGCTGGAGGGTAATCTTGCCGCAACCCCAGGCCGGGAGCTGGTATTTCATCGCCTGCGCCATATCCCGGCGTTCGCCGGGCGTGAAAGGCAGGTTCTCGTCCATGACCTGGCGGATCATCCTGACGCCGCTGTTGTTGATCACCCCATTGAGATAGCTGGCGAGGTTTATCGCCTTTCGCAATTCAGCCTGGAGGGGCGGATCAAGGCGCCGGCCCGGCCCTTCCATGCTGTGAATAAGGGCCCAGGCCTCCGATTCCTCGCGGTTCCAGGCCTCAATACGCTCGACGCGGCGATAGACAAGACTGAGTGCGGCCAGTTGCTCACGGGAAAAATGGGTCGCGGTCTGCGACGCCATCCCGCCAGCCCAGGCGCCTGGCTAGCAGGGGGTTTGTATCGTGCTTGCCACTGCACCCACCGTGGGCAGGCTGCCCTGACGCGCGGCGGCATCCAGCATATTGCTCAGATCCATCAGGCGCTGGCTCTCGCAGCGCGCGATGCGTGTACGCATGATGGCGTAAGTGACATTACGGGCCATCTCGCTGGCGATCACGGCACGCGCCTCTGACACCTGCGCGCGCCAGTGCAGCCATTCCACCGTCTGTTCGGCAGCCAGCGCAATGCACACACCCAGCGCGATGGTGCCAAGCTCTTTCAGAAATTCCCGCCAATTGTGCACGGCTTTGGGCTTGTGAAATTCCATTTTCGCTTCCTCCGGCAGGAATGCCGCACTTTCGACGGAGTGGCTCACCGGTCCGGCCCGCATCAGAGGCGGGGGGTTTCCCACTGGAAATGCTCATGCGCCTTGCAGGCCTCGTTGGCGAAATGCTCGCCTTTGAGCGCATGCGCCCTTGCCAGATGCGCCTGATGCGCGCCGGCAACCCTGTCTTCCGCCGCGAACAGGCGCTGGGCTTCGCGGTGATGGCAGGCGGCTTTCTCGTATTGTTGTGCCGCATTCTGATGATGCTCCGCGGCCGGATGAACCCAGGTCATGTCTATTCCCCCTTATGGCGTGTCGTGTCTGGAAATCGCGCTAGTTCTGATTTTTCAGCCGGCGTCAGGTCCAGCGTGGCAGCGCGGGCGAATTGCGCCTTCGCTTCATCGGCCTTGCCCGCATAGACCAGCGCCTCGCCCCATTTCAGATGCAGCCGACCCCAGTTGGGCGCGTATTTCTCCGCTTCCGCGAATTTCGCCACGGCCAGATGCGACTGGTTTTTCGCCATCAGCGCCTCGCCCCAGCCTTCCAGAGCGTCGGCGAAGTGGGGGCCTTTCTTGTTGGACAGGATGAATTGCGCGATGGCGTCGTCCGGCTTGCCCCGTGCCAGCAGCGAACGCCCTTCTGCCTCAAAAGCGAAGGGCAAAGACGGCCCCGCCTCGGTGGCACGCGTAAACCAAAAATGGGCGCGCGCATGCTGGCCCTGAAGTTCTGCCACTTGGGCGCGCGCGATCAGACACGGATAGCACCCCGCCGACATCGGTTTGAGGCTGGTTTCGGCTGCAGTGAGATTACCCAGCTTTGCCTGGGCTAACGCAATCCTTGGTGCATCACGCGCCAGAAAAAGCTCGCGTGCGGCTGCAGAACTAACCAACAGCGGGTCTAGCGCCTTTGCATGAGTGAGCAACGCCGTCCAATCCTGCGCTTCATGATCTACAGCCAGGCGCGCGCTAATCGCCTGACTGGCGTTTGCTGCCGTACCGGATTGCGACAAGCCGTCAACCTGGGCGAATCGAGCTGATTCAACCTCGTGTAACGCCGCCATGGAATTGACTAGGAAGTAATACTGTTCCGCGGTGTTGCCGCCGCCGCGAAGGCTAAGGGCCCCGCGCATTTCCTGCACGGCTTCGCGAAGGGCGCCCTTGTCGCCGTGAATGTAGGCTTGGGTGGATTGGCGATAGCTGGGAACTACATTGGCATCCACCGACTGGCTGGCGCCACCGGACAGGATGGGCAGCTCCTTCTCTCTCAGGTGCAGGGATTCTTCAAAGTGGCCGATTCCATGCAGGGCGCCGCTCAGATTGTTCAGCACCAGCACATTGTCGGGCTGCAGTACCAACGCCTGCCGCAGCAAACTAACCCCATAAACAGTGCTACCCCCGCTGGCGCGAACCGAGTTCGCCCACCCGACATAACCCCAGGGGCGTTCCTGCGCCGGGCCCGAGGTGGCCAACTCCTGGAACACCGCCAGCGTATCCGCGGAACGATTTTGGCTGCGCAGCAGGTAAACACCAAATCGGTAAGGCTGCGTCTGGCGCGCGATATGCTCCGCGACTTTCCCTACTAGCGCGGGCAGATCGGCCTCCGCGCCGGTGAAGGTTGCACCTTCCTGGCCGCTGATGCGGGCTGTGACTGCAATGCCGCTGGCGGTCCGCCAAACCTCGCCGCTGATGCGGGTCTCGTGTCCCAGCCAAGTCTTCAAGAAACGATAGGCTTCCCCGACCGAAACGCCGGTTTCGGGAATTTCCACCTTGATGTCGTCGCTTGCGCCGTTGGAATAGGTTTTCGCCGCACGCACTGAACCGTTGGTGGAAATTATTATTGCTGCCAGCTTGTCCAGCGTCTGGCTGGCGATGACCTGGCCGCTAAGCCCCTTGGCGGCCATGTCCGGTGGCACCGCGAAACTCTCGATCACGACCCCGTCGCTATGAGCGGCGTTCCAGGCCAGGGCAGACACACCGGCGACGAGCGCAAGGGCCAGAATGCCGAGAGAGAACTCGAACGCCGCCTTGGCCCAGTCGGAGAAGCGGCGCAAACGAAAGTGCGAAAGCTTGTAGGGTTCTTCCGCCCGCATCTCCTCGGCCTGGAGATGAAGCACGCGATTTTGGTTAGCTATCAGAGTGCGCTGATCGCCAGCTAATGCCGTGTGCTCATCAAGGTAGCGGTCGGCTTTGCCTACAGATGCTCCCTCAATCGCCAACGCCATAGCCATCGGATCGGCGCCTGGTCCCCGGGGCAGCGCAGCAACCCCTGAAGCGCCGGTGTCTTCGGCTTGTTCAGCCATGGGACACCTTTGTTAGTTCAGCCTTTTCGCCGGGCGTCAGATCGAGTTGGGCAGCGCGGGTGAACAGCGCCTTCGCTTCGGCAGGTTTGCCCGCATAAACCAGCGCTTCGCCCCATTTCAGGTGCAGCCTTCCCCAGTTGGGCGCGTACTTCTCGGCTTCCGCGAATTTCGCCAGCGCCAGATGCGACTGGTTTTTCGCCATCAGCGCCTCGCCCCAGCCTTCCAGGGCGTCGGCGAAGTGCGGGCCTTGCCGGTTCGAAGCCTTAAACTTCTCGATGGCCGCATCCGGTTTGCCACGCTCCAGCAATGCGCGGCCCCATTCGAAATTGGCGAAGGGAATGGATGGTGCCGCCGCCGATGCCTGGCCGAGCCACCAGTCGGCGCGGGCCTGCCGGCCCTCGAGTTCGGCGACAAGCGCATGCGCGATCATGCAGCGAAAGCAATCACCGGGCATGGCGGCCAGCTTTGCTTCGGCAGCGGCGAATTGGCCGAGATGAGCTTCAGCGATGACTGCCAGCGGATAAAAGAAAGTTCGCGTGGGCAGGCGCATGGCTACAATGCCTGCAGTGGCGCGCTCGGCGACCATTTGCTGCGCCAGCACCTCCCGCCAGTCCTGCGCGTACGTGGCCAGGAAGGCGCGGCCATACGTGGTATAGCCAGCATTGCTGGCCGGATTGGCGGCAAAGGCCGCCATCTCTTGCTGTGCCGCTGCCATATCATGTGCAGCGGCCAGGTTGATGACCTGGTCTATGCCGAATTCCTGGCCGGAAATGGCGACACCGACAAAATCCTGCCGCGCCCGGACCGCGTCCTGGAAGGCACCCTTCGCGGCGTCAATTTCGCCCTGGGTTATGCCGCGATAGGCGGGAATGAAATCGGCGCGGGCGTTGCCATGGATCGGGTCGGACAGCAGCTTCAGCGCGATCTTCCGGTTTTGCAGCCAGGCCTCTTCATGGCTCAGATAGCGTTCCGCTCCCGCAAGATTGGTGCGCGCTGTGAAAAGATCCGGTTCGATGGCCAGGGCACGCTGCAGATCCGGCACCGCCGCCTGCCAGCCGAACTTCTGGTTCAGGGCACCCGCCCTTCCGCTATGGCCCAGGGCCCGCTCCAGGGGCTTGGTGGAACGGATAAGCTCCTCATAGACCAGGATGGCTTCGTCAGCGCGGTCCTTTCCGCGGATATAGGCGGCGTAAAGGTTGGGCTGGGTCAGGCGATAGACCTGCTCCGCCAGCTTTTCGGTCAGCCCCTCCATCTCCGCTTCCTTGCCGCTGACGCTGACGGCGCCGCTGCCCGCCACCCGCGCCGTCATTGTGATGCCGGCAGGGTTGCGAACGATCTCGCCGCTGAGGCGCGAGACATGACCCAGCTTGGCGCGAAGAAAGTTTTCCAGTTCGGCCAGCGAAACCCCGGTTTCGGGAATAGCCAGCCGGACATCGCGCGTTTCCCAGTTGCCGGAAACCGAGCGCGGCGTCAGCGAGGTGTTGGTGGCGGCCTGCATGACATTGATGCGGTCCAGCAGGCGCGCCGCCGCCACGTCTCCGGTCAGGCCCTGCGCGGCCAGATCGGGCGGCACCGAGAAAGCTTCGATGCTGAGGCCGTCGCTGCGGGCGGCGTCCCAGACCAGGAACGCCAGCCCGCCTGCAATCGCCAGTCCGACAAAGGCGGTTGCCAGTCGCAGCGCCACGCCTAGCCACTTTTCCCACAGCGCAAGACGCAATTGCTTCGGCAGCGATTTGAATTGCTCGTGCAGATGCTGTCGCTGATCCGCAATCAGTCGGCGCTGGTCGTCCAGAAAAGCGGCGACATGGGCCCGCAGGGACGGGTCATGGCGCGCTTCCGCCAAGGCAAGGTCTGTCGCCAGCCCACCTGTGTCGGATGCACCCCCGATCTCCGAGACGGCTGCGCCCGCCTCTTTCTGTTCCTCCGCCACCCCAACTCCCCAACCCGCGGCACCTTTTGTACGGATTCAGACAGATGTTGCGAACGCTGGCAACAAGGTTTGCTAGGGATTTTCGCGGCATTCCGGCGCTTGGGCTCGGATGACGGAAGGTTGCTCGGCACGGGGCTACCGTTCCCGGCCTCGGGTCGCGCTGGGGCGTGCGAAGGTGGCGGCGCGGGTTTCGGGCGACCCTTGGCTCGCATCGCGCTTGGGCGTGCACCGCTGCGATTTCGATAAGGAAAAGTACCTCACCCTGAGCCCTCATTCTGAGCTTGTCGAAGGACCAAGGGTGAGGGCTGCCTTCCCGGCCTCGCGTCGCACTTGGGCGTGCGCGAAGGGGGCGGTGCGGGTGGCAGGCGGTCCCTGGCTCGCATCGCGCTTGGGCGCGAGATGCTGCGCCGTTGGCTTAGGTCTTCCCGGCGAGCGATAGCGAGCCTTGGAAGACCTTGCCCCTCTTCGAGCGAAGCGAGGGAGGCGTCGCTCTCGCAGGTCCACTGGACCTGCTCGTCAGCCGCGCCGAGGCGCGGCTGACCGCTCCTCACCCTGGCCTTCTCATCAGCACACTCGTCGCCCAGCCGAACAGCAGCGACATGAACACCGCCAAAAGTCCGTACCCCAAGGGCTGGTTGTGGGCGAAGTTGTTCAGCCGCCGCTCAAGTCCGGTCTGGTCAATAAAGAAGGGCGTGGACTGCACGCTTTCCACATCGCCGCCGCGGAACAGATAGACTTCCACATTATATTGTCCCCGCGCCACCGCGGCGGGAATCGGCACTACCGTCTTGAACAAATTCTCGCTGTGAAAATCAATCGCGCCCGGCGCTTCGCGATAAAGCCCTTGCGCCGTCAGTTGCCGCACCGCCGCCTGGCGAAAGGGCAAGGGATCGTGATGGCTGACAATAGTGCCGGGCAACAGATGCATCGCCCCCAGGCCATAGCGATCCAGCACTTCGGCGCCGGCAATCGCATTCAGCGGCCGCGTGCTGGCCAGAAAATAAAAGGCCGGCATCTCGGTGAACTTCGCCGCGTCGCTGTTGACCCAGACGCCGGCAATGCGGTCGCGCCGCCGAACCGTGATTCCGGTATCGGGCCCCCGCACCACCACGACAATGTCGCGCCCCGCCGCTTGCGAAGGCCGCTCGATGGTACCGAACACCACAATATCAGTGCCGGTATAGCTGGAATTGATTTCGATCTGGTCCTGGCTGAGGCCAGAAACAATGTCTTCCGCCGCGCTCGCCGGCAGCGTCAGTAACAGCAGCAGGAATAGCCAGCACCGCATCAGCTTCCCAATATGGTGGAATAGATGTCGCGGGGATGGGCCACCAGGCCCCAGGCCAGCCGGGCGCAGACCGCAAGCACCATCACCGCCAACAACAGCCGCAATTGCTCGCCGCGCAGCCGTGCTCCGGCGCGCACGCCCAGTTGCGCCCCCACCACGCCGCCAATCACCAGAAAGAAAGCCAGCACAATGTCCACCGCGTAATTGCTGGTCGCCTGCAAGATGGTGGTAATGGCGGTGATGCCGATGATCTGCACCAGCGAGGTGCCCAGAACCACATTGGTCGGCATGCGCAGGATATAGATCATCGCCGGCACCAGGATGAAGCCGCCGCCCACGCCCATGATGGCCGACAGCACACCGACCGCAAAACCGATCACCAGCGGCGGCAGCACGCTGAGATAAAGCCGCGACTGGCGAAAGCGCAGCTTGAAAGGCAGGGCGGCAATCCAGGGCCGGTTGATGGGCCTGATCGGCACCACGGCGCCGCCCCGCACCATTCTGAGGGTGGCCAGGCTCTCGCGCAGCATCAGCGTGCCGACACTGCCCAGCAGCAGCACATAGGAAAGCGCCACGATCAAATCCATCTGGCCCTGGCGGCGCATCAGCGCAAACAGCCACACGCCGGCCGCCGTGCCGACCAGG